>CAZNOK010000265.1:0-5731 GCA_964574605.1 uncultured Verrucomicrobiota bacterium
GAACTATAGATTGTTGCCTGCGGATTGTGAAGCATATCCGGTAAATGTGGGTTTAGTGCGCTCTAAGTGAGGTAACACGACCAGCCGTCATACTCCTCGGCGTTTTCTAAAGTTGTTCACGTAATCCATGCCGCTGACAATTCTGTAAGCGACGTGTGATTTTATTCCTTCTGCTTCCGCGCACTTTCACGCAGCTTCACACAACTCACGAGCGATTTCGCGCGGCTAAATACTCGAACTCAAATAAGTTTCGTGCCGCGCTGAACCTTGTTGGCAACATGGATATTGCTGGCGTTGACTTTGCTAGTTCCACACCAAAGCCGCACAAACCAACAATCAACGAAAGGAAAGGCAATGCATAGTACAATCCGCAATCATAATAATATCCGTGCCTTTACCCTCGTGGAAATCATGATCGTTGTAGCCATCATGGGTTTACTGGCCGCACTCGCGATTCCCGGGTTCGTGAAAGCGCGAAAACAGTCGCAAGGCCGGCGCGTAATGAATGACGTGCGCATGCTGGATGCTGCCATTGATCAGTGGGCACTTGAGAAAGGTAAGAAGGATGGGGATGAGGTTGATCTGAACGAGATGGGAACTTATCTGAAGCAAGGCTTCTCGCCCGGGGCTTCCTATTATTACGATGTGATCCATAATCCGTGGGTGTTTGGACAGGTCGGAACCAACCAAGTCAGAGTGAGTTTTGCAACAGTCTCTGCGCTTGCCGGAGTTGGCATTGACTGGGGTAATTATGCTGCTCCGGAACAAGGAGTATTGGGGCTATTCGAATAGCACACAGTCAAAAGTCAGAAGTCAGGGAAGTCAGGAAGTCAGGGTCAACGCCCGCACCGAACAGCACCAGTACTGTGAACTGTTGCGTTTGGGTGTGGTGTACAACGTACACCGCCGAGTCGTTCTTGTCTTGCTTGTGGAGACAACGCTTCACACGTTGCCATTCTCAACCAACGATTTCAACAGGGCAAGCACTGCTAGGCATCGCCGTTCCCGACAAAGATAACTCGCCCGCGCAACCTCGAATCGAGCCCGACTCCGCTCGGCACGGAGTACGCGTCGCCATCCAAATGTAGGATGCGTTGGTGTCGCAGCGTTCTCATCGCCCCTCAGCCCGCGCCCGCGCCCGAAAAGAGTCAAGGTTAGCGCCGCCAAATGTTCCGGCCGCCTTTCGTTTGCCTGACTCAGCGTAGGGGCGACGCATGCGTCGCCCCTACATTCGTGTTTCATTCGTGGCCCATGTTCCGGAAATGTTCCGGCAGCGGAGGTCAGCGAACGGACGGCAGGACATTTCGCCCGGCGAAATCGTCGTAGCTGAACATCGCGAAGCCAGACGCTCCGTACCGGCGGACGACGTCAACTTGCGCAGTGATGTCGGTGAGTTGCCTGAGTTTCCAACTGCCGATGCCGACGACAAGATTCTGGCCGGGCACGGTTGCCAACTGGTTGCGGACGCGCGCCTCGAAATCAGCAAGCGGCGCCGTGTAGGTCATCGTGCAGACGTAATCGAGCCAGCCGCGGTCGAGCCAGAGTTTCCAGTCCTGCGCTTTCTCTTCGCGGGCGCGCGCCAGCTCGGCGAACACCGCCGCGGAAACCGGCACGCCGGGACGCGCCCGGCGCACTTCGTCGCTGCACTCACGCATCCAATCATTGACGACCCGCTGTTTCCACTCGATGAACCGGCTGGTGAACGCGCCGGTCATGACATCCGCCGGCCAGCGTTTCAGTGGCTTGCCAAGCGCTTGCTCGAACTCGCGCCGGCAATGTGGGCAGAAGCAGGAAGGCTGTTCGCAGAACCGGATGTAGTCGAGTTGGACGCCGTCCACGGGATAGCGCGCGAGGATTTCGCGGATCGCGCCGGTGATGAGGTCGCGGTTCGTTTTTTGCGACGGACAAAGCCACGCCTGGCCGGATTGGAGGACCGGCGCGCCGCCGGGGCCGCGCTCAATGCGGTTGGCGACAGTGAGTTTTCGTTGGAAACCCGGCGGCGTCTTGAACATGAATGCGGCGATGATCTTCGCGTGGACAGCGATGCCGCGTTGGCGGGCAAGTTGGATGCCACGAGCGATGTTGTCGTTGGCGACAGCGCTCGGCAGGACGGCGCTGTGCGGATAAAACGCCGCGCCGCCGGAGGCGAAGTTGACATACATCGTGTTGAACCCGGCGCGCTGAAGCGCGGCAGTGGCGGTGTCCCAATTCAGGTTGGCAGTCTCGCTGACCCAGACGGCGCGCAGTTCAGTCGTGCGCGCCTGCGACTGTGGCTGCTGGGACGGCGAAGGCGCGGGAGGCGGCGCTGGTGGTGATTGCGATGGAGGTGGAAGTTTCTGCGTGGCGCAGCCGGCAAAGAGAAGAAGGACAGCGAGGATGTTGATTCGGCAGGCGCTTGTCATGTTGCGGTGGACTGTAGCCGGGGCGACGGATGTTGCCAAACGAAATGTTTGTTGCTACAAACTCCAGCGCCATGCTTCGCAAACTTGCCATCCTTGGTCCCGGACTTCTCGGCGGCTCCATCGGCCTCGCGGCGCGTCATCGCAAAGTCGCGCAGCGCGTCGCGCTCTGGGCGCGCCGGCCGGAAGCGGCGGACGAGGCTTGGAAACTCGGCGCCGCCGACGAGGCGACCACCGACCTGCGAAAAGCCGTCGCCGACGCCGAACTGGTTGTGCTGGCGACGCCCATCGGCGCGATGCAGTCGCTGGCGCAACAGTTCAAGCCGGAGTTGGCGGATGATTGCATCGTCACGGATGTCGGCAGTGTGAAGTATCCGGTCGTGACTGCGCTGAGCGAATTCTTGCCGCGGTTTGTCGGTTCGCATCCAATGGCCGGTTCCGAGCAGTCGGGCATCGAGGCGGCGCGCCGGGACCTGTTTGAAAAGGCGGTCTGCATCGTGACGCCGACGGAGACGACCGACAAGGGCGCGTTGCAGTCGGTGCACGATTTCTGGAAGGCCATCGGCTGCAGCGTCCGCACGCTCTCGCCAACGGAGCACGACGAGATCGTGGCGCGGGTCAGCCATCTGCCGCACATCGTGGCCGCGGCGGTGGTCAACGTCGTCTGCAACAACGGCTCGCATCCGCTGGATTTCGTCGGGCCGGGCTTCAAGGATTTGACGCGGATCGCCAGCGGGCCGACGGAGATGTGGACGGAGATTTGCCAGCAGAACCGGCAGGAGATCGGGCGGGCGCTGGAGGCGTTGATCGAGGAGTTGGGCAAGGTGCGGACGGCGTTGGAAAACAACGACAGCATCGAACTGAAGGCAATGTTGAAACGGGCAAAACATTTCCGGGACGAACTGAGGTTTCGTGTATGAACGGCCGCGTGACGGTCGTGGCGGTGGACGGGCCGTCGGCGAGCGGCAAGAGCACGATCTCGCGGAGGTTGGCGCAACGCCTCGGCTTCATCTACGTGGACTCCGGCGCGATGTACCGGGCGGTGACGTGGAAGGCGCTGGAGCTTGGCCTCGACGCGAACGACGCCACAAAAGTCGTCGCCATGTTGCGCCGGATCAAAATCCATTTCCAAATCCGCAATCACGAAGCGCGGATGTTCATTGACGGGTTCTGCCCCGGCGACGCCATTCGCGAGCCGCGCGTTGCCGAGAAGGTCAGCATCGTGGCGGCGATGCCGGAGGTGCGGCGGATATTGGTCGCGCACCAGCGGTCGTTGACGCAGTTCGGCAGCCTCGTGATGGAAGGGCGCGACATCGGCTCGGTGGTTTTTCCGGACACGCCGCACAAATTCTACATTGACGCCAACGCCGAAGAACGCGCGAAACGCCGGCAGAAGGATTTCGCCGCGATGCAGATCTCCACGAGCGCCGATGGCGTCGCGGAGGCGCTGGCACAGCGCGACAAGCTGGATTCGACGCGCACGACCTCGCCCTTGCAGATCGCGCCCGGCGCGACGGTCGTGGACAATTCCGTCAGCCCGCCGGAGCGCGCGGTCGAATTCATCCTCGAAAAAATCGCGCGATGAATCAAGGCACGCTTTGGTATCAATTTTGCCGCGGAATCTACCGGCTCTACTTCCGACTCTATCATCGAGGCACGATCCGCAACCGCGACCGCCTCCCGTCGGAAGGCGGCGTGATTCTCGCTGCCAACCACGTCAGTTTCATTGACCCGCCACTATTCGGCGCGGCTTGCCGGCGCGAGGCGTTTTTCATGGCGCGCGACACGTTGTTCCGTCATCCGCTGGCGAACTGGATTCTGCGAAGCTGGAATTGCGTGCCGATCAAACGCGAAGGCGGCGACATCGGGGCGATGCGCGCGGCGTTGCGAATGCTCGGCGAAGGCAAGGCCGTGCTGATGTTTCCCGAGGGCACGCGCAGCAAGGACGGCCAGCTTCAGGAAGCCCGCGCCGGCATCGGGATGATTGTCGCGCGCTCAAGGGCGACCATCATGCCGATGCGGATTTTCGGCGCCGACAAGGCGATGCCGCGCGGCACGTCGTTGCCGCGCCCGGCAAAGTTGACGATCACTTTCGGCGAACCGTTTCAGTATCCGTTCCCCGCGAACTTCGAGGAGTTGCGCGGCGAAGCGTTGAAGGCGGTCTATCTGGATGTGGGACGCGAAATCATGCGACGGATTGCGGCATTGACGTCGGACTGATGCGGCAAAATCAGCAGGCTCCGTTCGGCGCAGGTCTCTGACCGCGCCGCGGGTTTGTGAGGGGAGGAGACCTTCGGTCAGGGAAGTGCGCGGTCTGGAGACCGGCGCACAACCAGGAAATCACGGGGTGTAGGTCAGGAGTTCCAGCCACTGGCGTCCGTGCTCGCTCAACGACCAGCCGCGCTTGGCGCGCTGGACGAGGCTACGGCAGCCGTGCCGCGCCAGTTCCGCTTCGTCCACGCGCACCACCGCCGGCAGGTGTTTGCCGACGGTGTCGCTGCGCAGCCAAACAACAACGGGCAATCCCCACGCCGTCGCGCCGATTTCATAGGCGGCGACGGGGCCATTGCTGGACGACTGGATTTGTTCTGGATGCAGTTTCAACCACGGGAATGATTTTGCCGGGACGAGCACGGTGAAGGCAATCGGTTGACGCGCAACATACTCGGCGAAGTTCAACTTCGGTTTTGACCCGGCGGCCAGCAGCAGCGCGGCAGGATCGAGGCCGCAGAGGTTCATTCCGTTGAAATTTCCAAACGGCGGCGCTTTCGGTTCGCGTTTCGGATACCAAATGTGGAAGTTGGTGTTCAGGAGGAAGTCCACCTCGAAGTGCAGATGGGCGCGATCGCGCGGAATGCCTTCCTTCGTGTTGGTCGAGTGGCCGAGCGTGCCGAGCCGTTGGCCTTTGACGACGGGCTGGCCGATCCTCAATTCGGCGGCAATGTTGGCAAGGTGTGCGTAGAGCGTATAGACCGCGACGCTGTCCCAGCGATGCGCGAGCAGGACGTAGCGGCCGTAGTTGGAGAGGCCGGGCTTGGCGTTGATGAACGCGACGGTGCCGTCGGAGACGGCGCGGACTTCGTCGGTCGGTTCGCCGCGTTTGTCCCGGTGCAAGCAACGAATGTCAATGCCCTCATGGAACCGGCGACCGCCGCGTCGGACGCAGCCGAACATGCCGCTCTCGACGCTGCCCTCGGCGGTCGGCTGGTAGAACGACGTCTTGTCGCCACGTCGCAAAGCGTTGTTGTCGGTTGGCAGACCGAGTTCAAGCCCGCTAGCTGTCAATGGCAAGAGGCAGGCCAACCACAGGCGCGCCGTCACCATAGGGCGTT
>CAZNOK010000266.1:0-5685 GCA_964574605.1 uncultured Verrucomicrobiota bacterium
ACTCGTGCAGGTGGAGTTCGTTGTCCTTGAGCTTGACGCGCAACAACGATTCCGGTTCGGCCTCAAACTTGCCGCTACGGTCGCAATACACCCAACCCTTGTCGCCGATGAACTTTGTGCCGGTCTTCAGCACGGTCGGGTCGGCGAAGTGCATCTTCAACCCGCTGCGGTAGGTGAAGGTTGCATTCCACGTCTCAATGTTGTCGGTGAACCCTTTGTTGCGATAGGTGCCTTTGCACTCGATTTCGCAAGGCTCCTTGCCCAAGGTCGGGCAACCCCAGTTGGCGATGTCGAGGTGATGGACACCCCAGTTGCAGATGAACCCGGCGCAGTAATCCCAGATCAAATACCAATCCGGCCACGCCACGCGGCCGGGATTGTAGGGCTGCGTCGAGGCGGGGCCGCGCCACATGTTCCAATCAAAACCGTCCGGCACCGGCTGCGGATCCATCGTGCCGGTGTATTTCGGCTGATACTTTGGTCCGGGCGCGGACACCTCGACAGTGTGCAGCTTGCCGAGATAACCGTTGCGCGCCAGTTCGCAGGCGCGACGGAAGTTTTGCTGCGAACGTTGCCACGTGCCGGCCTGGAACACGCGTTTGTGTTTGCGGATGGCGGCGACGATTTTCTGGCTTTGCTCGACGGACACGCCCGTCGGTTTTTCGAGATACATGTCTTTCTTCGCCGCGGCGGCGGCGGTCGCAATGAGCGCGTGCCAATGGTCCTGCGGCGCGATCATCAAGGCGTCAATATCCTTGCGGGCGATCAGTTCGCGCCAGTCACGGAACATCGCGCAGCCGGTGTCGCCGTATTGTTTGTCCACGAGACCCTTGGCTTTCTGGCGGCGGTCTTCGTAAGTGTCGCACACGGCCACGACCCGGCAATCGTCGAGCGTGAGGAAGTTGCGCATGTTGCCGGTGCCCATGCCGCCGACGCCGATGCAGCCGATGGCGATTTTGTTGTGCGCGCCGAACGCGCGCGCCGGGATAAAGGCGGCGACGGTGGCGGCAGTGGAGTATTTCAGGAAATCACGACGATTGATGTTCATTGGGTTCCTTGTTTGGTTGGTTGTTTCGCCCATTGTTCCCATTTGACGCTGAGGTCTCTCACGATATTTGGAAATTGTTCGGCGAGATTATGTGTCTGTGTCCGGTCAGCGTCAAGGTCGTAAAGCTCACAGGGGCGCCGGCTATTCATGGCAGAGATTGTCCTCGTTGGGGCGCGAATACGATGCGTTTCTCCACGGTCGCGGTCGTGAACTCAAACGGACAGCGGACAATCAGATGGTTATCCTTGCCGTCTTTTGCAATCCAGAATCCTTTCGGCTTCGCCACCTCCAGCCCCGGCGGCACGCGAATGAAAACATTGCCTGTTTCGCCCACGGGCCGCGTGGCGCGAATCGTCAGCGTCCGCTTTGATTCGTCCCACGCGCAGGTTTCGATTTCCGCCTGGCCTTGGCGGATGTGCATGTCGGTGGAGACGACCCAGGGATGGGGCCGGGATGCGACGAGGCGCAGCAGCCGCACGGATCGTGGCGGCACATTGACGGTGAAATCGCCTTTGCGACAGCCTTCGTATCGCTCATTCCAGAAATCCCAGACAGCCAGTTCATCAGTTGCCTTGAGGCCGAGCCGGGCAAGCTGGACGGGCTGGCTAAGCGTGTCGTCACTGAGATTGAACACCGCGACGAGATGCCACTCATCCCAATCGCGCTTGACGCGCAGGTGGAATAATTTCGGGTAGTCCGGCTCCGGGCTGTCGAACAAATCCACTGGCTTCGCGCATTCCGGCAATCGCGGCAGGTTTTTGCGAACCAGCGCCAGCCGTTCTTCGGTCATCCGATCCACATCGTCGCCGAGCATCATCGGTCCGCCGTTGATGCCGAAGATTGTTGCAGTGATTTGGGCGTCGGAGACTGCGATGGGGTTGTCCACAGTCAGCACGTTGCCGGAGTCGGCGATATAAAGTTTCCGGTGCGTGAAGTAACCGGCGGCCATCGCGCGGATGGCGGCGTGATGCGAGGTCCAGAAATCGGCGCGATTGATGACAAACGTGGCGGGATAGAAATAGGATTCCGGTGTCAACGCGCGGCCTTCGCCGTAATCGGTGCCGACACGGCAGGCGTCCATCAAACCGACGTTTTGGTAGGTCGGTCCGCTGCTGGCGAGCAGGTAGGTGTCCGCTCCCGCCGACTCGCGCACGACACGCAAGCCGGCGCGATAGGCGTCCGGGCCGGGAATGCGCCGGCGATCGTGCCATTCGTCATACACGAAATGCCCCGGCGTCGAGCCGGACACGGCGTGGAGAAAATCAATCATGTAGTAACGCACGCCCCAACGGTGATACGTCGAAAGCGCGCGGCGCAACCACGCATGCGTTTTCGGGTGTGTCGGGTCGAGCGCGAACATCCCGGGCCGTTGCGCATCGGGCAACCGGCTGGCAGGACCGTGCGCCCACTTGGGGCGGACCAACATCGGTTTGCCATCGCGTTTCAACAAGGCATCCCGCATTTCCTCAATGCGCTTGTTCAACGCCGTGCAAATCCAAAACGCCCCCATCCAAAGCCCCAGCTTGAACCCGTCCCGGCCGAGGTCCGCCACGAGTGTTTCCACGCCGGAAAGAAAACTCTCGTAATTACAGTCCAGCCAGTTGCCCGGATAATGATCCTTCAGATTGCCGATGCTCACCCAGATATACTCGATGTCGAACCCCGGCAACCGTCGGCGAATCGCAGCGGCATTGCGGCGGACGACGTCCTCGTATCGTTCGACGTTGAACGGGTCCACCCATGACCATCCCACCCAGCCCGTCGGCGTCTTTGGCCAGAGGCGCGGTTGATAATGCGCAGCGACGGCGTCCGCCCACGCTTCCAGTTGCGCGTGCGGGTCGCCTCCTGTTTGCAAAAGCAACCGCTCGCTTTCGACCGATTGACCGGCGGGAAGATCGAATCCGCCAAAGTTGCAGAACGAACTGATGCCGATGGTTTCACCCTTGGCCGAGCACGTGACCTCGTGTTCGGTGTCCACGCGGTCCAACGTCGCGAAACCCGACTGGAACGCGCGGACGGAAACGGGGTTGTAGAGTTGGGCAATCGTCTTCGTCTTGTGCCGGTTGCCGCGCGAGTTGACTTTCTTCACCATTGTCGGCCCGCTTGTTCCCGAACAAACGAGCACCACGGTCGCGCCGCTGCTGCTGCCGAGCGCGACCTTCCCCATGCCGCCCGTTGCGTGCGCCAGCCAGCATTTGCCGAGCCGCACAGATTTCGATGATCTATTCTTGATGACCGATGAAATGCTGGCCTTGGTTCCGTCGGCGGACAACGACAACAGCACAATCCAATCAACATTTTCCCGGTCAAACTGGACATGCAAGACGCTGGTGCAGCCCGGAACGACCGCTCCGTCGAGCAACCCGCTGCTGCGAATGCTGTCCGCCTGAGTGGACCAGTAGGTTGCGCCGTTGAGTTCCAAGCCGAGCCGCGCATCCACGATTCCCACCACCGGCGCGTCTTCCGACACAAAGCTGAAGACGCCTTTGCGGGCGTTGATCGAGAATCTATTCACACACACGGTCCGGTTTTGAAGGAGTTCATTTCTTTCTCGCCGTTTTTCCGCTCCATGCCTCGAATGCTTTTGCCATCGCCTCGACGCGGTCCGGATGTTGTGCCGCAAGATCGTTCATCTCCGCGCGATCGGCTTCCAAATCGTAAAGCTCCCACGCCCCGCCCTTTGCCGCGACCAGTTTCCATTTGCCTTCGCGGACGGCCCGACAACCCGAAGTCGCCCAACAGAGCGTCTTGTGGCCATCGCGCTTGCCACCCTTGAGCACAGGCAACAAACTCTTGCCTGCGAGCGGCAACACATCGCGACCATTAAACTCAGTCGGATACGAAACACCGGCGACATCGAGACAAGTGGCCATGATGTCCGTGATGTGTCCGATCTCGTGTGTGATCGCGCCGGCTTGTTTGACGATGCCCGGCCAGCGCACGATCAATGGCGTGGCGATGCCGCCTTCAAAGTTGGTGTTCTTGTGTTCACGGAACGGTGTGTTCGACACGTTCGACCACGCCGACCCGGCGGTGACGAATGTGTCGGGACGACCGGGCGGAATGTCTGGCGTGTTTCCGAGGCGCGTGGGCGTGCCGTCAAGCCGCCACGTTTCGCCGGGCTTGTCCAACGGCTTGCCCCACGCTTGATTGGACGCGCCGTTGTCGGAGAGAAACAACACCAGCGTGTTCTTGTCCGCGCCCGAAAGCCGCAGCGCGTTGAGGATGCGACCAACGCTTTGGTCGAGCGCATCCACCTGCGCGGCGAACGCGGCCATCCGCTCAGCTTCCCAGTCCTTGTGCGGCGCGTCCTGCCATGCGACTGCGCGCTTGTCGCGCGGCGAGAGCGGACAATTCTTGTTGATCAACCCCAACTCGATCAGTCGTTTATGGCGTTGCGCGCGCGCCTCGTCCCAGCCGAGTTTCCCGTAGAGGGCGCGATACTTCGCCATGTCTTGCTCTTTCGCGTGAAGCGGCCAGTGCGGCGCGTAGTGGGCGACGTAGAGAAAGAACGGCTTCGATTTTGTCGCGGCCTCCGTGATGTATTCAACGGCGGAATCCGTAATCAAATCGGTGTTGTAGGTGCCTTCCGACGCTCGCGGACACACCTTGCCGTCGCGCATATATCGTGACGTTCGCACCGAATAAAAATAATGCCCCGGTCCGGTGCCGCTGCCGCCGCTGCCGGAAAACCGGTCCACATAACGGGCAATGCACGCCGGATCATGCCAGTCGTCGGCTGTCACCATGTCGAGTCGTCCCACCGCATACGTCGCATAGCCGGCGCGCTTCAACAACTCGAACGCCGTCACGCAACGGTTGTTCAGTTTTCCCGTCCAGTTGAGCATCCCGACTTGGTGCGGGTGCAGTCCCGTCATCAACGCCGCGCGCGACGGCCCGCACAACGCGCAGTTGTAGAACTGCGAGAAGCGCAGCCCGTCCGCGGCGAGCCGGTCAAGGTTCGGCGTCTGAATCTCGCCTCCGTAACAACCGGCGTCAGAAAAGCCCATGTCATCCGCGAGGATGACGACGATGTTGGGTTTGGAGTGGCTGCAAAACGGCACAAGGAACACAAAGAGAAACAGGAAGATTCTTTTCATTTCAATAACTCCAGTTCAGCTTCCGGGATGTGGACGATGCCAGACGGTTTTTCCCAACGCGCGCGGGCGTCCTTCCAACGCTGGAGTCGCGCGGGGTCAAGGAGCGGGTCGGCGCGTTTCTCGCGCCAGCGTTGGAGGGCGGCTTCGAGCCTTTGGCGTGTGGCCGCGTGCGCGGGATCATCGGCGAGGTTGCGTGTTTCGTCGGGATCAACTTGAAGATCGAACAACTCGACCGGCGGCAGTTTACCGAGGGTCAGGCTGGCAAGATTCACACCGCCGGCCGCAAGATCGAGTCGTTCCTTGGCGCAGGAACCGTAGTCGGTCGGCACGAGGTTCAACAGCAGTTTGTAGCGCGCGTCACGGACACTGCGCTGGCCGCGAAACATCTGCGGCTCGTGGAAGTTCATTTCCGTGAACAAAAACTCGCGCCAGTCGTTTCCCGATTCGCCGCGCAGCAACGGTTGCAACGCGGTGCCGACGAGAGTTTCCGGCGCCTTGACGCCCGCGGCGGCCAGCAACGTCGGCATCAGGTCGAGC
>CAZNOK010000267.1:0-5587 GCA_964574605.1 uncultured Verrucomicrobiota bacterium
TGGACGTGGTCGCCCGGGTATTGAAGGTGGACGGGCACACGTTCAAGCAAGGCGACTTCGTGTCGCTGAACGGCAGCAGGGGCTATGTCTATGAAGGCCAGATGAAGATGATCTCGGCCTCCGAGAATCCCCGGTTCCAGCAGTTCATGAAGATCGTGGACAAGTACCGCAAACTCGGCGTCCGCACCAACGCGGATACGACCGAGGACGCGAAGCTGGCGCGCGCGTTTGGCGCGGAAGGCATCGGCTTGTTCCGCACCGAGCACATGTTCTACGGCAAAGGCAGCGACGCGCCGTTGTTCGCGCTGCGCAAGATGATCCTCAGTAAGAACGTCGCCGAGCGCAAGGTGGCGCTCGACGAGTTGTTCCCGCACGTCAAGAAATCCATCAAAGGCACGCTCGAAGCGATGGAAGGCCTGCCGGTCACCATTCGCCTGCTCGATCCGCCGCTGCACGAGTTCGTGCCGCAGAGCGAAGAGAAACAGCGGGACCTCGCCGCCAGCATCGGCATCACGCTCGAAGATGTCCAGAAACGCGGCGAATCGTTGCACGAGTCCAACCCGATGATGGGTCATCGCGGCGTCCGCCTGGGCGTGACGTATCCCGAAGTCAGCGAGATGCAGTTGCGGGCGATCTTCGAAGCCGCCGCCGAGTTGATCAAGGCCGGCAAGAAGGCGAAGCCCGAAGTCATGATCCCGGTCACCTGCGACGCGAACGAGTTGAAGCACCACAAGGTGTTGTTCGACAAAGTCCTCGCCGAAGTGACGGCCAAGACCGGCGTCAAGCTCAGCGTGCCCTACGGCACGATGATCGAGATTCCGCGCGCCGCGTTGCTGGCGGATCGAATGGCCGAGGTCGCCGAGTTCTTCAGCTTCGGCACGAACGACCTCACCCAGATGGGCTTCGGTTTCAGCCGCGACGACATCGGCGGTTTCATGGAGGACTACCTCAACAAGAAACTGCTCAAGGCCGACCCGTTCCAGACGATTGACCAGGACGGCGTGGGCCAGTTGATCGAGATGAGCGTCAAGAAAGGCCGCAAGACAAACGCCAAACTCAAGATCGGCATCTGCGGCGAACAAGGCGGCGATCCCGCCAGCGTCGAGTTCTGCTTCAAGAGCGGGCTGAACTACGTAAGCTGCTCGCCGTACCGCGTGCCGATTGCCCGGCTGGCCGCCGCGCAAGCGGCGTTGAAGAGCTAAACAGTCCGTCCAACCACTCGATGGGGGCGCAGCGAAAGTTGCGCCCCCATTCTTTTGGCTTGCACCGCTCGCTCACGTTCAATTATTTTCAGCGCGCATGCCAAGTCCCTACGATCGCGAGAGCGAGAACAGCATCAAGATTTACCTCCGTGAGATCGGCCAAGTCGCACTCTTGACGCCGAAGGATGAAGTCCGCCTCGCTGCCCGCATCAAGAAAGGCGACAAGGAAGCGCGCGCCCAGATGATCAAGGCCAACCTGCGCCTCGTCGTGAAGATCGCGCACGACTACTCCAACCTCGGCCTGCCCCTGCTCGACCTCATCAGCGAAGGTAACATCGGCCTGATGAAGGCTGTCGAACGGTTCGATCCCAAGAAAGGCGGCAAGCTCTCGACCTACGCCGCGTGGTGGATCAAACAATCCATCAAGCGCGCCCTCGCCAATCAAGCGAAGACCATCCGCCTGCCTGTTCATCTCGTGGACAAGATCAGCAAGATGAAACGGGCCGCTCATAACCTCAGCGAAAAACTCGGCCGCGATCCGACCGACGACGAACTCGCCGCCAAGCTCGACATGCCCGTCGCCAAAGTCTCCCAACTCCGCACCATCAGCGTCCGTCCCGCCAGCCTTGACGCTCCGATCGGCGAGGACGAGGACACGCAGTTCAGCGAGATTGTCGGCGACGAAGCCGCCGCCGACCCATTCGAGATGCTCCTCGACAAAACGCTGCGTGAAGACATCCGCGAGCTGATCGAAGAACTCGAGACGCGCGAGGCCGAAATCCTAACCTTCCGCTTCGGCCTCGACGGCAACAAACCGCTGACCCTCGAACAAGTCGGCAAACAATTCAAAGTCACCCGCGAACGCATTCGCCAGATTCAGAACATCGCGCTGACGAAATTGCGCCGCCTCATGGAAAAACAGGACAAACCCAAGAACGACTAGCCATGTACGACCACCTCAAAGCCGCCATTCGCGACGTGCCCGATTTCCCCAAGAAAGGCATCCTTTTCAAGGACATCACGCCCGTCCTTCAAAATGGCAAACTCTTTCGTGCCGCCGTGGACGCCATTGCCGACCGGCACAAAGGCAAGAAAGTGGACGCTGTCATCGGCATTGACGCGCGCGGCTTCATTTTCGCCGGCGCTGTCGCCTATAAACTCGGCGTCGGCATGATCCCAATCCGCAAAAAGGGCAAGCTTCCGTGGAAAACCGTTGTCACCAGCTACACCCTCGAATATGGCAGCGAAACCACCGAGATGCACGTGGACGCCATCAAACACGGCGACAACGTCATCATTGTGGACGACCTCCTTGCCACCGGCGGGACCGCGATGGCAGCCTGCAATCTTGTCAAACAGCTCGGCGGCACCGTCGCTGAGTTGGATTTCCTCATCGAGCTTTCGTTCCTCAAAGGCCGCGAACGGCTCCAAGATTTTCCCGTCTTCGCCGCCATCACCTATTGACCTCGGTGTGTCATGTTCTGCGTAATTGTTCTCGTTGCCCTTCTGCTGCCGGCACCCGCGCCGATTCTCTCAGTCACCAACGAACCGGTGAACCTTTCCGTGGACAAACCCGTCGGCTGGGCAAAAGGCACGCGGCTGCGCGCTTGCAATGCGCGCGATGTCAACGCGTGCGGTTCATTCGTGCCCGGATCGCTCGAAATTCGTCGCACGCCGGGCGGTGAACTTCTCAAGGAAGGCGCCGACTATCTCGTTGACGCCGCGTGGGGACACGTCGGCCTCGGCACGCAGAGTTGTGTCACTGCCCAAGACACCGTGTATGCCAGCTATCGTTACTCGCTGCTGCGAATGGACACGATTCAAGTCGGCGCAGACGGCAAAGAGACATTGAAACCCGGCGTCCCTCACATCAGCGCGCCAGTACCGCCGGCTCCGGATGCCGGTTGCCGCGCAGTCGCACACGTTTTCGTCAACAATCACGCCAAGGAGACTTACCCGATCACCGAAACCGCAGCGCAGGCAGTCACGCGCCCCACGCCGGGCCGGATCCCGAAAACGCTGGCGAAGCTCAAAGCGGGGCAGTCGGTCACGATTGTCTGCTGGGGCGACTCCGTAACAGCCGGCGGAAATGCGTCAGTGCCAGAGTTCCGCTACGTGGACGTGTTCGCCGCCGGGCTGCGTGAGCGGTTTCCGAAGGCCAAGCTGGATGTGCAGAATATCAGCGCCGGCGGCTCCAACAGCCGGCAATGGCTGTTCCCGGAAAAGTTTCCCTATCGCGGACTGCAAGGCGAGAAGAACCCAGCACGCTTCGAGCGCATCCTCGCGGCGAAGCCGGACTTGGTGACTATCGAGTTCGTCAACGACGCTGGCTTGTCGCCAGCGATGGTCGAGGAAACCTACAGCGATATCCTCAAGCGATTGGGAAGAATTGGCGCGGAAGTGATTCTGATTACGCCGCACTTCACCATGTTCAAGATGATGGGCTTCCAGAACATGCGTGAGGCGGAGAAACGCCCCTACGTGCTGGCGTTACGCGAGTTTGCCGACAAACACAACGTGGCGCTTGCCGACGCTGCCGCGCGTTGGGAACATCTCTGGAAGGAAGGTCTGCCGTACCTGACGCTGCTGCACAACACCATCAATCATCCCGACGACCGCGGCCATCGCCTCTTCGCCGAAGAGTTGTGGAAGTGCTTCCGGTGAACTGACTGACTGATGAGAATTCGGTTTTGCGGAGGGGTGAACTTGCTCTTCTACGGACACTATTCGGCGATGACGACTTCTTGTTCCTTGGTCAGTCTGCCGTATTTGTTTTCACCAACGACCCACACCTGCACTAGGCCTGCATCCCGAAGCAGGCCGGCGGGAACCGTCACTTTCCCACGCCGGCGGTCTTGGTCGGTAAGCCAAAGGCTGTGGCGCTCGTAGGGGGACTTGGGGTTCATGAGATGCACGACAATGACGCTCAGGTTGCTGGCGGTGAAGGTGATTTCCCACGGTTGGCCCCGCCTCGGCACCTTGACGGGTAGGCTGAACGCCAGATCGCACACGGAGAACTCGCACGCTTGGCTCAGGGAACCGTCGCTCATGACGCAATGCGCCGTGTAATCGCCGCAGACGGGAAGCAAGCGTTCGATTATGCCCCGGTGTTGCACGGCGATCTGCTCGATGACTGTATCGCCACGCTTGATGACGAGGGATTTGACGCCTTTGGAGTCCTTGTCCATGACATTGAATTTCACGGGCTGGTCCCGGTAATACGGAACCCAGTCTCCACGGTCGAGCAACAGAACTCGATTGATAGCAGGCGTCGCGGAATCCTCCTTGTAGTTTGGAAACAGGAACGATTCCGCCTTGTTCTGTCCGCGCCAGGCATCGAAGTCGGTGATCCGATACAGTTTGCGGTTCCGGGATGAAATATGGGAATCGAAGTTCGAGGCGCTGCGAAGGGTGTTTCGAGTGGTCGGCGGCGTGCTCTCCTCGACGCGGACGGCCGTGACGCGGTCTCCGGTTCGTTCGACCTCGGTGACAAGTTCCACGTGAGAGCCTCCACCGGGCTTGGCAGGCGGCGTATAAATGACATTCCCCGCTTCGGCGGCCTGAGCCGATTGCGGCTCGACGAGAACGACGCCGTTGCGGAACTCCGGGCCGTGGTGCGAGCTTCGATAGGGATTGGCGCACTGCAAGGCGTAGCCGGTGAACGCCGAACAAACCGTGCCGTAGTAGGTAGCGGCGTTGGAAACCGTGCCGGAAAGGTTCTCGGTATAAAGGACGCTATGGGGATTCTCAACGGCAGCCAGGAACGTCTTCAGATAGATGTCGAAGCCGATGAACCGGCCCACCGCCTTGACGCTCGAATATGGAACTCCGGTATACTCGGTTCCTTGCTCGAAATAACCGCCACGCCGCTTCGGCATTTCTCCGGCGACCGGCGTCCATTTCACTCGCGACAGGATGCGGGCATACTTGACCGCCTCCTCCCGCCACGCAAGCGAACTCTTCTTCGCTTCCTTGGCGAAAGAAGAACCTTGGAGGCAAACAGCCATCGCCAGTGAAACAACTGCCACGCCGTAATACGACCACTTCGCTTTCATCACATTTCTCATTGCAGGCAAAACCGTAGGGTTTCGACGAAACGAAGTCAACACCGCTTCGTTGTTCGGCGCGGGTCTTCGACCGCGCCGTGAAATTCGTAGAGTGGCGGTGTTGAACAGGCGTCTCGCCTGTTCTCCTTGCAGTTTCCATGACGGAACAGGCGAGACGCCTGTTCAACTCGGATTTTCAAACACACTCTGAGACCTTCGGTCCTGAGTGGTGCGCGGTCAGAGACCTGCGCACAACCGGGTGGTGAATTCCAACGCCGTCCGTATTTAAATTTCGGGCTGGTAGCACAGGCCTCCGCGCCTGTGCTGTTGGGATATTTC
>CAZNOK010000268.1:0-5580 GCA_964574605.1 uncultured Verrucomicrobiota bacterium
CATCTTGGCGAGAAGGTGACCGAAGTCAACGTCGGCGCAATTGGTGAGCGCTCCGATGAGCGCAGCCTCGGCGGCACGGCGCGCTTTTTCGTCGGTCACGGCGGCGAGGTTGCGGTCGCAGACGTCGAAGAAGTCGAGCACGACTTGGTCGCCACGGGTGTAAATATGGGCGCTGAGGATGTTGAGGTTGGCGGAGGTGAGCGCGCCGCAGATTTTCGAGAAGAGTCCGACGCGGTCCCACGTGCAAAGGGAGAGACGCGAGTGGCTCTGGGCGGGGAACGATTCCCATTCGATGATGGGCGTGAGTGTGTCTTCAGGTTTGTCGGCTTCGAGTTGGCGAATGAGGAACTTCCGGACGAGGCTAAGGTGGTGGGTGATTTCGTCGGGGTTGGTATTGATGTAGTAGCTGGCGGGCATCAACTCGAAATGGGAATAGATCTCTTCAAGCGGCAGTTCGCCTTTGAGCTTGGTGCTGACTTCCTTGTAGAGCTGTTCGATGCGGCGCGAGAGAATATTGCGGGCGCGCTCAGGACCGGCGAGGGTTTGTTTGGTGTGGTTGTAAAGCTGCCAGAGCAAGGCTTGTTTCCAGTCGGTCCACATTTTCGGGCCGGTGCCGATGGAGTCGGCGAAGGTCAACAGTATCAAGAGGTCGAGGTTGGATTCGTCGCGGACAACGCGGACGGCGGCGTCAATGGTCGCCTGGTCGTCGAGGTCGCGGCGCTGGGAAAGCATGGCGAGCTTGAGGTGGTCGCGCACGAGGAAGATGAGGTGCCCGGTCTCGTCGGTGCTGAGGCGGAGACGGGCAGCGACGTTGCGGGCGGCCTTGAGGCTGGCCTCGGCGTGGCGCGGGACGTTGGCGGCCTTGCCGACGTCGTGCAGGAGGATGGCAAGGTAGAGGACGTCGGCGTGGTCGCAGTTCTGGAAAACTTTTTTGTAGGCGGCGTGCGGCGGTTCGACGGCATCAATGATGCGGTCAAGATGCTCGATGACGCGCAGGGTGTGTTCGTCGGCGGCATAGCGGTGGAAAAACTCGTGTTGGACGAGGCAGGTGAGATTGCCGAATTCAGGAAGAAGTTTGCCGAGGAACTCGGTCTCGTGCATCAGGCGGAGGATGCGTGCAACCTGGCCTTTGCGCTGGAGGATGGCGAGGAACGTGTCGCGCGTCTCGGTTGCGCGCTGGAACGCACGGTCCACGAAGCGCAGGTTCTGGCGGATCAACGTGCGCAACTCGGGGCCAAGCACGGCGTTGCGCTGCTGGGCATGGAGGAAAACGCGGAGCAGACGCTGGCGAGTCTCCTTGAAGATGGTGCGGGAGACGGCGTTGAGGACGCCGTTGCGGAGAACGAAGCCGTCGAACTCCTCGGTCTTCCGCACGCGGTGGTCGAGGAGCGCGGTGAGGCGCGAAGGCTCCGTCAATGCCATGCGTTCTGCGAGGGCGTTGGTGAGAAGAAAGATATTGCGCGCATGGGTGTAGTAGTCGCGCATGAACGCTTCGGTGCGACGCAATACATCGCGGTGGCGATAGCCGAACTCCTCGGCGACCTGCGGCTGGAGGCTGAGGTTGATGGTGTCACAGGCTCGCCCAGTGAGGTAGTGCAGTGAAGTGCGGACGCGAAGAATGAAATCGTAGGCGCGTTCGAGATCGCGCTGCTCGGCACGTTCGAGAAAACCTTTTTCGCGGAGTTCATCCAGTGTCAGCACGCCGTATTTGAAAAACGCCATCCACGTCAGGTTCTGCAGGTCGCGCAGACCGCCGCAACCATTCTTGACGCTTGGCTCCTGCATGTAAACCGAATCGCCAAATTTTCCGTGGCGGTCGCGCTGGTCTTCCATGCGAGCGGCGATGTAGTCGGCCTCGTGGCCGCGGACGCACTTGCGGACCAGCGTCTGGCGAAACCGCTCGTATTGCGCCGCGTCGCCGGCAATGAGCCGCGACTCGATGAGCGCGGTCTTCGATTGCATGTCGACGTTGGCCTGCTCGACCGCCTCGTCAATCGTCCGCGTGGAATGTCCAACCTTCAAACCGATGTCCCACAACAGGTACAACGCTTTCTCGACCACCGCCGCAAGGTCGGCACGTGGCAGCTTGGCGTGCAGGAACATCACGTCAATGTCCGAGAACGGGTTCAGTTCGCCGCGACCATAGCCGCCGGTGGCAATCAGCGAAATCGGGACTGGCGTTCCATCGAACACGTGCCGCAGCAACGTGTCCAGCACCACCGCGCGACCTTGCGCCACCTCGCGGCCGCCGCCGCCGCCGCGGTGTTCGATCAACAGGCGGTGGGTCTCGACCTTCAGGAACTGCTTGTAAAGGCGGATCACTTCCGAGCGTTTCGCGCCGGGTTTGACCGCGAGGCTTTTCTCGGCGTGCGCCTTCAACTTCGCTTGGAACCAGTCCTGTCGCATCGCCGCCACAATACGGGAGGCTTTCCCCTCACGCAAGCCATTGCTGGCCAAGCGAGTGCGATGTTGCCAGATTGTCACCTGCGGGCCGTTTGATTTTCCGTGGTTTTCGGCTATATTCCCCGCGATTTAACCCTCAAGGAGGGGGTTAACTATGACGCTGCAGAAGCGAACACGAAACCCTCTGGCTGAAATTGTTCGATCCCAGCTCGAGGAAATCAACAAGTACAAATGGATCGAAAGCGAGAAGACCGGCAAAGACATCGGAATGGAACGCGCCACCCGCGAATGGATGGCCAAACACTTCCCGGGCTGGAAACAGCACCGCTGGAACAGGGCCATCGCGGAAGCGTTGCGACAGACTAATGTCAGCCTGAACTGATCGCCAACAAAACGAAAACCTCGTCGGGGCGGGTGGCAACACCCGCCCCGACTTCTTATTGCCTCCATCGCTTCCCGCGTGTACCCTATCGCCATGCTCCAACTCGGCGTCAACATTGACCACGTCGCCACGCTCCGACAGGCCCGCTACAAAGCCGGCCACGACCGCATGCTGCCCGAGCCTGATCCCGTCTTTGCCGCCGCCGAGGCCGAGGCCGCCGGCGCGCACGGCATCACCGTCCACCTTCGCGAAGACCGCCGTCACATTCAGGACGCCGATGTCCAGACGCTCCGCAAAACCATCCGCACCCGGATGAACCTCGAAATGGCCGACGTGCCGGAGATCGTCGCCATCGCCGAGGCGCTCAAGCCCGACGAAGTCTGCATCGTTCCCGAACGTCGCGCCGAGGTCACCACCGAAGGCGGTCTCAACGTCACCGGTAAATCGCTGCCGCGCACCATCGCCCGGCTCCGCAAAGCCGGCATCGTCGTCAGCCTCTTCATCGCGCCCGACCTCAGACAAGTCCGCGCCAGTGCCGCCGCCGGCGCACAGTTCATCGAGCTTCACACCGGCGCCTACGCCAACGCCACCGACAACGCCGTCGAAGTCAAACGGCTCATCGCGGCCGCCGATCTGGCGCACGAACTCGGCCTGCGCGTGAATGCCGGGCACGGGCTGACGTACCGGAACATTTCCGGAACATTTGCCGTGCCGCACATGGAGACGCTCAACATCGGCCACTCGATCATTTCGCGGGCCGTGTTCGTCGGACTGCGTCAGGCCGTCGCCGAGATGCTCGCGGCGATGAAGGGTTATCCCGGATGAGTGTGCTCGGCACCGGCATTGACATCGTCGAGACTGGCCGTGTCCGCGACTCGCTGGAGAAATTCGGCGACCGGTTCGTGAACCGCTGTTTCCTGCCCGGCGAAATCGCCTACTGCCGGAGCATGAAGTTCGCCGAACTGCATTTCGCCGCGCGGTTCGCCGCGAAGGAAGCCATCTCGAAAGCGTTTGGCACCGGCATCGGCAAGCAACTCGGCTGGCGCGACATGGAGATATGCCGGCGTGACAGCGGCGAGCCGTTTGTTGTCCTGCACGGCAAAGCCGTCGAGCTAGCTCGGCAGCGCGGCGTCGCGGAGATTTTCGTGAGCCTGTCCCACTGCAAGGACTACGCTGCCGCGCAGGCCGTCATCGTCGGCAACTCAGCGGGCGCGCCAGAGTAGGACCGCGCCGAGCGCGCCGAAGATTGCGTTCGGCAACCACGCCGCCACCATCGGCGGGACGCGTCCGCCTTGGCCGAGTTGGAGCGAGAGCCGCATCAGGATGAAGAACGCGATCACGCTGAGCAGCGCCAGCCCTACGCCGAGCATTGGGCCGCGCCGGCTGACCTGCATGCCGAGCGGCACGCCGAGCACGACCACGATCATGCATGTCAACGGCATCGCATATCGCCCGTGCATCTCGACGAGGTAAGGCGCCTGCCGTGCCGCACGCCCCGTGTTGCGCAACGCGCGCGCGAACCGACGCAACTCCGTCGTGGTCATTTCCTGGTAGAACTTGCTCTCGATCACGAGACGTTTCGGTGTCTCTGTGGCAAACGGGAAATTCGTCGCCGCCACATACGCATCCGGCGCCGGCGGGTGCACGATGCGCGCGTCCTCGAACCGCCACTGGTTCGCGTCCCACACGGCTCGCCGGGCGAAGAGGTCCATCAACGGTTTGCCGTCGGGCGTCCGCACGTAGAATGCGACATCGTCCATCACGTTCTGTTCCGGGTCGAACTCGCGCGCGTACCAGTCGCGATGTTCCTCCGCGTTCGAGAAGAAAAAGTTCTGGAGTTTCCGCGTCGGAGGCTGGCCGCGCATCTGGCGTTTCAACGATTCCGCCCGTTCGCGCGACTGCGGCACGAAACTCTCGCTGACGCCGAAGGAGGCGACCGAGGCGATGACGCCGACAACGAAGAACGGCAGGCCGAGCCGCCAGATGCTGACGCCGCTGGCGCGCATGGCGAGCAGTTCGTTGTGGCGGCCGAGCATCGAGAGGCAGAAGAGAATGCCGAGCAACACCGCCAGCGGGAGGATGAGCACAATCGGCTCCGGCAGCACAATCAGGTAATAGCGCAGGATCATGCCGACCCGGGCGTGTTGGCGGAGGAACTCGCCGAGGTTCTCCAGCAGGTCATGCACGACAAACAGCAGCAGGAACGCGTCGAAGCTGTAGAGCAGCGGCCACGCGAACTCCCGCAGCAGGTATTTGTCCAGAATCCGCAATCGCACGGCCACAGAGTAGGCAAACAGAGCGGTCTCGCGCCAGCAAAAAGAATGCGTTTCTAGCCTTCAGGGATAGGTGGGTACATCGTGACCCCCTTGGGCGGGGTAACGAGGGAAGTATTGACCGAGCAGACTGCCGAGGTCAAGCGGTTGCCACGCGGCCAGCGCCAACCCCAACCGCGGGTTGCGAGCCCGCAAGATCTCCAACGGCGCCTGCCACTCTTTGTAGCGGTTGGGACGCGCCAAGTGGAAGGAGCGCCAGTAGGTCGTGACCTTGGCCCAGAACTCCGCAACCGTGGCAAAGTCCTCGCGATCAAAGAATTCATCCTCCACCAACCGATGCACCGTCTCCACATCACTCTGCCACGTGTGTGCCTTGGGCGGAATGTAATGATGAGCGCTACCCAACGCCCGCACCGTGCTGGGCAAACCGCGCTGGCCGGCGTCTTCGAGAAACTCCGAGCCGTTGTCGGTCTGCCATTCGACTCCGCTGAGGTCCACACCGTGCCACGCCAGATGCGCGCT
>CAZNOK010000269.1:0-5518 GCA_964574605.1 uncultured Verrucomicrobiota bacterium
ATTATCACGGCCAATCGTTGAAGTGGGATCCTGCCCGGTTCGTTTTCCTCGATCGTTCCGCGAAAGCGGAGTGGTTGACGCGCGACTATCGCCGTCCGTGGGCGGTCTGACGGTGAGAACGGAAGTGCAGCTAGAAGTTTTGGTCAACGAGAGGAACGCCGCCGTCCCGGCGGTTTCGGGCCGGACTCCGACCGCCGGGACGGCGGCGTTCCTGGCCAGAGCAATTGCGCTCTGTTTATTATTGGCCGCCTCCGTCAACGCGCAGACCGTTGTCCGCGAATGGCGGCCGGAAGAAATGGCCCGCTGGTCTCCCGGCAGAGTCAAGAATGTGCGCGTTGCCGATGGCGCGTTCCAGTTCCAGACGGAAGTCGGCGACTCGATGTTAATCAGTCCGCCGTTCGATGCGTTTCCTGCGACGCCGTGGCAATCTATCGAACTGGTGATGAAGAGTGATGTAACTGGTCCCGGCGAGTTTTTCTGGACGGGCACGACGAATACCAAGTTCGGCGGCTTCTCGCCCGGCAAAGAAACACATTTCACCGTCACCGCCGGCGATTGGCAAACCTACCGTCTCGAACCGTATTGGCAGGCCGAAGGCAAACTGGTCCGTCTCCGTCTCGACTTCCCCGAACAACACGCCGGTCACTACGTCATCAAATCGCTGCGCGTGGTCGAGCGGCCAGCGACCGGCAAGGTGTCGTTGCAGGCTGACGATGGCGGGGTTGTCTGCGTGCGGATGGCGGCGAAAACGGGTGAGGCGGCGGTGTTGTCGTTTGCCAGCCGCGCCGTCAACGGATTGCACCGGGTTAGTTTCCCGATTCACGCCGACGGCCGGATGCACACATACAACGTTGACGTGGCCGCCGACAAAAACTGGCGCGGCGAGATTGTCATGCTGGACTTGCCGCCCGGCGCGACGGCGACGGTCGGTCCGGAGCCGCAAGGTCCGCCCGACCTTGAAATCACGTTCCTCGGTCTGCAGGACCCGTGGGCGCGTTGCGGCAAGCCGGTGCGGCTCGAAGCGCGCGTCACGAATCGCGGTGGCGAGCCGGCGCGCGGGCTGAAGCCGCAGTTGGAACTCCAAGGCGCGAAGCTGATCGAAACCGGAACAAAACCGGAACAAATTGAGTTCGGAGTGCCGGAGACTTTCTCGTGGACAGTTCAGGCTGACCGACCGGGTGAAGCAACAGTGACGCTCGCACTGGACGGCGGGGCGACGAGGACGGCGACGCTCCGGTTTCGCGAGCCATCGAAGTTGGCCAAGGCGAATTATGTTCCCGATCCGAAACCAGCGAAGAGCGATTACTTGGTCGGCGCATATTATTTCCCTGGCTGGTACACGGCGTCGGGTTGGGCGCCGTTGCGGGATTATCCCGAACGCCAGCCATTGCTCGGCTGGTATCGCGAGGGCGATCCGGAAGTGGCCGACTGGCACATCAAATGGGCGGTCGAACACGGCATCAACTTCTTCCTTTACGACTGGTATTGGGACCGCGGCCACCGGCATCTTGAACACGGAATCCATGACGGCTTGTTTCATGCGCGCTACCAGAACTTGATCAAGTTCTGTCTGCTGTACGCCAATCACAATTCGCAAGGCTCTCACTCGCCGGAGGATTTCGAGAAGCTCACGCAGTATTGGATCGAAAACTACTTCAAACGGCCCAACTACCTCACCATTGAAGGCAAACCGGTAGTTGTGATGTTCTCGTCGCAGAATCCCGCGCGCGACATGGGCACCGAGAAGGTCAAACCGACGTTCGACCGGATGCGGCAGATCTGCAAAGACGCCGGCCTTGGCGGGTTGTATTTGGTGGCCTGCATCAACAACGGGACGAATCTCCTACAGAAGATGAAGGACTGGGGCTACGACGCTGTCAGCGGCTACAACTGGCCTCGTGCCAACATGACTGCTGTTGAGACGGCAGCGAACCGCGCGCCGTTTGCGACGTGCATTGATGGCTATCGTCAGGCGTGGGACGACATCGCGAAGGCGAACGTTCTTCCGTTGATTCCGCCGGTGTGCGGTGGTTGGGATGCGCGTCCGTGGCACGGCGAGGCGACGCTGGTTCGCACGGGTCGCACGCCGGAGTTGTTCGAGCGCCATTTGCGCGACTGCAAGAAGTTCCTCGACCAACAGAAAGAGAAGATGTTGTTTGTCGAGGCGTGGAATGAATGGGGTGAAGGGAGCTACATCGAGCCGCACTGTGAGTTTGGCTTTGGCTATCTGGAAGCGATCCGCAAAGTGTTTGCGCCGCGCTCGCGCAAGCCGGCGGAGATCGTCCCCGCCGATGTCGGGCTTGGTCCATACGATGTTGTCGAGCAGCCACCGGTGACGGCGTGGAGTTTCACGACCGAGACGCTCGGCTGGAGCGGCAATGTGGAGAACTTCCGCGTGGCTGACGGCGCGTTGCGGTTCACCACACGTGGACGCGACCCGATCCTCACCAGTCCACGGGTGCAGGCGAGGGCGTCGCGGTTTCCGTTCTTCGAATTGCGGGTGAAAGCAAGCCGCGACATTGACGGTCAATTGTTCTGGCGCACGACCAACGCAAAAGAGAGTGATGCCAGCAGCGTGCATTTTCCGATTCGTGGCGACGGTCAGTTCCGCGACATCCGTGTTCGACTTGCCGACAACCGTCGCTGGCGCGGCGTCATCACCGGGTTCCGTTTTGACCCCGGCAGCGTGGACGGCGTCGAAGTGGCCGTTGAGTTCATCCGGCTGGCGAGTCAATAAACAAACTTGCTTTCGTCGCAAATCGTTGGCTAACTGGGGGGGCATAACGATGCGACACGCGCCTATTCCATCCAAATTGTTTGTCGAGAACCGCGAGCGACTGAAAACACTGCTCCTGCCGAACTCCGTCGCGGTCGTCAACGCCAACGATATCCTGCCGACCAACGCCGACGGCACGCTGCGGATGCATCCGAACGCCGATTTGTTCTACCTGACCGGCATTGAGCAGGAGGAGAGCATCCTGCTGCTGGCGCCGAACGCATTCGACGAGAAGCTGCGCGAGATCCTGTTCCTGCGCGAGCCGAACGAGCACCTCAAGGTGTGGGAAGGCCACAAACACTCCAAGGAAGAGGCGACGAAAATCAGTGGCGTGAAGCAGGTCAAATGGCTCTCGGAGTTCCGCGGCGTTTTCCATCGGCTCATGTGCGAGTGCGAACACGTCTATCTCAACCGCAACGAGCATGGCCGCGCGTCGCAGGAAGTCGAGACGCGCGATGACCGGTTCGTGCGCGACTGCCAGAGCCGGTATCCGCTTCACGATTACCAGCGGCTCGCGCTCTTACTGCGCCGGTTGCGCGTGGTGAAGTCGGATGCTGAACTGGACTTGATCCGTCAGGCGTGCGCCATCACGCGCGCCGGGTTTCTGCGCGTGTTGCGCGTCGTGAAACCGGGGATCAACGAGGCGGAAGTTGAGGCCGAGTTTGCCCGCGAATTTATCCGTCGCCGCGGCGCATTCGCTTACAACCCGATCATCGCCGCGGGCGACAGCTCCTGCGTGCTGCACTACGAACAGAACGACCAGCCCTGCCGCAGGGGCGATTTGCTGTTGCTCGACGTGGCCGCAAGGTACGCCAACTACAACGGCGACATGACCCGCACGATTCCCGTCAGCGGAAAGTTCACGCGACGGCAACGGCGGGTGTACGACGCGGTGTTGCGCGTGCTGCGCGCGATGGTCAAGGCCGCGGTGCCCGGCAAGTTGCACCGCGACTGGCAGAAGGAAAGCGAGGCGTTGATGACGGAGGAATTACTCGCGCTGGGTTTGTTGAAGCCGCGCGACGTGAAGAAGCAGGATCCCGACAACCCGGCCTGCAAAAAGTATTTCAATCACGGCCTCGGCCATCCGCTCGGCCTGGACGTGCACGATGTCGGCTCCATGCGTCAACCATTTGCCGCCGGCTGGGTGTTGACCGTCGAGCCGGGCATCTACATTCCCGACGAAGGTTTCGGCATCCGGTTGGAGAATGATGTTCTGATTACGGACAGCGGCACGGTTGACCTGATGGCGGACATCCCCATCGAGGCGGATGAAATCGAAACGTTGATGAATCGCCGTCGTTGACATGAAGCGACTGCTTTTCGCCGTTTGTGTGCTCACGGCCCTCTCAGCCGCAGACGGCGCGACAGCGAGACCGAACATTATCTTCATTCTCGTGGACGATCTGCGCTGGGACGAGATGGATTATCCCTTCGTCAACGTCCCCCACATCGCGCGCGTGGCGCGCGAAGGCGTTCGCTTCCAGAACGCCTTCGTCACCACCCCGCTCTGTTCGCCCAGCCGCGCCAGTTTCCTCACCGGTCAATACGCCCACACGCATGGCATCACCGACAACACTGATCGAAGCGCGCGGAGCCATGAACTCATCACGTTCCCGCGATTGTTGCACGACACCGGCTACGAAACGGCATTCATCGGCAAATGGCACATGGGACTCGACGACAACGCGCGGCCGGGGATTGATTATTGGGTCAGCGTCAAGGGACAGGGCCGTTATCTCGATCCCGAATTGAACGTCAACGGCCAGCAAACAAGAATCACCGGCTATTTCACCGACATTCTCAACGGGTTTGCGAATCAATTCCTGAAACGACCCCACACCAAACCATTCTTGTTGTACATCTCGCACAAGGCCGTTCATCCCGACCTTGTGCAACGCGCCGACGGCAACATCTCCGATCCGAGCGCCGGCAAGTTCGTTCCTGCTGCGCGCCATCAAAGACTCTACGCCGGCGCGCGCATTCCGCATCGCGCCAATTATGGCAAACCGCCGACCGACAAACCGGCACTGCTGCGGCGGATCGCGGACTTGCCGCCGCTTGGCGCAAGGACCGGCACCAGCGACGACACCATCCGCAACCGACTCCGGATGCTGGCGTCGGTAGATGAAGGACTCGGTGAGATATTTCGCATCCTCGAAGAGCAACAGCAGCTTGACGACACGCTCATTATTCTCGCCGGCGACGAGGGTTACTTCTATGGAGAGCACGGCCTGAGCGTCGAACGCCGGCTCGCGTACGAGGAATCCATTCGCATTCCGTTGTTCATGCGTTGGCCGAGACGGATGGAGGCAGGCAGGATGATTGAGCCGTTCGCGCTGAACATTGACATCGCCCCCACGCTCCTCGACATCGTCGGAGCGAAGATTCCCGGCGCCATGCACGGCCGCTCGCTCCTCCCGCTGCTGCGCGGCGACGCTGCCGCGGCGCGCTCGTGGCGTCGCTCGTTCCTGATTGAATATTGGTCAGACAGGGTGTTTCCCCGCATGACCAACATGGGATATCGGGCCGTTCGGACGGACCGCTGGAAACTGATTCGATACACCGACCTCAAAGGCATGGACGAGTTATACGATTTGAAGAACGACCCGTTTGAGATGAACAATCTCGCGACCGAGCCAACGGCGCGCGGCTCTTTGGTCAAAGCACAAGAGGAACTGGAGCGATTGATATGCGTTTTCAAGAACTAAAAGCTTCTCACAGAACCCGTAGCCGCAGACTTTA
>CAZNOK010000270.1:0-5484 GCA_964574605.1 uncultured Verrucomicrobiota bacterium
TCTCCGGCTTCACGCACAAACTCACCACCGACGGCGACAAAGCGGCATGGCGCCTCGCCAATCTCGTCCTCAACGCGCTGCTCGTCGTCCTCAGCGTCATCACGCTTGTCGGCGTTCTCGCCGCGCCGGTCATCGTCAACGCCATCGCGCCGGGATTCGCCAACATTCCCGGCAAAACGGAACTGACCGTCACCCTCACGCGCGTCATGTTCCCGTTCCTCTTGCTCGTGGCGGTCGCGGCGTTGGCGATGGGCATGCTCAATGCCAAGCTCGTGTTCGGCATCCCGGCCAGTGCCTCGATGATGTTCAACCTCGGCTCGATTCTCGGCGGCGTCGGCTTCGCGTATTGGCTCGACCCGCATTTCGGGCCGCGAGCCATGATCGGCGTGAGCATCGGCGCCCTCATCGGCGGCGCGGCGCAATTCCTCATCCAAGTCCCGAGTCTTCGACGCGTCGGCTACCGGTACGAAGCGGTGGTTGACCGGCGCGACCCGGATTTCCGGCGCATCGTCACCATGCTCGGCCCGTCGGTCATCGGCGCGGCGGCGGTGCAGATCAACATCTTCGTCAACAACTGGTTTGCGTCGTCGTGGAACGGCGGCGTGAGCTGGCTCAACTGCGCCTTCCGCCTCATGCAATTCCCCATCGGCGTCTTCGGCGTCGCCATCGCCACCGCCACCCTCCCCTCGATTAGCGCGTTTGCCGCACGGGGCGACCTCGACAAATTCCGCGACACACTCGCCCGCTCGATCCGGCTCGCCGTGTTCCTCTCGTTGCCGTCGGCGTGCGGGCTGGCGGTGCTCGCCGAACCGATCATCGGCGTCATCTACCAGCACGGCAAATTCGACGCCGCGGCCACGACGCAAACGGCGCATTGCCTGCAAGCGTTCGCGATTGGATTGGCGGGCTACGCCGCGCTCAAGGTGCTGGCACCGGCGTTCTACGCGTTTCACGATTCCCGCACCCCGGCCCGTGTCGCCGTGTTTTCCATCTTCGTCAACGCCGGTCTCTGCTGGCTGCTGGCGTGGAAGTTTGGACTGGGCGCCGCGGGGCTGGCGTTGTCAACCGCGGTGGTGGCGCTGACCAACTTCGCGCAACTGCTCTGGTACATGCGCCAACGGCTTCAGCAAATCGAAGCGAAATCGCTCCTGCTCTCGACCGCCAAAGTCGCCGTCGCCAGCGCCGCCATGACCGTCGCCGCGTGGGCGACGAACCGGTTTCTCCCAGTCAATCGCTACCTGAATCTTGCCGCCGCGATCAACGTGGCCGTCATCGCGTTTGGCGCGTGCTGCTGGATGCTCCGCGTCGCCGAACTCGGCGAATTGCTGGCGGTGCTGCGATTTAGAAGCAAGGGCAAGGCAGCAACGATCCCACCGGCCAATACACCCGTGTGAGTGGCTGCGACCCCACCGCGACGCTGAGCATCGAAGCGCAATAGCCATGCCGCGCCATCCTGTCATCCTCGTTGTGCGCAGGTCTCCAGACCTCGCACGTCATTGACCGAAGGTCTCCCCCGATTCGGAGACCTGCGGTCGAGAACCGGCGCGGTCAGAGACCTGCGCCGAACAAAGGATCACGGCGAAGACCGTAGCCGCAAATTGCTTGCAAGACGCTGCGGCTCCCCGCATCATGCGTTCGCAGATGAAACTTACGGAGACCAACAGAGGCGAGCGAATGCGCGACCGACTGCCAGCCGAATTAGACAACTGTCCGTCGCCTTTTTCTACGATCTTAGGTCGCCTAATAATAAGTTCGGCGGAGGCAGACAATGAAAGCACTTAAAAGAATTGTCATGCGAAAAGTGGGCGTGATGTTTCCGAATCCCGCGTTGCGGACGCGTATCGAAAAGGAACTCCAGCGGTACGGAGACGATGACGAACCGCAAGTCGAGCGGGTTCGTTTGGCGATTCTGAAGCTATGCGCTGGTGACCCAGACAAGATCAATATTGCGGGGGCAAAAGAAGATCCGCAGGCGATAATCGAAGGTGCAGAACACCCCGAACGAATGGATGCGGCCATAAAGAATCGAAAATTGCGACCAGAAGAGGAAGAGATGATTGAAGCGCGGGACTGGGAACAGTACCACGAATGGCTGTCAGAGGGGTTGAAATAGGAGCCGAACCGGCGCGATGGAGCGAACGCGCAGAAGCGCGTCGCTCATCGCTAATCGTTCGTAAACCGTAACGTCTGACCGTCGAGGAGGTCAGCGTTTCGCCGTTCCCCGCCTGCCGCCGGAACATTTCCGGAACATTTCACCGGCGCGGCAGGTCAAATCTGCCAGCCTTGTCGGTATTGTTCCTTGATGAACCGGGCAGCTTCGGGAGCATTCGCTAGACTTTTAGTTTCTGCTTCTTGACATCTGACAGCAACTCCGTATAGTGAAATCGTAATAAGACAGAAACCGTCCTATTTAGGAGACACGTGAACAATAAGTTTGAAATCATTGACCTGCACGCACGGATTGAGGAACGAGAAATCCTCAAGGGGTTGACCCTGACCGTTCGCAAAGGCGAAGTCCATGCGATCATGGGTCCGAATGGCTCCGGCAAGAGCACGCTTGCCAATGCCATCATGGGCAACCCGAAATACACCGTGACCCAAGGCCAGGTCCTCCTGAAGGGTGAAGACATACTCACCCTTTCCACTGACGAGCGCGCCCGCAAAGGACTGTTCCTCGCGTTCCAGTATCCGTGCGAGGTCCCCGGCGTCCGTACCGCGAACTTCCTGAAGCTCGCTTGCAACGCCCGCGCAGGCAAGGAACTCGACACGATGGACTTCTACGACAAGCTCCAGCAGAAGATGAAAGTCCTCGACATCGAGGAGAAATTCGTGCGCCGCTACCTCAACCAAGGTTTCTCTGGCGGCGAGAAGAAACGCAACGAAATCCTCCAGATGCTGATGCTCGAACCCGAGTTCGCCGTGCTCGACGAGACCGACTCGGGCCTCGACATTGATGCTTTGCGGATTGTCTGCGAAGGCGTCAACAAGCTGCGCGGCCCCGATATCGGCATTCTCATCATTACGCACTACGAGCGGATGCTTCGTTACATCACGCCTGACTACGTCCATATTCTCCTCGATGGCCGCCTCGTCAAATCCGGCGGCCCGGAGCTTGCCGCCCACTTGGAGCAATACGGCTACGATTGGATCACGAAGGAGAAATGAGCAAACCCGATCCCAGCCCATTACCCGTCGGTCGCGAGTACAAGGAAGGCTTTCACGACGACATCAAAACCGTGAAATCGGTGCCGAAAGGCTTGTCTCACGATGTCGTGGATTACATGTGCGACGTGAAGAACGAGCCGGACTGGATGCGGCAGTTCCGCCATCGCAGTCTCGATCTGTTCCTGAAACAAGGCATCCCACCGTGGCTCCCCGGCCTGCGCGACGAGTTCAAATACGACGAGTTCACCTACTACGTCAGTCCTGTTGAGAAATCGGCCAGACGTTGGGAGGATGTGCCAATCGAGATTCGCCGCACCTACGACAAGCTCGGCATCGCAAAGGAAGAACAGAAGCTCCTCGGCGGCCTCGGTGCACAGATTGACAGCGAGATGGCCTATCACAACATCCAAGAATCGCTTGCCCAAAAGGGCATCATTTTTCTAAGCTGCGACGATGGCCTGAAACAATATCCGGACATTTTCCGCGAGTATTTTGCGAAGAACATACCGCCAGAAGATAACAAGTTCGCCGCGCTCAACTCCGCGTTTTGGAGCGGCGGTTCGTTCGTTTATATCCCCAAAGGTGTCAAGTGCGACATACCCTTATCGGTCTATTTCCGCATCAACGCCGAACAGTTCGGCCAGTTCGAGCGCACGCTCATTATCGTCGAGGACGACGCTTTCTGCCATTACGTTGAAGGTTGCTCCGCGCCAGTTTATACGACCAACTCGCTTCACGCTGCCGTTGTCGAGATCTACGTCAAGGAACGCGCCCGCTGCCGTTACACGACCATCCAGAACTGGTCCACCGACGTCTATAACCTCGTCACGAAGCGATCCATGATATCCGCCCACGGCGTCATGGAATGGGTGGACGGCAACCTTGGCTCCAAACGCACCGTCAAGTATCCATCGTGCTACATGATTGGCGAGGGTGCTCATGGTGAAGTCCTCAGTCTGGCCAGTGCCGACAAGGGGATGTGGCAGGACGCGGGGGCCAAACTTGTGTTCCTTGCGCCGAACTGCTCTGGCCGCATCAATTCGAAATCCATCAGTGGCCACGGTGGGCGCAGCAGCTATCGCGGACTCGTCCAAGTCGCCAAGAACGCCACCAACTGTCGGGCGCAGGTCAATTGCGACGCTCTCATCCTCGACCCGCAAAGCCGCTCCGACACTTACCCGACGATGGAAATCAATGGCGACCTCGCCACTGTCGAACACGAAGCGACCGTCTCGAACGTCTCCGACGAACAACTCTTCTACCTCACCAGCCGCGGCATCAAGAAAGAAGACGCCGCCTCGATGATCGTCAACGGTTTCATTGAGCCGGTTGTCAAGGAACTACCGATGGAATTCGCCGTCGAGATCAACCGGCTCATCGGCCTGCAAATGGAGGGTTCGGTCGGATGAACCTCAACTCGCAACGCGCTCTCGCTTGGCGGACTTACCAGAGTCTTCCCCTGCCCTCTCGGCGTGACGTTGACTGGCAGCGATTCGATCTCCGCGCGCTCAACCTCACCGACATCGAGAAACGCACGGAATCCGTCCGCGTTAGTCTCAACTCCGCGCCCGGTGTTACGCTCGCGCCGCTCGCCGATCAGTCGGACCTCGGACGCGCCGTTCCCGCCGATGAACCCAACAAGTTCGCCGCGCTCACGTCGGCCCTTTGGCAACACGGCGCATTCCTTCATGTTCCTGCCAACCACAAAGCCGACCGTCCCATCGAAATCACCTACGAGTTCACCGGCGACAACGCCGCTGCCTTTCCGCGCACACTCGTTGTCCTTGAACCCGGCGCCGAAGCGACACTCGTCCAGAAATTCATCGGTCCCGGCACCGGTGTTCATGCCAGCCTGACTGAAGTGTTCGTCAAGGAAGGCGCGCGCCTGCATTACGTCAGCTTCCAGAACCTATCCGCAGGCGCGCTTGACTTCACCCTCAAACGCGCACACATCGAACGCAACGCCGAGATTGACTGGGTTGTCGGCATGTTCGGCGGCGCGCTGACCCGTTACGACGTCCAGTGCATTATGAACGGCGAAGGCGGCACCAGTTTCATGTATGGGGCCGGTGTTGCCGATGGCCGACAACAGATGGCTCAGTTCACCCGCCAACACCATCGCGTCGGCAACACCACGAGCGATCTCCTCTTCAAAAACGTTCTCCGCGACCGTTCTGCATCCAACTACGCCGGCATCATCAAGGTCGAGAAGAACGCCGACGGCACCAACGCCTACCAATCGAACCGGAACCTTGCGCTCGACAAGACCGTCCAGTGCGATTCGCGTCCGATCCTCGAGATCGAATCCAACAAACTCCG
>CAZNOK010000271.1:0-5422 GCA_964574605.1 uncultured Verrucomicrobiota bacterium
TTGCCACTTCGTGTCATCTCCTCCGCCGCCAACGTCAGCACCGGCTCGAACAAACCGATCTTTGGATCACGAATCTCAAACTGCGTTGTGTGCACGCCGACGGCCAGCCCACCCGCGCCTGCCGCGATGTAATACCGCGACAGCGCGCGTTGCCGGCGCTCGTCGAGACGACGCCGCTCCGTCAACGCCAGCGGATGCGCCGGGATGACAAGCCCGCGCTGCAACGCTGCACGAAAATCAAAACTGGCCATCGCGCACCTCGAAGTGTGTCGGTTTGCCGTGCGTTGCGCCGCCGCGTTTCACCCAATCGGCAGTCCACTCGATGAGTTGCCCGACGCCGACCGACGGCAGACCGAAGAGTTGGTGTGCTCGTCCCGCGTTGCTGAGCCACGCCGTCGTCGCCTCCTGTCCCGTCACACGCACGGCGCGACCGAACAGTTCGCCGAAGTGTGTTGCAACCTCTCGAATGGAAATCGTTTCGGGTCCGGTAACGTTGAGGATGAACGGCGGACTGGCTGCGTGGCCGAGGCACTGCAACGCAACCGCGTTGGCGTCGCGCTGCCAGATGACGTTGGCGTAGCCCATCGTCACGTCCACCGGCTCACCACGCCACACTTTGAGCGCGACGTCAAGCAACACGCCGTAGCGCAGATCAATCGCATAGTTCAATCGGAAGAGCGCGACCGGCGTGCCGTTTCGTTTCGAGCAGAACGTGAACACACGCTCGCGGCCAACGCAGGAATTGGCGTAATCGCCCGGAGGACCAAGCTCGTCGGTCTCGCGCGAACCGCCACTCGCGACGGGCACCAGCGGATAGACACAGCCGGTCGAGAACGCCACGATGCGCGCCTGCCGGTATCTGTCTGCAACATTCGCTGGAACCAGTGTGTTCATCACCCATGTCAATTCCGGTCCTTGGCTCGTGCCGAACTTCTGTCCGGCCATGAAGATGATGTTCGGCACGTCCGGCAACTGTTGCACAGCGTCGCGGTCGAACAGGTCGCAGCGAATCGGCTCGACGCCGTGCCGTTGCAACTGCGCGGGCAGGTTGCCCGCAGAAAATCGCGCAACGCCAAACACACGGTGGCGTTGGTCGAGCGCGCGGCGAGCCATGCGCGCAAGAGTCGGCCCCATTTTGCCGCCGACACCCAGCACGGCGATGTCACCCGGACATTGGCGTAACACTTCGAGCACGCCGGGTGTTGGCTCGCTCAGGCGCTCTTCGAGCTGCTCGATTGTGTGGATTCCGTCCATCGTTCGCGGATTGCCTGCAAAATGTTCGCAATCACTTCCGCCCGCGGCTTCACGCCTTGGTTGCCTTTGCCGTGCACGCGGACGCTAACGGCGCCCGCTTGCACGTCGCGCGGACCGACGACCAACATCGTGTGGACTTTGGCCTGCTCGGCGCGCTGGACTTTACCGTTGATCTTGTCGGAACCGTAATCGGCGTCCACACGAACCATCGCAGCGCGCAATTCATTCACGATACCGCGAGCAAACTCTACGACCGCCGCGTCCTCGCCAATCGTCAAGACGCTCACCTGTTGCGGCGCGAGCCAGAGCGGGAAATTGCCGGCGTAATGCTCGATGAGAAAACCGATGAATCGCTCGTGCGTGCCGAGCGGCGCGCGATGGATGCAGAGCGGTGTCTTGTCGGTGTTGTCCTTGTCGCGGTAGGTCAGACCGAATCGTTTCGGCACGGCGAAGTCCACTTGGTTGGTGGCGATGGTAAACTCGCGTCCGATGGCGCTCCAGACCTGCACATCAATCTTCGGCCCGTAAAACGCCGCTTCGTTTGGCACTTCGACGAAATTGATTTTGTTGGCCTTGAGGACTTCGCGCACCATGTCTTCCGTCTGCTTCCACAACTCCGGCTCGTTCACATACTTCTTGCCAAGTCCTTCCGGCGAACTGGTGCTGAAACGCATCACGTATTTTTCGAGGCCGAAAATCTTGAAATACTTCAAATACATCTCATTGACGGCGTTGAACTCCGTCGCGAACTGTTCCGGCGCGCAGTAGATATGCGCGTCGTTCATGTTGAGCGAGCGGACGCGCATCAAGCCAAACAACTCGCCGGACTTCTCGTATCGGTACTGGCAACCGTATTCCGCCAACCGCAACGGCAGATCCCGATAACTCCGCTGCTCCGCCGCGAAAATCCGGTGGTGGTGCGGACAGTTCATCGCTTTCATGTAATAGCGCTCGACGACTTCATTGCCCCCAGCATCTTCCTTCAGTTCCATCGGCGGGAACATGGCGTCGGCGTAATACGGCAGATGCCCGGAGGTGAGATACATCTTCTCTTTTGCCAAGTGCGGCGTCTTGACGCGCACGTAACCGGCGGCGAACTCGGTTTCCTTGGCGAGTTTTTCGAGTTCCTCGATGATCGCCGCGCCTTTTGGCAACCACAATGGCAAGCCGGGGCCGACATACTCGGTGTCCATCACGTAGAGGCCCATCTCGGCGCCGAGCTTGCGGTGGTCGCGTTTCTTGGCTTCTTCGAGCATCGTGAAGTAGGCGTCGAGTCCCGTCTTGTTCGGAAACGCGGTGCCGTAGATGCGCTGGAGTTGCGGGTTCCGTTCGTCGCCTTTGTAGTAGGCGCTCGCGACCGTGGTGAGCTTGAACGCGCGGATGTTGCCCGTCCGCATGACGTGCGGTCCGGCGCAGAGGTCGAGGAACTCGCCGCTGCGGTAACAGGAAATCTCTTCGCCTTCGGGAATGTCGTTGAGCAAGTTGAGCTTGAACTTGCTGGGAACGTTGCGCTCTGTGTTCGCTCCCAAGCGGCCGGTCTCCGCCAACTTCTGCGCCTCAGCGCGGGAAACGATGACACGCTCGAACGGCGCGTTGGCCTTGGTGAGCGCCTTCATCTCGGCCTCAATCTTCGGGAAATCCTCCGGCGTGATCCGGTGCGATAGTTCAACATCGTAGTAAAAACCATTTTCGACCGCTGGTCCTGCCGCAAATTGGGCGTCAGGCCAGAGCTTGGCGATGGCAGCAGCCATGACGTGCGCGCAGGAGTGGCGTAGTCGCTCCAGTTCGGTCATTTGTTCGCGTTGATCTAAAGTCTTTCGTTCCATTTTATTTTGTCAGTTCGAGGGTTTGCCGCACACGACAGCGGCGTCTCATCGAACTCGGCTTGCGTTCCATAGAAAACGAGGGTTAGATACGTTCTGCCTCCCCCAAAGTCAATCGTGAAACCTCTGCTGTTTGTTCTGGGATTTGCGGGCGGCTTTGCTAGACTGCGCCGTTTGAACTCAAACCAAAATTCGCACTGACCATGTCACAAGACGCGATCATCATCAGCGGCGCACGGCAGCACAACCTCAAGAACATCTCCCTTGCCCTGCCGCGCAACCGCCTCATCGTCGTGACCGGCCTCAGCGGCTCCGGCAAATCCAGCCTTGCTTTCGACACCATCTACGCCGAAGGCCAACGCAAATACGTCGAAAGCCTCTCCGCTTACGCCCGCCAGTTCCTCGAACAACTTCAGAAGCCTGACGTTGACCATATCGAAGGTCTCTCCCCCGCCATCGCCATCGAACAACGCACCGCCGCCACCAACCCGCGTTCCACCATCGCCACCACGACCGAGATTCACGAATACCTCCGCCTCCTCTACGCCAGCATCGGCAAACCGCACTGCCACCGATGCGGTCGTCCCATCACGACGCAGACCACCAGCCAGATCGTTGACCAGATTCTGGCCTTCGGCGGCAGCACGCCGCTAACTCTTCTCGCCCCGCTGATTCGGAACCGCAAAGGCGAGTTCCGCGACGTCTTCGCCCGCATCCGCAACGAAGGCTTTCTCCGCGCCCGCGTGGACGGCGACATCCTCGACATCTCCGAACCGGTCAAGCTCGACAAGAAACGCAACCACAACATCGAACTTGTCGTTGACCGCATCGTCATCACTCCCAAAATCCGTCCACGCCTCGCTGACAGCGTCGAGACCGCGCTCAAATGGGGAGACGGCCTTCTCCTCGCACTCTCCGCCGACAGCGCCGAGCGACTCTTCAGCACACTGAACGCCTGTGCCGATTGCGGCATCAGCTACGGCGAGTTCACGCCGCGTCATTTCTCGTTCAACTCACCGGAAGGCGCTTGCCGCACCTGTCTAGGTCTCGGCACCAAGCTCGTTCTCGACCCCGACCTCATCGTCCCCGACAAAACCAAATCCATCGCCGACGGCGCCATCACTCCGTGGCGACGTGGAGGCCGGCGGCTCATTATCTACTATCGGATGTTGCTCCGCGGCCTCGCCAAACATTACAAAGCCGACCTCGACGCGCCATTCAAAGATCTTCCCGAACGCGTCCAGAAAGTTCTCCTCCACGGCAGCGGTGGCGACGAAATCGAATTCACCTACTGGCGCAAAGGCGCCTGGCGCAAGATGACCAAACCCTTCGAAGGCGTCATCCCAAACCTCGAACGCCTCTACAACGAAACCTCCAGCGAATTCACCAAGTCACGCCTCCAACACTACATGGTCGCCATGCCCTGCCCTGATTGCCGCGGGGCGCGACTCCGTCCCGAAAGCCTTGCCGTCACCGTCGCCGGCAAATCCATCATCAAACTCACGCGACTCAGCATCGAAGCCGCCGCTCAGTTCGTTGAATCACTGTCTGTAGGGGCGACGCATGCGTCGCCCCTACTCACGCCCCACGAACTCCACATTGCCGATCAAGTCATCCGCGAAATCCGCAACCGTCTCCGTTTCCTCCTCAACGTTGGCCTCGGCTACCTTACCCTCGACCGCCAGAGCGACACTCTCAGCGGTGGCGAAGCCCAACGTATCCGACTCGCCACGCAAGTCGGCGCGGGGCTCGTCGGCGTCCTTTACGTCCTCGACGAGCCGAGCATCGGCCTTCACCAACGCGACAACCATCGCCTCCTCGAAACGCTGAAGAACCTCCGCGACCTCGGCAACACCGTCCTCATCGTCGAGCACGACGAAGACACCATCCGCACCGCCGACCATATCGTTGATCTTGGTCCCGGTGCCGGCATCCACGGCGGCGAGATCATCGCGCAAGGCACACTCGCCGACATTCTCGCCACTCCACGCAGTCTCACCGGCGCGTATCTTCGCGGCGAACTAAAAATTCTTTTGCCGAAACAGCGCCGCCGGCCAAACGCAAATTGGCTCACCATCCGCGGTGCCCGCGAGAACAACCTCCGCAACCTCACCGTCCGCATCCCCCTTCGACTCTTCACCTGCGTTACCGGCGTCAGCGGCTCCGGCAAAAGCACGCTTGTGGACGACATTCTCCGCAAATCGCTCTTCCGGAAATTCTACCGCGCCAAGGACCGCCCCGGCGCGCACGATGCCATCGTCGGCATTGACGAACTGGACAAGGTCATCGTGATTGACCAGTCGCCCATCGGCCGCACGCCGCGCTCCAATCCTGCGACCTACACC
>CAZNOK010000272.1:0-5374 GCA_964574605.1 uncultured Verrucomicrobiota bacterium
CCACACTGGTGGGAAACCAAGCGGCAGACTACCACGAATTGAAGATACAAGGGCACGCGTTCCCCGAATCGCAGTATCCAGCGGTGAGGGCATGGCTCCGCGACCTCTGAAAGAAACACATGCAATGACCAGAAGCAGATTCGCTTTGCTGTTGCTGGCAGCCATTACGGCGATGGGCGCTGAGCCGGCGCCGAAGACCGCATGGCTCGATCCGAACCGCATCGAACCGGCGGGGACACGCTACCGGACTTTCAAGAGCGAGTTGGTCGGCGGCGAGGTCAGCTACTTGATTTACCTGCCGCCGGATTACGAAACGAATTCTTCGCGGCGTTATCCGGTGGTCTATTTCCTCCACGGCTACGGCGGCAATCCGCGCGCCGGCGCCGTGTTCGTCAGACCGCTCCATGAAAACATTTGTTCCGGAAAAGCTCCGACTACGATTGCAGTGCTCGTGAACGGACTCGCCGCCAGTTTCTACTGCGATTCCCAGAACGGCAAACAGCCGGTGGACAGCGTCATCACCAAGGAACTGATCCCGCACGTGGACAAAACCTACCGGACAATTGCGAAACGCGAGGCGCGGGCCGTCGAAGGTTTCTCGATGGGCGGCTACGGCGCGGCGCATCTCGGCTTCAAGCATCCTGACTTGTTCGGCTTCGTCAGCGTCGGCGCCGGCGCGCTCACTGATTCGGTGGAATGGGGGCCGCTGAAACCTCCGCAGGGCGGTCGCCGGAAGATGATGCTCGCCGCCCCCAAAAGTTATTTTGAGGCCAACGATCTCGCCACGTTGATTCGTCGTAACGCGGACGCAATCCGCGGCAAGACGAGGGTGCGGATCTTTGTGGGAAGTGACGACTCGCTCTTGCCAAACAACCAAGCGCTGCACGAATTCCTCACGCAATTGAACATAGAACACGAATACGAGGTGGTGCCCGGTGTCGGGCACGACAGCAGCAAGGTCTATCAGCTTTTGGGCGAGCGAGAGTTTGCCTGGTATCGCGCGGCATGGTCAGGAAGACTTCCGTGAAACCGAAAGCATGCTTCGTTTCCCTTGTCCTGTGCGTGGCCTCTTTGCACGCCGCTGACACGGGGGACGCGGCGGCGGGTTCGAAACGCGAAACGTATTTCCATTTGTTGACGCTCTATGGTCGTGGCGACGCGACAAGTGTGGCAGAAGCCCAACGGGTTCTTGATTCGCTGCTGCCGAGAAGCGAATCGGATACGGTGAATCCGGAAGACAAGTTCGCGCATTCAGCGACTGTCATCTTTTACCGGCTGCACTCCGCCAAGTTGCCGGAGGCGTTGCGGGCACGGGCGCGGCTGGACATCGCCAATCGGGTCAAGGCCATCGAGCGATTCTACTATCCTCAGCGACGGACCAACTTCAACATGGGCCACACCAATTTCGCGTTGATGTATCTGGAGGCGTTCGTGCTCGGCAGTGAAATCACCGGCGACAGCGCGATGATGGCGAAAGCATATACGGCCTTTCACGAGTGGTGCGATTACACGCTCCACAACGGCTTCACGGAATTCAACGCGCCGAACTACTACAAGGTTGATCTGCACTGCTTGAGCAATCTGGCCAGCGCCAGCGCCAATCCGCGCGTGCGCCGTCGCGCGGCGGCTTTCGCGGAGTTCCTTTGGTTCGACACGGCGCTCCATTACTGGCCCAGTCAGGATTGGATGACCGGCGCCAACTCACGAAATTACAACTATGTCGGCGGCTTGGGCGGCGCCCTGAACTTGGTGCGGCAATATTTCGGCGAGCGCACTGGGGCTGCCGACCGGAGTGAGGAGAAGAAACAGGGCGGCGAGGCCGGCTGGATCGCTTCCTTCGATTACGAACCGCCGGCTTATATCCGCGAAGTTGCGTGGGAAAAACAGCGGTGTGTCTATCAAGGGCTATGGCTCGCGCCGGAGGTTGACGGATTTCGCAGCGGGTTCGAAGGCGAGGGATTCCAAGCGATCGCGCACGGCGAGTTCGGCCACCAATACGGCAAGGATCGCTACACGTATTTCGAGCCGGCCTACGCTCTCGGCACCAGCGGGGCGCACTATTCCTCGCAAGACCGCACGCTGGTGGCCGACATCGCCAGCCAAAAAGCATTGGCGAGCATCTCGTCGCAGATCAACACGAGCGTTCCCTTGGATGCAAAAGGCGAATTTCTCGATTTCCTTGGAAGAAGCCACCTGCACACCGGCGCGGCCGTGGTTCAGGACCGCAACATTGCCCTCATGCTTTATTCGCCGACGCTGCCTCAGGAGTCGGGCAAGGCCGTGCCCATCGTTGCGCCGTTGCTGCTTCTGCCCGCAAACGCTGACGGCATCTTCGTCAACGACAAGCCTGCCGACCGCCAGGCGGGTTCACATGCGCTCTCGGCCAAGGATGTCCTCTATCTTCAGGAAGGCGAGGTGTTCGCTGCTCTTCGGTTCGTGGAGGCGACGGAAGGATTCAACATGTACAAGCCCACCTGTCATTACCGGCTCGACGGCCACTATGAACTCAAGGTCAAGAGCAACGGCGTTCGCAGCCGCCGAAGCTTTCCGGTGGGCGCGATGTCGTGCGTTCTATACAACGGCGCGGAAAAGGTGTTGACCGGCAAAAACGTGCGGGCGGGTTTCGTGGTCGAGATGGCCACAAAAAAAGAGCATCCGACGTTGACAGATTTCCGACGGCACATCGAAAAAGACACCGGCATTGTTCAGAGCTACGAGAATGGCATCTGGCAGGTTCGCTACCGAAGTGGCGGACGGGAGATTTCCATCAAGAAGGACCTGCCACGAGACCTGATTCTGGACAAGCGCGTCGGCGTCTCGCGAGTGGTTCCGCCGATGCACGCGACGAGTTTCTCGAAACTGGAAAACAGCGTGTTGTCCATTTCGTGGAAAGGCACAACCCACACAATTGACCTTCGGAGAAAATGAAAATAGCGCTTTGTTTTGCAGTTTTACTGTGCGCCGCAGACTACTACGTCGTCCCCAACGGCTCCGACACCGGCAACGGTTCGGCGTCGCGCCCGTTCCGCACCATCCAGAAGGGAATTGACTCCGCCAGCCAGCCGGGCGACACGGTGACGGTTCTTTCCGGAACATATCCGGAACAAATTTCAATCCGCGCGCACGGTGCGGCGGGCAAACCCATCGTCATCAAGGCCGCGAAGAAGCAGGAAGTGATTTTCGACGGCGCCGAACGTGTCCGCGGCTGGCGATTGCTCGACGCCGCCCGCAACGTCTGGACGAAAGAGTTCGGCGACAAGGCGCCGTACAACAACGACAAAGACCGGTGGGACATGCCGCCGCGCTCGGAGCAAGTGTTCGTGGATGGCAAGCGCTGTGTTCACACCAAAGACGCGGCATCGGATTACAGTTTCGCCGCCACGCTGACCGATCCGGCGCGATACACGCTCAAACTTCCGCCCGGCAAGAATCCCGATACCTCGATCACGGAGATCACAACCAAGACCAGCCTGTTGAAAGCGCGCACAGACCACATTGTCATCGAAGGTTTCGTTTTCCGCCGCGCGCGAAACACCTATCAGAACGCGATGGTGACGCTCAACGGCGAGGGCATCGAGTTCCGCGACAACCTGCTTGAATACTCCAGCGCCGGCTCGGGGCTGGCGATTCAGACAAAACGCTCGCACATTCACGACAACATCTTTCGCCACAACGGCCAGTTCGGGTTCTCCGTCGGCGGTTGGGAGAACGTCATCGAAAACAATCTCGTCGAGGGCAACGACCTCGCCGGTTACAAGGAATGGGGCACCGGTGGCACCAAGATCGTCGGCAACGGAAACATCATCCGTCGCAACCGTTTCATCGGCAACCTCGGCGGCGTCGCCATCTGGCTCGATTGCGGGCCGTGCAACAGCGTCATCGAACACAACGTTGTCTCTGGCAACTACGGCGAAGGGATCCGCGCTGAGATTTCCTTTCACAGTTACATCGGCTATAATGTCGTTGAGAACACAAAGGAATGCGTTCCCGTCATGTTCGGCAAGACACAGAAGCCCCATTGCATCGGCATCTCGGTGCAGAACTCGGCGGAGATTCGTGTCGTCAACAACCAGTTGAAGGACAATCGCGGCATCGGTATCCAGCTTGCCACATACAATCGCAAGGCCACCGACTTGCCGAAGTGGCAGGAACATTACGACGATGCGCCGCATCGCGAGTGGCTTCGCCGTTCGTGGGACGCCGGCGTGATCTACGCCTACAGCAACCTGTTCCTCAGCAATGTCGTTGTCCAAACCACCGCCGAGACGACCGGGCCGGGCGTTCATCTGATGGGACTGACCAACGGCCAGAAGCCGCACTGTTTTGGAAACCAATTCGATCACAATATCTACTCGAACTCCGTCACGCACACGGCCGGCGCTTTGTCGCCGGAACATTACCGGAACACAAAATGAGAGGAAACTGAAACATGCAACGACTAATTCCTTTACTGCTGCTGACCGCCATCGTAGCCATCGGCGCCGAGCCGATGAAGAAACGGCCGATGCCGAAAGCGGAGTGGTTGGAGCCGGATCATACCGCGTCCAACGGAGCGCAATACAAAACGTTCCAAAGCAAAACACTGAACCGGGAAGTCAGTTATCTGGTCTGGCTGCCACCGGGGTACGAGCAGGCGGGTAAACGTTTTCCGGTCATCTACTGGCTGCACGGCATGGGCGGCAACCAACGCGGCGGCGCGACGATGTTTCTTCCGCATGTTCAGGACGCCATCAAGGAAGGCGTCTTGCCGCCGGTCATTGTGGTGCTGGTCAACGGCATGGTGAAAAGTTTTTACTGCGATTCGACTAACGGCCAGTGCCCGATGGAGAGCGTCATTATCAAGGACTTGATTCCGCACGTGGACGCGACCTATCGCACGATTGCCAAGCGCCAAGGCCGCGTGATCGAAGGTTACTCGATGGGCGGCTACGGCGCGGGACATTTGGGATTCAAATACCCGGAGCTGTTCGGGACAGTGGTGATTGACGCCGGGGCGTTGATTGATTTCGACTTGTCGAACGTTCCCAAGGGAGGCCCGATGTCCGGCGTGTTCGGCAACGACAATGCACGACGCGTAGCCGAGCATCCGCGCGAGTTGGCCCGCAAGAACGCCGACAAGCTCCGCGGCAAGACGCACATTCGGATCGGTTGCGGCGCGCGCGACGGTTTGTTGCCGCGAAATCAGGAGCTGCACGAGGCGCTCACCCAACTCGGCATCCAGCACGAATACGAAGTCGTTCCCGACGTGGCCCACGAAGCGCCGCTTTACTACCGGAAACTTGGAACGAAAATGTTCTCGTTCCATCGCAAAGGACTTTAGCCATGGAGTTGCACATGAATGATCTGACACGTCGCGCTTTTCTCGGCAACATGG
>CAZNOK010000273.1:0-5334 GCA_964574605.1 uncultured Verrucomicrobiota bacterium
GCGATAGACGTTGAGGTTCAGGTCGGAGTAGATGCCGTGTTGTTTCAACTCGAAGACAAAACGGTCCAGTCGCGCAAACGCGTTGGGATCGAGAGCCCGCGTATCGTCGCGGTCGCCGGCGATGAGTGTGCCGGGTTTGTCGAGGAAATGAAACCGAACGCAGTTGATGCCGAGCGTCGCCAACCGTGCCGCGATGATGGGCGCCGCATTCGTGGCCGGCAGGCCGGCTTGACCGGTGGCGTTGATGCCCCAGATGCGGAACCGCGAACCGTCACCGCGCACGAGATGACCGTCCTTGACCGTGATCCGGTCGTTTGCAGGCTTCAGCAGGAACGACACGTCCGCTGGCGACGAGCCGGTTTTGTTCCATTCGACCGGGAATGCAGGCCAGTTGTCATCGGCTCGCGCGACGGCAAGCAACAGGCTGAGAATCAGAAGATGCTTCACTTGGTTGCGATGTTAATGGTGGACGGCCCTTCGCAGATGACACGGAAGCCGACGTTGTAAACTTTCTGGTACGACCGATACGACAGGCGGAAGTTGGAGGTACAACGTGCCGGTCGGTCGTACCACGAGCCGCCACGGACAATCTTCTCACCGGCGACAGCGTCGGAACTCGTCCACTCGGCGACGTTGCCGTGCATGTCGCATAAGCCCCACGGGTTCGGCGCGTACTTCCCGACCGGCTCGCTGACGAAACCGCCATCGTTGAAACGCGCGTCCTGCGGAATCCAGTTGTCGTACTTGTTTGGGTTCTTGTGCGCGGCGGCTTTCCAGTCCTGCACGTATGGGTTGCCGGAATAATTGGCGAGCATCGCGTCGCCAAGGTTGGCGAACTTCGAGAAGTCGGTGTTGAGATCGCCAAACCAGAACGGCGTCGCTGTCCCGGCGCGGCAAGCCCATTCCCATTGCGCCTCGGTCGGCAACGTCACGCGCTTGCCAATCTTCTGCGAGAGCCAGCGGCAGTAGGCCATCGCTTCATCCCACGAGACGCGGACGACGGGTTGGTCGGGCTGATCCAAGTCGTAGCCGGTCACGCCGAACTGATAGCCGTGGCGTTCCTCGGTGCGGCTGTCGTGCGCAGGATTGAAACGCTTGAACTGTTCGTTGGTGATCTCGCAGCGGCTCATCCAAAATCCCTTTTCGATTTTTGTGCCGTTAAATGTGCCGGCGGGAATCCACGTCATCGCGATGCCGGAATCCCTGAGCGGTTCGCTGACGTTGAAAACGACTTTGTCGGCGATCTTGGACGGCGTAGCCTGCTCCCAGACGACTTTGCGTTGCGCGTCCATGAGTTGGACTTTCGCGCTGGCGAGGCGTTCTTGAAGGCCGGTGCGCGGCCACAACGCAATTCGCTCGACGACTGCGTCATCCGGCAGGTCCACTTCCCACCATTCGCTGGCGCCGTTCATCGTGTGCATGATCGAGCCGTCGCCCCATTTGCCGCTGACGTTGCCGTCAACGGCGCGCTTGGCGTCGGCGTTGCCATACGTGCTCGATTGACGCGCCGGTTGGCCACGGGCGATGTTCTGGTTCCCGGAGAAAACTTCTGCCTCGGCGATTTGAAGCCAGCGTGACGGTCCGGCACAGACGCGTAGATGTTTCGCCTTTACTTGAGTCGGCGGATGCTCTGGCGGCGTGGCGGCGATGGCGAGCTTGGCGTTGGTGTTCGGTGGCGCGGTTTGCCGCTGACGTTGCAAGGCCTGTTCGGGAGTAAAACACCAGTCCTTTTGAGGTTCTTCGCTTCGCTCAGAATGACCGAAAGTGACGGGCGTGGTGTCGTATTTCGGTGTGTCCGGCATGACTTCGGGGTCGGCGATGGGGCCTTGCGGCGCGCACTTCTTGCGAAGGTCAATGACACGCTGGTTCATGGCAACGAGATTCGTGGTGTTGATGCCGGGGATGTCGCTCCAGCGACCGAAGAATGGCGCGTTAAGATCACACCACGTCACGAGGCGATCCCACGATTCGGCGTCGAGTTTGACGCCGTGGTGGTCTTTGCGAAGACGCTGGCCAAGTTCGGTCGTGCTGAAGTGAAAATCCATCGGCGTCAACATTGGGCGGTCGCTCTCGATGCCGGGACGGCGGACGTAGCGTTGGAGTTCCCAGTACGACTGCGTGAACTTCCCGCCGCCGGCCCAGCGACCAGCCATCTGGGTCTTCCAGCCGGTCAACGGACGGTTGCCGCGCAGGTCGAGTTGGTGTTTCTCGTTGTGGCAACCGACGCAATACTTGTCGAGCACCGGCTGGATTTCGCGGACGAAACCGAACCCGCGCACCGGGCCATACCATGGCTTGATCTCGTCGGGGCGCTCGTGCGACGCGAGGCTGGCGCGCGTCAACGGCGCGGCGCTCTGGTCTTCGTGGCAACCGACGCAGGAGATCGTTTCGCCGGGCATCGCGGTGATCCAAGTGCGCATCACCTGGAGCGCCTGATTCTTCTCGTCGAGCGGCTGGAACATGATCGGCGTATTCGCCGGCATCTTGAAACGGGCGGAACCGTCTTCGCGCACGGGCACGGTGCCGAGGATGCGACGCATGTCCCACGGGCCGTCGGCGCCGATGGTGCCGTAGAGGCCGCCCATTTTACGGCGCGAGAAAACATACTCGACCAGCCGCAACGATTTCACCGTTCCCTTCGGCACGCCGGCGAGGCCGGGACCTTGGTAGATGTCGTGAACGTGAACGATGGCGTCGTTCTTGGCAAGGTCAACGCGCGGCGCAATCACCGGCGGCACTGGCGTCGGGCGCAGCGGCACGGGCTCGATCAACATCTCGCCGGGCAATTCCTTGATGAGCGTCATGTTGTCGAAAACGTCCACGAGATAAATGCCCCACGGCGATTTGGCGTCGGGCTTGCAGGAGACGAGGAAATACTTTTCGCTGAGCGGCCACGGAGAGAGGAACTGCGGGTAACCCTCAACAAGCCGGTCACGTACAATCGGCTCCACCGGTTGACTGCGTCGGGGAATCTCCTGCACAATGCCGCGCGCCTCTGCGCGCCCTTTGATCGTGTCGAAAATGAACAGCCGTCCCGCACGCGCGACGCCGTGATGTCCACTGCCGATGCCGCAGGCCCAGTTCAACTTGCCGGGAATCGGGCGCGCGTAGAACAACGAACCGGGGAACCACGAACCGCTGCCGCGATAGGCGCGTTGGTCGGTGCCGTCGGGGTTCATGTGGAAGAGAATCCGGGAATTCGAGTGCGACGAATCGGTGTATTCCCAGCGCAGGTAGAGGATGCGGCCATCGGGCAACACGGTCGGGTGCCAGTCGTGTTCCTGTTCGAACGTGACCTGTCGAATCTTGCCGTCGGTTTCAAGCCGGTAGAGATTGGCAATGAACGAACTGCCGAACACGCACGGCACGCCGAGGAACGTCGCTGTCGAACCGAACAGAATCGCGCCGTCCGGCAGGTAGCAAGCATCGTAGTTGTCAACGTCCGTGTTCCCGCCCGGCGTGACTTGTCGCAACCCCTTCCCGTCGGCGCCGATCTCGTAGATCTGCCAGGTGTTGTTGGCGGCGACCGACGAGAACAACATCCGTTTCCCGTCCCAATGCAAGTCCACGTCGCCGACGAACACATCGCGGTCCGGCTTGTAGAGCGTCGCCAGTTCACCTCCGAGGTAGGGGCGACCCGCCGGGTCGCCCGATGTCTGCTGCGAATTGCCCGGCGGACGAGCCGGCGGCTCGTCCCTACCGATTGTGAGGACGGCAATCTCGTTGTCGAAACCGTTGCGCGGCAATGTCGAGTTCCCCTGCCAATTCTGGGGCAGACCGTTTTGGCCGCGAATCGGTTTGCCTTTCGCATCGGTCTTTGTTTTCTCCGAGCGACGCACGACCAGCAACTTATCGAAGTCGAGCAGTGGATTCGCCAGTAACGCCTCGTGCTGAAGAGTACGGAACTCGACGTCATCCTTGACTGCGTCGAGTCGTTTCAGGAAGTCGGCAGCGCGAGTATACTTGTCGGGGAACGACTGCGACAGATCTTGAATCGCGAGGCGCAACGCCTTCGTTTGCGCTTCGTCAACGGCGCCAACCGAGCCTGCCACAAGGATGGTGCCAACCGAGAGCCACCGCCGCCAGTTCATTTCTTGCCGTGATAGGCGTCGTTCATCTTCTTGTCGAGCAGCCGGACACCGGAATCGTCGTGGACGTTGGCGGACTCGGTAATGATGGCGCCTTCCGGCCCGGCGAACTGCCAGTGGTGGGCGCCGGCGCGGTTCAATGACACGAACTCGCCGGGGCTGGTGAGCACGTCGTGCTTCACCGTGACCGTGCCGTTGGCGTGGCATTTCGGAATGACGACATCGGCGGGCAAATTCGCGTCACCCTCGCCAACGATGTGCGACATGCCGTGACGCACCAGCCAGCCTTCGAGCTTGGAAGGATTCTTGGCCGTGGCCTCGTGCCAGTGTTCCGGCAACATCTGTTTTGGCAATAGATAAATGTCCATTTGCATGTACCGGTGCTCCTCGTTGTTCTTGAACATCATGCAGCCGAGGCCGCATTCGAGGAACTTGCCGGTGCCGAAATCGGTCACAGCCATTTTCTCGCGCAGTCCCGGGTACACCGGGTAGCCGTGGAACTTCATCAACGTGATGTAGGCGTCCTTCGCTTTCTCGACAAGGAAGGCGCCTTTCTCGTCGTAGAACTGCTTGTTCGAGAACCGCGGCAGGCGATCCTTGGCGGCGTCCGCCGTGATGGCGGTCAGAACGATCAGTGCTGTCAGCAACTTCTTCATGTTGTCTCCTGTTCGTGGTTTAGCGTTTGTCTTCCGGCACCGGCGACACCATGCTGGTCGCAATGGCAAACGTGGGCGTCGGACGGAAATTCGGATGGTCCTTGTACTGGAGATCGCGTCGTCCCCAATACGAACCGTAATATTGGCCGTTGGCTTCCAACCATGTGGTCAACCGTAACATCTCTTCGGCGCTGAGACGAACATTTTTGTGGACTTGTTCAAGCTTCTTCGCCCGCGCGGCATCTTTCGGATCGGCAAGCTGGACAAGTCCGTGGCTGAGCATCGCCACCAACACGCTCGTGTGCGAGCCGAGCGATTTTGCCGGCAGATACTCCACGTTGCCGGTCTTCGGATGGTTCTCGCCGATGATCGGGCCGAGCAGACCCCGATCCGTTCGGGGCTGCTTCCGCCGCTCCGGCATCAGGTTCTCATACGACCGACAGAACAACGCCGTCGGCATTCCCGTCAAATCAAGCCCAGCCTTCGGTTTCTCGCCGCTGTGGCAACGAATGCAATACTTGTCCCAGATCGGTTGCACGTCGGTCGGATAATGAATCGCGCGCGACGGCCCCGGCACGGACGGCGCGCGC
>CAZNOK010000274.1:0-5286 GCA_964574605.1 uncultured Verrucomicrobiota bacterium
TCGGTGTGGATTTCGACCGTGCAGGCGCTCAACCGCCCCTGCACGGTCGAAATCCACACCGATTCCGAATACTTGCAAAAAGGGATCACCCAATGGCTGGCGCGCTGGCTGCGCAATGGCTGGCGCACCGCCGATAAGCAGCCGGTGAAGAACCAGGACCTCTGGCGGGCATTGCACGCGGCCATGCGGCCGCACCGGGTCACCTGGCGCTGGGTAAAGGGGCACGCCGGAGACGAATTCAACGAGCGCGCCAACCGGCTGGCCGTGCCACGAGCGAGTATCTATACCGACCACGACGGACAGAGCACGCTTTCGGTGGTCGAAGGCGATGTGGCGAAACAGAAGGTAGTGAAGGTTGGATTGCACGACGGCAATTTGATTGAAGTCGAAGGTGAAGGATTGGCGGAAGGGATGACCGTGGCGACGGAAGGCTCGTACGCGCTGCCCAAGGAAACGAAGATCCGCGTGCTGGAACACTGAGACGCTACATGCTGCCGCTGCGACTCGATTCATTGACAAACAGGAGAACCGTGGTCGGTCTGATCTTGATGGTGATGTTGTTTTTCGTGACCACCTTAGAGGCAGCGACGGATGCGCGTCCAAACATTGTCTTCATTCTCGCTGATGACCTCGGTTACGGTGATATTGGCGCTTTCTATCAAAACCAGCGCCGCGCCGCCAATGATCGTTCGAAGCCGACGCACACGATGCCGCACTTGGATGCGATGGCAGCGGAAGGCATCCAGCTTCATGACCATTACTGCTCGGCGCCAGTGTGCGCACCGTCGCGCGCTTCGCTGCTGCTTGGTGTGCATCAGGGGCATGCGAACGTACGTGACAATCAGTTCGACAAGGCTCTGGAGAACAACCATACCATCGCCTCCGTGTTGAAAGCCGCCGGCTACGCGACGGCGGCCTTTGGCAAATGGGGACTGCAAGGCGGTCCGGCGGAGAAAGATTCTGCTGCGGCAACCGCCGGTCCCGCGCAGTGGCCGGCGTTTCCGACGAAGCGCGGTTTCAACTTCTACTATGGCTACGTGCGCCACCGGGACGGCCACGCGCATTATCCCAAAGAGGACGGCAAACAGGTTTGGGAAAACGAGCGTGAAATTTCCGCCGATCTCGCGGGGTGTTACACGGCAGACCTCTTCACCGCGCGGGCGAAAAAGTGGATCAGCGAACAGCATGCGGCGCGTCCGCAACAGCCCTTCATGTGTTATCTGGCCTTCGACACGCCGCACGCAAAAATTCAATATCCGCCCTGCGCCTATCCTGCCGGCGGCGGAAAAAAAGGCGGCGTTCAGTGGCTCGGCACGCCGGGGCACATGATCAACACCGCCACCGGCCAGCCCGACACGTGGTGTCACCCCGATTACGCGCAGGCGACGTGGGATGATGACCGCGATGCTGCCACACCGGAAAAACCGTGGCCGGATGTGAATCGCCGGTACGCCACTGCGACGCGGCGCATTGACGACTGCGTGGGCGATGTCCTGCAACTCCTGAAAGACCTCAGCATTGATGAGCGGACGGTCGTCGTTTTCACGTCGGACAACGGCGTCAGCATGGAATCCTATCTCACCGAAGCTTTCTCGCCGCAATTCTTCCGGAGTTTCGGCCCGTTCGATGGCATCAAACGCGATTGCTTGGAAGGCGGCGTGCGCGTCGGCGCGGTCGCTCGCTGGCCGGGGTTCATTCCTGCCGGCGCGATCAGCCGCGAGCCGTCGGCGCATTACGATTGGCTGGCTACTTTCGCCGAACTCGCCGGCGTGCCCGCTCCGGCTCGCACGGACGGCGTCTCGCTCGTGCCGACGCTGCGCGGGCAGAAGCAGAAACGAACCGCGCCGGTTTACATCGAATACTTCGTGCGCGGCAAAACGCCGAACTATGCGGATTTCACTCCGGAACATCGGGACCGGCAACGTGGTCAGATGCAGGCGATTCGTGTCGGCAACTTCATGGGTGTCCGTTACGGCATTGTCAGCGCCACGGAACCGTTTGAGATTTACAATGTGAGTACAGACCCGCAGCAAACCACGAATCTTGCCAATCGAAGCCGCGAATACGACGCGCTCCAACGCCAGTTCCACGCCGCCGTGCCCTCAATACGTCGCCCCGACGATTCGGCCAAGCGTCCTTACGACAACGAGCTTCAGCCCGCCGCGAAACCGAAAAAGACCGCGCCCGGAATCGAGTGGCGCGCGTACAAGATGGCCGCACCGTGGGTGCCGCGTCTTGACGGCCTGACGCCCGCCGCGCGCGGCACGAGTCCGCAACCCGACGTTGCGCTTAGTCCGCGCAAGAATGACATGGCAATGCTTTTTACCGGCTACATCGAAGCGCCGGAAAACGGCGAATATCGCTTTCACGTCACTGCCGACAGCGGCGCAGTGCTGCGCGTCCACGACGCGACAGTGATTGATGCTGACATGGGTTACGTTCCCGGCAGCGAGGCCAGCGGCGCAGTCCTGCTGGAGGCCGGCAAACATCCATTTCGTCTTTACTATGCTCATCGCGGCGACGGCGCGCCGCGGCTCACGTTCCAATGGAGTCGCGCCGAGAAGCCCAAACAACCAATTCCAACAACAGCCTTTTCCCACGACGCAAAATGAAATCCACGAGATCACTTCTAGTCCTCGTCATTTTAGTTTCGTTGGCAAGCGCACACGCCGCGTCGAAGCCAAACATTCTCTTCATCATTTCCGACGACCAAAGCTGGCACTCGAACGGATATGCAGGCGATCCCGTGGTGAAAACGCCGAACCTGGATCGGCTGGCGTCCGGTGGAGTGGTGTTTACGCGAGCGGCGGTGACGACGTCCATTTGCATGGTCAGCCGGGCCAGTATGCTTACGGGACAATGGCTCAGTCGCATGGGTGGAGCGCGAGTCACCGCACAAACATGGAAGGATACATGGCCGGCGCAATTGCGTGCGGCGGGTTACTACGGCGGACACGTTGGCAAAGTCCATGTGAAAGGACAAGATGCGTCGGGCTACGATTTTTGGGCGGGACGCAGCGGTCCATACCACTGGCTCACAGACGATCAAGGCCGCAAGATTCACAGCATCCAGAAAGATACCGACGAGGCGCTCCGTTTCCTCAAGTCGCGTCCCAAAGACAAACCGTTTTTCCTTCAGGTGGCCTACACGGTGCCGCATGCGGAGGATCGCGATCCGCTGCAATACCTGCCGATGCCGCAGGAGGAAAATCTTTACACCGGCGATACCGTGCCCGCGCCCAAGACAGCGAGCGAGGAATACTGGCTCCGGTTACCGTCTTTCTTCAGGACCGGCGAAAATGAGGGCCGGAGACGTTGGCTGAAACGATTCGATACACCGGAAAAATATCAGACCTACACCAAGAACTACTACCGTCTCATTAGTGGGATGGACCGCAGCATCGGCGTGATTCTCGATGCATTGCGGACAGAAGGTTGCGCGGACAACACGGTCGTCGTCTTTGCCGGCGACAACGGTTATTTTCTCGGCGAACATGGTCTTGCCGACAAATGGTACGCTTATGAGGAGAGCCTGCGTGTTCCGCTCATTGTGCATGACCCGCGTTTGCCGTCGGAGCGTCGCGGCCGGCGATGCGACGATTGGGTGCTGAATGTGGATTTGGCACCGACCTTCTGTGCGCTGGCGGGATTGACGCCGCCCGCCGCCATGCAAGGCCGAGACTTCAGCCCGCTTCTGCGGAGCCGCACGCCGGCGGATTGGCGACAGGATTTCCTGTATCAATTCAAGTGGAGCAGCGAGATCATTCCCGCCTCCGAAGGCGTGTGCAGCAAGGACTGGAAATACATCCACTGGCTGGAAAGCGGTGTCGAGGAGTTGTTCGACCTGCATCGCGATCCTGTCGAGGCGCACAACCTTGCGGGTGAGTCCTCCTTTGCGAGGCAGCTTGCACGTCTGCGCGGCCGCTGTGCGGAATTGAAAAAGGAAATTGGCGGAACGCCCGTGGAGCAATTGCAATACATGCCCTTCGGCGATCCGCCCGGTGCGCAGCCACGCAAAGGCCCACGCGCAAACAAGAAGAAGAAGTCATCGGAATGAAACTCGAGCAATTTACAGAAAAAGAAGGTTCGGTGATCGGTCGCTTTGCCATCCGGCACCGGCTGGCCATTATCTTTATCACGGTGGCGGTGTGCGTCTCAGGCATTTATTCCGCGTTGCGGATGCCGTCGTCGGTGTTCCCTGAAACCGAGTTCCCGCGTTGCGTTATTCTGATTGATAACGGCGTGATGCCGGCTGACGAGATGATGGCTACCATCACGCGCCCTGTCGAAGAGGCGATGAAGGACATTCCCGGCGTCGTGCAGGTGCGCTCCGCCACGGGTCGCGGCAGCGCCGAGGTCAACGTGTTTTTCAACTGGCAAGTGAGCATGGTTGATTCGGAGTTGTACGTGCTCAACCGCGTCGGTCAACTCAAAAACTCGTTGCCGGCCACGGCGAAAACGACGGTGTGGCGGCTGACGTTCAACGCCTTCCCAATCATCGGGGTCAGCCTGACTAGTCCGAAACGCGACATCATGGAATTGTGGGAAGTGGCGCGCTACAACTTGAAACCGCGCTTTCTTCGCATTCCCGGCATCGCCCGCGTGGACCTCGTCGGCGGACGGACGCCGGAATATCACGTCGTCGTGGACATGGTGAAGTTGGCGGCAGCCAATCTCGGCATGTCGGACCTCGCTGCGGCACTGGAGAAAAACAATCTGCTCGCGCCTGCCGGGTTTCACATGGAGAACTACACGATTTATCTGGCGTTGGTGGACGGGCGCGTTACCGGGCCGGGTGAACTCGAGGATTTGGTGGTGGCGGTGCGCGGCGATCAGGTGTTGCGGCTGCGGGACGTGGCGCGGGTCGCACGCGGCCCGGAACCGGTGTTCAACGTCGTCAACGCCCAAGGTCGTCGCGCCGTGTTGATGAACATCCGCGCCCAGCCGACCGGCAGCAGCATCCTCAATATCGCGGAGGGACTGAAAGAACAACTCGCCGAGGTGCGACGCGTGTTGCCGCCGGACATGGAACTCTCGTTCTACTACGACCAATCACTGCTGGTGCAAGAATCGGTCATCAGCGTGTGGGAGTCCATCGGCATCGGCTTGCTCTTCTCGGTGCTCGTTCTTTATCTTTTCCTGAAAAACTGGGGTAGCGTCTGGACGGCGATCCTCGTAATTCCGGTGTCGGTCTTGGTTTCGGTGTTGGTCATGCGTCTGACGCACATGACGTTCAACTTGATGACCCTCGGCGGCATCGGGGCGGCCATCGGCGTCATCATTGAC
>CAZNOK010000275.1:0-5193 GCA_964574605.1 uncultured Verrucomicrobiota bacterium
TCCCGCAGCCTCATTCAAAACTTACAAGCGAATTCTTGGACAGACTCCTAGTCGCATGCGGGGCGGAGCGAACGGTTCCCATCATCTACTCGACTGATCTCTACCATCCACCGGATGATCCCGATGACACCTTCGATACGGCCACGTTGTTCGCGATGAAGGAGTTTGATATTCGCGGCATCATCCTCGACAACGGTCTTGGGAGGCAGGTTGAAAATCCGGTGAACGTGCCCTTCAAACACCGGCGGGGACGACCGCCGCTGGAACAGTTGATGCACATCACGGGCCGCAACGTGAAGTATGCGCCCGGTTTGCCACAGCGTCTCACGAGCGCCGCCGACAAGGGCCTGGAACAACCGAAGGAGTATCAAGGGGGTGTCGCCTTGCTCCTCTCGTGCCTTCGCGAGTCGCGGGAGAAGGTGACCCTGTTCAGCAATGGCAGTTGCCGCGACTTCGCCGCGGCTTTCAACCGGGAGCCGGAGCTTTTCAAACAGAAAGTCAAAGCCCTCTATTGCATCGCAGGAACGGTCCTCGACCAAGGCGATGTTGCCCAGGAAGATTTCAATGTGGAGCTTGATCCGTGGGCCTTCTTCCGCATGTTCGAGACCGAGGTTCCATTCCACTGGTGCGGCACCCGGCCCAAGATGTCCGAGCGCGCCCCCGGCGGCCTGTATTCGACGTGCTTTTGGGTCCATCAGCAACGAGTCATTCGGGCGGGCACGGAACCGGTGGAGAATTACTTCATTTATGCGTTGACCGCATCGCCCGCCGATCCCTTGGCATTCCTCGGCAGCGGGTTTCAAAGAATTCCTCTGGGCCGCGCTTTTGCCGGCGATGGCGGGCGCTTCATGTGGTGCACGGCGCCGCTGTGCCACGCGGCGGGACGCAACATTTATCGCCGCGGAATCGCGGACTTTCTTGCTCTTCAGCCGGAAGACGCCCAAAAGGCCGGCTTGGCCGGGCAAAAAATCGAGCTCTACGATTTCGTTCCCGTCACCGTCGTTCCCAAGCAATTGCCAAAAGTGCTGACGTTGGATTTCAAAACGCCCGTCAACAACCCCCAAACCCTCGCCTTCCGCCGCCCCGTGACCGAGACCGACTATCGCACGGTCATGGAGTCGGTGCTGGCAAACTTGATGGCCGAATTGGGGAGAGACGAAGGCAAGAAGCCGCAGTGAAGAGTTTTCACTGAGTCTGTCACTCGCTTCGGGTTGACTCTCGTGATGGTCTTACCCATACTGCCGGCGAACCGCAGGAGCGTGAATGTGAATTACTTCTTTCAACTGGTGATGGGCGTCTGCCTGATACTGTGCGCGTGGCCGGCTGAGTCCAGTCAAACGCCGGTGGTCGCGGAACGGCTCACTGTCCTCGATCATCCCGCGCCGGAGGAGCTTGAGAAGGGATTCGCGCGATGGGCGGAAAAGTTTCCGGACCGGTTCACCTTCGAGTCGCGCGGCTCGACTCTGGAGAAGCGCCCGATTTTGATGGGAAGAATCACGGACCGTCGCGTTGCGGATGAGGACAAACAGGTCGCGCTTTTGACTTCCGCCCACGTGGCGAAAGAACTCAACGCCGGGACGGGCCTGTTGCGACTGATGAAATGGCTGTTGAGCGATGATCCGGAGGCGGCGGAAATCCGCAGACGACAGATTGTGCTCGTGGTGCCTTACACCGATCCCGATTTCATCGCTCACGGCGAATTGGACAACTCACGTCCAATCTACGGCGGCTGGGCGGCGCCGGGCGTGCGGTTGTGGAGCATTCACGGCGTGGCCAAGCCGGAAGCGCATCCCGAAGCGGTCGCCGTGCAACGCATCATGGATGAATACCAGCCCGAACTACATGTTGACTTCCACGGTTTCAACGAAGCCGAGCGCACGATGTGGGAAAGCACCGGCATCTCGTGGGCGTCGGCCGTGGCGCGTCCGTTCCTTCACGATTTCGCCCAAAAAATTGATGCCGCCGCCGAAGCGCAAGGTTTTCTGATTACGCGCGGTGAGCAGGACGATGGCAAAATCCGCACCACCAGCGAGGTGGAGGGTTTTCCCGATTACACGTTCTACCTGCGCACCGCTTATCCCATCTTCACCCTGTATCCTTACTGTCGCTATCACACCTTGGCCTTCATCATGGAGGTGGGTTACGAAGAAAGCCTGATTGCCCGGGCCAAGCGCGCTCTCCAGATTGGTCATGAGCGGGGACGCTACGAGCGTTATGAAAGTTATCCTGTCAATCAAATCGCCAATCACACCTTGCTGGCGGTTGCCGCTTATGGACGGACGGCCAGTGAACGACGCCGCAGCCGGGTGGAACTTTGGCAGAAACTGCCGCAACTCTACTACGGCACCGCCTCGCCGACTCCCGCGCGCGGCACGCTGATGGGTTATGTGGCCACCACGACCAACGGCACAGCGCTGATCCGAAACAGGAAAGTCACGAAAGTCATCGAGAGCCTGAAAGGCAACCCACAGTTCGACACAGCGGGACTTGCTGCTGCTGCCGCGTTGTTTCCCTACGGCGGTTTTGGCGGTCCACGGCCCGAACGCAAAGTGTTGGAGGGAGCCATCAGTCAGGGGCCAATCCAACACGGCCTCGCCATCCGCCTGCTGATCCCTTACGCGGATGCAACCGTCACCGAAGTCCGATTGGACGGTCACTTGATCAAGGAATCGCCCACCGACGGCTATCACCTTTGTCGCCAGCCCGGTGTGGTCGTGGAAATCGCCATCCCGCCGGACAAGGTCAAGGACGTGCACATTGTTTCCTGCAACTACGACACGCCGACAAAACGACGCACCGGATTCACCAAGGAAGATTGGTGATACACATGAAAACATCGTTGGTTTCCCTCCTGATTTGCGCCGCCAGTTTTGCGCGTGCCAACTCACCGGTGAACATCGGATCGCGTCTGGAACTGTTTGTGGACCGTCTCCTCATTGAGCAGATGGAAGGCGTGCGATTGGAACTGCATCACCCGGTCAAGGCGCCGCGCGCCAAGTCTCCATTGCCGGTGCATCACATGGTCACCGTCATCAAGGACGGCAATCTGTACCGCGCATGGTATCGCGGCAGCGATCCCTCCATCCCGCTCACCAAGGAAGAGCCGTCCGGACGCGAGGTCATCCACTACGCCGAGAGCGATGACGGCTGCGAGTGGCGATTCCCTGTGCTTCGCCTGCACGAGGTCGGCGGCACAAAGGAAAACAACGTCATCCTCGCCAACCAACCGAGGCTGTTGGAAAACTTCATGCCATTTCTCGATACCCGACCGGGCATTCCCCCGACCGAACGCTACAAGGCGTTGTCCGGCCACCCCGGCCCCGGCAACAAGCTGGGTCTCGACAAACCGGGCCATGGGCTGGTCGCATTCGTTTCGCCGGACGGCATCCGCTGGACCAACAAAGGCGAGGTCATCCCGTATCGTCCGCAGTGGCGGCACGCCTTCGATTCGCCGAACGTTTCCTTCTGGTCGGAAGCCGAGCAATTGTACGTTTGCTATTTCCGCACATGGACTCCCGACGACCGGTTGCGCACCATCAGCCGTGTCACCTCGCCTGATTTTGCGAAGTGGAGCGACCCCGTCGCCATGAACCCGAACCGGCCCGGTGAACATCTCTACACCAACATGACCGCGCCGTATCCGCGCGCGCCTCACATTTACCTTTCCTTCCCCACACGCTTTGTGCCGGGCCGGGGCAACGCGCCGTCTTACGACAAAAAGGACGTCAACGTCACCGATGTTCTGTTCATGTCCACGCGTGCCGGTTCGACCCGGTACGACCGCACATTTACCGAGGCGTTCATCCGGCCGGGACTCGATCCTCAACGTTGGATCAACCGCGCCAACTACGTCGCCCTAAACATTCATTTCCTTCGTCCCGATGAAATCTCCATCTACCACCGCAGCGGCGACCGTTATGTAATCCGCACTGACGGTTTCATTTCCGTTCATGCCGGATCGGCAGAGGGAGAGCTGTTGACCAAACCCCTGATCTTCTCCGGACGCGAACTCGTGCTGAACTACAGCACCAGCGCCGCCGGCGGCATCCGCGTCGAACTCCAACAGCCCGGCGGCCATCCGATTCCCGGCTTCACCTTGGCGGACAGCGTGACCATCTACGGCGACCGCATCGAGGGTGCCGTCACTTGGAAAGACAACCCCGATTTGTCGGCGCTCGCCGGCCGGCCCGTGCGGCTCCGTTTTGTGATGACCGAGTCAGATCTCTACTCATTTCGTTTCAAATGAACATTTCCCCGCCAACCGTGCTCATACTGCTGGCGAACGTCTGGAACATGAAACATCTTGCGGCATCCCTTTCAACGCTCGCATTCACGTGCGTCCTGAATGCCAGCGAGACGCTCTACAACGGCATCGTCCTGCCTGACGTGTGGCCGCCGCGATTGGCGGATTTTCCGAGTGCACAGTGAAACTGACCACTTCCGACGACACCCAAGACATAATCACCTTCGGCGCCCGTGTGTCTGCTCGCGGTGTGAAGAAGGATGGTTCCGTTTTACGTCAACTGTTGGTAGAAGGAGTGAAGCTGAACTGATAAAGGAACACTGATGAGCAACTGGGCAGCGCTGACAGCGAGTGTTGTGGTGATTGGTGGCGTTGTGCGATTCGCGGCTGCGGAGAACGGAATGGCACTGGAGGTCGCGCCCAAGGACCACTGGGATAACCTCGGTGTACCCGTACGACGGTCACACATCTACAGTCAGACAGTGGGGCACGACACAGCGGGACGGGAGGTGCTTTACTTTGGGTTCAGCGATTCAAAGGTGTTTGTGCTAGCGCTCGACCCGCGCACGGGCAGGGGCAAGCAACTGAACCTGCTGGGCAGGGGTGGGCAGGTTTGGGGCTTATGCGCACACTCCAGCGGCAAGGCTTATGCCTCAATTGGGTCGGGTGAGATTTTCGTGCTGGATGTGGCCGCGGATCATGTGGGGCTGCTCGGCCGGGCACCTAAGGGTGAAGACGTGGTGTGGGAGCTTTACGAGGCTGCGGACGGCAATCTCTACGGCGGAACGTATCCGCACGCGAAGCTGGCGCGGGTCAATGCGCAGACCGGTGCCATTGAGGACCTCGGACGAATGGATCCCGAGCAGATGTACGTCCGCACTATCGCCACGAAGGATAAACCGACATTTCCCATATGGTTTACGCCCTGCGTTTTTCGCGAGGCAGTTAGT
>CAZNOK010000276.1:0-5140 GCA_964574605.1 uncultured Verrucomicrobiota bacterium
CGGCGCTGGGCGATGACGCACGCTCTGGCGCACACCGAGCCGACTGGGAAAGTGCCGGCCCCCGTGCGCCGCTGGCCGCGCACGCAGATCGGAGAGCTCTGGCAACTGGATGCCTCGCCGCACCGCTGGTTTGCGGGCGTGGCGCACACCTTCCCGCTGTTGAACCTGCTCGATGATTGTTCACGACTGCCTGTGGGGGCGCACCCGTACGAACGCGAACGGCTGCCCGCCTACTTCGCCAGCGAAGGCATCGCGGAGTTAGCGGTGGCCAACCAACATCTGGCGGCACTGCGCGAGCATCGGAACCGACACGAACCACATCGGGAATTGGGCATGACGGCGCAGGCCGCTTGGGAGCGGGCGCGACGGGAGAAACGCAGCGTACTGCGTCCCGTTCCGCGGTGTCCGTGGTGGCCGTACGTGTGGAGCCAGCGCACGACGGTGCGCGTGGGCGACGATGGACGGGTGTCGGTCGGAGCGGATCGGATTCGGCTGGAGGTTGCGCCGCGCACGCGAGTGATCTTGTGTGAACATCCCTGTGGTCACCACAGCGTTCTGGCCGCAGCACCCGACCCGAAGACCAAACCGGTTGTTCTGTTCACGAACCGGTCCACCCCGCCGTAAAAAGTGACATTTTGAAAACAACACGACACCGGAAGACTTTCGATTTGACCCACGATGGCTAGAACAATGTCATCGCTTCCATGACGAAGCGCAACAATAGAACCGAGGATGCAAGCACAGAGCTTTTGAAGGATTTGCTCACATCACGCAGCTTGGCCTTGCCGGAATCCCGCAAAAGACGATACGGAAGATTGTCGGCTGCGATATGCACCGCGTTTCCCGCATCGTTCGACATTTGAAGTCTGCGCGGAAGGAGTAGCCATGCCGGGGCGCGATACTCAAGAAGCTCTCGTAAGACGGAAGCTTGACGCCATCGTTGAATTGCTTGAGGACATCTTCATCTTGCATGCAGCGCGGACCGGAATTAAACAGCAGGAGATCGGAAAGCTTCTTGGCGTGAGCATTGTGCGGGTCAATCGGATGGCCAAACAGATCAAAAAGTAGTTGCCGGCAGAGTGGAGACAAATGGCGCGTCAGAGATTAGACCCGAAGTTGCTCGCAACGCTCCGCGCAAAGACGAACAAGTCGGAAAAGTATCTTCGGGAACAAATCAGCAGGAAAGCCAATCGGGCCGGCATCTCGTCTGAGGCGGAGTTGATTCTATGGGCAAAGCGACTTGGAATCGGCACAGCCACTTATCAACGGAAACTCACGCCGAACATTCAGGGCGAGGTTCGCGACGGATTGCCGTCCGTCTTTGTAGGTGACGAGGCACGGCGTGATCACAGTGGGAAAAAAGTTAAGCCGCGCGTGTCGCAAAGATCGAGCGTTCAGGCGGCGATAGACTACCTGCTTGAAGACGCTGAATTGCGCGACCGCTGCAAAGATCTGCTGAAAGCGTCGAAGCATTTTGACCGGGTGTTTCGCGCAGCTTCCACAGTTTTCGATGACCGGCTCAAGAAGATGGCCAATATCACGAATATGAACCCGACCAATCTCGTTGGGAAGGTGCTAAATCCAGACCCACAAAAGGCAATCGTTGTAGTTAGCCCTGATCGGGACGAGCAAGAGGTTTTTTTCAGCATTTGCAAAGGGCTGGTACTGACTTTTAGAAACACCACTCATCATTCCCTGAGTAACAAATTCACCCGGGAAGATGCGCTAAAGTTCTGCCGATTTGTGGATGCGATATTGGGCGTGTTGAAGCAGGCAACAGTGCATCCCGAAAGGGTGTAGCTGACTGCGGTTTTTCCGCGAGTCTGCCGGACATGGCTCATGGCGACACGTCATCCTTGCCTCACGGTTGCGTAAGGCCGGACAGCCGGAACAAAACCGGAACACGGCGCCGCTACTGCGGCAGCTCTTTGATGCGGAGGTTGCGGAAGGAAACAACGTCGCCGTGGTCCTGCAACAGGATGTGACCGCCCTTGCGCGTGCAGAAACCGGCTTCCTTCTTGAACTTGCTCTCCTCGAAATGCGCCTTGAACTCCGGCGACGTGCGGTCGTATTCGACAACCTTTTCGCCGTTGAGCCAATGCTCACCGTGGTCACCCTTGACGACAATGCGGCCTTCGTTCCATTCGCCGATGGGTTTAACTTTCTTGTCCTTGCTTGCCGGGAGGATGTCGTAGAGCGAGCCGACGGTCCGGTTGCCGTCGATGCCGAGCTTGGCGTCGGGATGTTTGTCGTCGTCGAGGACCTGAAACTCGAAGCCGACATTCTTCGTCTTGTCCGGATCAATGAAGTATTTCACGCCGCTGTTGCCGCCGGGGGTGAGCTTGAACTCGAAACGCAGGTCGAAGTTGGAGAACTTCTTCGTCGTGATGATGTCGCCGGCTTTCTTGCCGAGGACGGTGATGACGCCATCTTTGATTTCCCAACCGTCGCTGGGGAAGTCAGGCCCTTTGACGCTGCGCCAGCCGGTGCTGGTCTTGCCGTCGAAGAGCGGCGTGTCGCAGCAGGCGGAGTTGTCCGCGCAGAGCACAACGCTTTCGGCGGAGGCTTTGGGTTTGAGTTCTTTGATGCGGATGTTGCGCCAGCGAACTTGGAGGCCTTCTTTCTTGGAGCCGTGAACTTGCAGGGCGATCAAACCGCAGGGCGTCATCGAGTCCTTGAGGTCGGCGGCGGGAACGCCGTTGACCCAGGTCTTGACGGAATCGCTGATGGCTTCGATGCGGTAGTGGTTCCAGTCGTCCTGCTTGAAAGCTTTGCGGGCGGCTTCGTTGTTCTTGAGATCGGCCAGCCAGCCGCGGCGCGCTTCGTCGTAGATGCCGCCGCTCCAAGCGCGCGCCGATGGGTCAATCTCGACCTGATAGCCGTGGACGCGTCCCGCCGGAATCTTCTTCGGTTTACCGGCGATCTCGATGGTCTTTTCAGTATCGAAACATTCGCTACGAATCTGAACGCCGGAGTTCAATCCGGAATCCACTTTGAAATCGAGTTCGAGGATAAAGTCGGCGTAGTTCTTCTTTGTGCAGAGAAAGCTGTTCGGCGTCTTCAACACCGTTGTGCCGACGACGCAGCCGTCCTCGACGGCGTATTTGGCCGCGCCGCCCCGTTGGACCCAGCCGTCGAGGTTCTTGCCATTGAACAGGCTGACCCAGCCGTTATCGTCCGCAGCGAAACCGCAACCGACTATCAATATGACGCACAGCCATCGTGTTATTTTCATGGTTTTCCTTTTTGACGGACTCAGGTAAAACACATTCACCATGAACAAACCACTTCTTTTTTCGCTCGTCATCACGCTGCTCGCGCCGTTTGCTCGCGCCGAGCGCGTCAAGCTTCTCCCCGCCGGTGATTCCAGCATCGTTGCCGGACAGGAAACCGAGAGCGATCCGACCGAGCCGACAGTTGACATCTATCTCGCGCCGAAGGGAACCGCCAACGGCGCTGCGGTCGTCGAGCTGCCCGGCGGCGGCTACGGACATCTCGCGATGGACCACGAAGGCAAACAGATCGCCGAGTTTTACAACGCACACGGCGTCGCTGCGTTCGTCACGCGCTACCGTCACGCGAAACGTTACCAGCACCCCATCCCGATGCAGGACGCGCAGCGCGCGCTCCGCTATGTCCGCGCCAACGCTGCCAAGTTCGGCGTGAAGCCCGACCGCATCGGTGTCATGGGTTTCAGCGCCGGCGGACATCTGGCGGCGACGGTCTCAACGCAATTCGAGACGGTGGACGGGATATCGAGCCGGCCGGACTTCTCGGTTCTGTGTTACCCGGTGATTTCGTTTGTCGAGTTCACGCATCTCGGTTCGCGCAAGAACCTGCTCGGCGAAAATCCGCCGGAGGAGTTGGTGAAGAAGATGTCGGCGGAGTTGAACGTCAGCAAGGAAACGCCGCCGACGTTTCTGTTTCATACCGACGCCGACACCGGCGTGCCGTCGGAAAACAGCATCCTCTACTACCGTGCCCTGCGACAGAACAAGATTCCCGCCGAGATGCACATTTATCGTCCCGGCAAACACGGTCTCGGTCTTGCAAAAAATCTTTCACAAGTCTCCACGTGGAGCACGCTGCTCGTGAACTGGATGGATGGCCTCGGCTTGCTGAAGCCCACCAACTGATGGCCATGCTCCACTTCACCGCCCAATCTTGCTCGCCACATCAATGTCATAGCTATGACATTGATGTGGCAGACGGAGGTGCGAGACGGAAAGGGCAGTGTGGGGTGTCCATGGCGGCGCTGCTGACGTTGGTTGTCTGTCTCTGCGAAGGCGCGGAGACGGTGCGGATTACAGCGCGAGGACAGGAATTGACGATTCTGTTTGGCGGCGACACCGCTTTTGGCGAGAGCTACGCGGACAATCGGAAAGAACTTCTCCGCGAGCGCGGCTACAACTATTCTCTGGACCGGCTCAAGCCGATGATGGAGTCGGCGGATTTCTGCGTCTTGAACTTGGAAGCACCGATCTGCCGGCCGTTGCAGTCCCCGCTGGAGGGGAAGAAGAATCCCATTCACTGGACGCATTGGACGCAGGCGCCCGCCACATTGCGAGCGCACGGCGTCCGTCTCGTGACGCTCGGCAACAATCACGCGTTCGATTACGGCACCGGTGGTTTGGAGGAAACGTTTCGCGCGTTGGGGAATCATCGGATTGAATGGATTGGCGCGGGCATGAACCTCGCAGAGGCGACGCGCCCATGGGTGGTGGAGTTGAACATTGAGGGACGACGGCAGCATCTGGCCGTGCTGGGAGGTTTTGAGTACCACACTGCCTATCGCAAGGAATTCAATTTCTACGCCATGGCGACAAAAGGTGGCGTCGCGCGGCTGGATGTGCCCGCGTTGGTTCGCCAGATCGAATCGCTCAAGACAAAGTATCGGGGAATCTTCATCGTGGCGTTCCCGCACTGGGGACTCGACTACGGATGGAAGGAACCGAAGCAAGCCGAGTCTGCCCGCCGCCTGATTGATGCGGGCGCGGACTTGATCGTTGGGCACGGCGCTCACCGGTTCCAGGAAATCGAGCAGTATCACCAACGATGGATTCTCTACGGTCTCGGCAACTTTGTGTTCAACTCTCCCAGCCGTCACGCCGAGATGCGATCGCCGCCGTACAGCCTCGTC
>CAZNOK010000277.1:0-5108 GCA_964574605.1 uncultured Verrucomicrobiota bacterium
AGACAGGGGGCGACGCATGCGTCGCCCCTACGGATTCGTATCGCAGAAACGTCCTCACGCTGGTCAAGGAGAAGGTGAAACTGCTGAAAGAGTTGCCGGAGTGGACGAACTACTTTTTCACCGACGACTATCCATTCGACCCGGCAGCGGTCGCCAAGTCGTGCAGCGCGCCACAGACGAGCGAGCGGCTGTCGAAACTGGTCGCGGCCTACGGTCTGGTTGACCCGTGGAACGCCGCGAACCTCGAAGCGGCGCTGAAGGCGTTGGCCCCGCAACTCGGCGTGAAAACCGGCGAGTTGATTCATCCGTGCCGCGTTGCCGTCTCCGGCAAGAGCGCGGGGCCGTCGTTGTATCACATGCTCGAGGTGCTCGGCCGCGAGCGCGTGCTGACGCGGCTGCGACGGGCCGCGGAGAAGTTTCGCGCATGAACGACACCACCAACAAACTCACGCTGGCCAACAAGATCACGACCTGTCGCATCTTGTTGATCCCGGTTTTCGTGTGGCTGACGCTGGATTACATCCGCGACTACCAACGCGGATTGGAGGCGGAATGGGAACGCGGTCTCGCGTGCGTGGTGTTCGCGCTGGCAACTGTTTCCGACGCCGTGGATGGCTACATTGCGCGCCGCTACAAACAGAAGACCGAATTGGGGACGTTCCTTGATCCGCTGGCCGACAAGATGTTGCTGGTGAGCGCGATGATCCTATTGAGCGTGCGGTTCAAAGACGGCACGCCTTTCGCGCTGCTGCCGTTGTGGTTTCCCGTGCTGGTGGTCAGCCGCGACATGATCCTGCTGGTCGGCACGGTGCTCATCCACATGCTGACCGGCCGAGTGACCGCGCGCCCGCGCGTCGTCGGCAAATGCGCCACCTTCTTCCAGATGATCACGCTCGGCTGGGTGCTGTTGAAAATCGAGAAGCCGTCCTACGAGTGGCCGCTGTACGCCGCCGGCCTGTTCACGCTGGTGTCAGGCGTCTGGTATGTGTTCGACGGCGTCCGTCAACTCAACGCCGCCGAAAAGAAGTAGGGCGCGCTACGCGACCGTCAGTTCCTTCACCGTCTTCTCGCGCACCGGCTGGTCGGCGCAACGGTTCGGGTCGGCCATGCCGCTGTCGAGGCGTGATTTGCGCGTCGCGTAGTGGCCGCGCTCGTCGGTGAGAATCTGCCACGGATCGGCTGCGTCTTGTTTGGCGTCGGCGACTTTCAACTCGGCGTTGACCATGCTCGCGTGCGAGCCGAACTGGCTCGGGAACGTCGGGGCTTTGTCTTTGCCCCCTTTCTTCTCGTCATGAGCTTTGGGTCGCGCGTGTGTGATGCCTGCTTTGGGTGCTGCTGTTGCCATAGTTGAATTCTCCTGATATCCCCGTCAAAGGGGCAAGCTATTTACTCGCGCAGCGCATCTCCGTCAAGCCGTTTGTCCGCGCCGGCTCAGTACCGGGCTTTGATCCGGTAGAACCGTTTCTGTTCGCCAACTGTGACGGTGTTGGTCAATTGCATCGTGCCGGCGCTGAACACGACGTTGGTGACAACGTTGGACCAAGTGTTGGTGGTCAGCGTGCTTTCCCATTGCAAGTCGTGCAGCGCGCCGGGCAGGCCAGTGAAGCTGATCACGGCGTTGGTGCCCGCGGCCAATGCGATGCGCGTGATCTGCAGGAAACCGGAGTCGGGGAACGCGATGGTGTTGGCGACCCAGTTGACGGCCCAATCGAACGGGATGATGACATTACGGGGCGTAGTGGACCAGTTGTCGTGGACGATCACCCAGTCGGTCGCCACGCCCAGCCCTTGCGCGCCCAACGCCGGGCCGGGATCGAGCACATCGCCGGCGGGGATGTAGCCGACGGCGGTGACGACATGGCCGAGGCTCAACTCACTTTCATCAAGCGTCCATTGTTCATCCTCGGCATTCGGGCCGGGGGCGGGCATGGCATTCCAGACATAATACGCGCCGCCGTGGTCGGCCTCGACGCTCTGGCCAACGGCGGGAAGATCCGCCGTCTGCGCGGCGGTGAGGTTCCAATGTCTGTACGACATGAGCAGGGAGTGATTGCGGTTGATTTCGTTCATCACCTGGTTGAAGGCGCTGGTAGGGTCGGTGAGCGCCTGTGCAACGCCGCCGGTGGGATCGCAGCCGGCGGCGAAGAGGCGCCCGGCGGTGCCGGTGTCCCAGCCGCGACCGGAAACACGGTAGCGCGTGTTCAGGTAATTCTGGAGGCCGACGTGGATGTCTTTGAGATAGGTGCCCATGTGCGGCGGGTTGTTGAAGAAGTAGCCGCCCATTGTCCCGATGTTGGGCGGATCGTAGGCAATGCCGAGGTTGGTGTCCATGTACCAACCGATGTCGGTCGGACTGGGCGGCAGGCCGGGAGCGTTCGTCGGGGCCGGGCGCGCGGCTCCGTCAGCCAAGTAGTCTTGCCAAGATGAACCAGCCGCCCATGCGACGGTGCTGCCGGCAAACGGCGTGGTGTCCGCGACCGGCGCGCGGTGATAATCGCTCCAATGCCCGGCGAGGTTCGCAGCCGAGGCGGGTGCGCACCAAGCATTCCACTGGTTGACGGCGCCGGGAACGCCGGGGTCGGGACCGGGGCCGCCATTGGGCGATTGCGGATTGTAACGATACGGCTGGTTCCAATCCGGCATCAAGCCCTTGACGAACTTCGTCGCGGTCGGCCACGGCACCGCAGTGGTGTTGGCCACCCACGTGCCGCCGGCGCCGAGGGCGAAGTTGAAGGGGATGATTACGTTGCGCGGCGTCGTGGACCAGTTGTCGTGAACGATCACCCAATCCGTCGGACCGGCCAGTCCGACTTGCGCCCATTTGTCGTCGGCATCGCCGGCGGGGATATAGCCGACACAGGTCACCGCGTGCCCCAAAGCGCTGCCGTCATCGTAGAAGTTCCACTCTTCGTCCTGCGTGACACCGGGCTGCGGCGCGACGCCCCAACTGTAATAGGTGCCGCCGAACTGGGACTCGGTGTCCGTGCCGCTCGGCGCCAAGGTTTGCGCCGATTGCACAAGCGTCCAATGCGAGAACGAGAGGATCAACGTGCGATTGGTATCAATCTCGGAGCGCACTTCCGCGAAAGCGCTGGCGGCGTTGGCGTGCATCTGAGCGGGTTGGCCGGTGGGGTTGACGCCGGCGGCGTAACCGGTGCCTTGGGTGCCGGTTCGCCAGAGGATACTTCCCGCCAAGCCGTAGCGGCTGTTCAGAAAGTTCTGGAGACCGATGTGGAAGTCTTTCAAGTAGGTGCCGTTGTGGTTGGCGTTGCCGAAGAAAAAACCGCCCATCGTCCCGCCGCCGGCGTCGTAGGCAACGCCGCGGTTGGTGTCCAAGTACCAGCCGATGTCAGTCGGCGACGCGGGCAGCGGGCCGGCGGCATCCTGTTTGATGGGCCGGGCAAATCCATCGGCCAGATAATCCTGCCACGATGGCCCCGCCGCCCACGCGACGCTGCTGCTGGAGAAAAGGTTCGTGTCGGCCACCGGCACAGCTCGTGCGTCCGTCCAATGGCCGGCAAGGTTCGCTGCCGAAGTTGGGACGCACCAATCATTCCATTGGTTGACTTGGCCGGGCGCGCCGGGGTCCGGCCCCGGTCCGCCGTTGGATGACGCTGCCGTGTAATTATACGGCTGGTCCCAATCTGGAACCAATCCCGTGACAAACTTCGCCGATGCCAACACCTCGCCGGTCATCGCGAACAGCAAACCGACGACCCATGCCACTTTGAATCCGCTGTTGACAGAGATTGTGGGAGCGTGTGGCGAAATTGACGCGTTTACCCCCTGTTGCGGCGTGGCCCCCGTCACGTCGTGGGCGATGACGTTGAACTCCCCCATTCCCATTTTCTGCACCAAGACGACGCAATCTACCGCCGGAGCCAGCACCCGTCAAAGCAATAATCAACTCACAAAGACTTCTGCGCCAGCGACGCCGCCAATGCCAGCGCGTGTTCGTAGCCCTTGTGCGGCGCCACGTGGTCGAACTCCTGCGCCATCAACGCCATTTCCGTCAACGGCACGAACGCCTGCCGGCGCGGCACACCGCACAGATGCGGCATCATCACCACCGCGTGCGCCGTGTGCCCGTGAAAATCCTTCCGAATCACCGCAGAAGCGTCGCCCGACAACAACTCCACCGACTCGATGCCGATTTCCGCCACGTCCTCGCCCTCGCATTCCTCCACGCGGATACACTCGCGCGCACACTCCGCCGTCCAACCGAGCCGCGTCGCCAGCCAGCCGGCGTACAGCAGTGCCCGCACCCGCGCGCCGGGGCCGCCGCCGTGCCGCACCAGCACACACTGGATGTGCCGTAACATCGAGCGAAAGTGAACTTCGTCAAAACAATCCGCCGTCAGTTTCCGCCACAACGTCAGCCGCGTCCAATTCAGGTCGCCGAACGTCCGAGTCGGCAGCTTCACGATCGTGTCGCGCAGGCGCTTCAACTGCCGTTCCGCGCCCGGCCACGCCGACGTGTCGAACACAATCCGCCCGGCGATGCCGCGCAGCCGCTCGAAGTGCGACGGCTGTTCGAGGAAATCGCCGCGCCACCACAACACCGTCGGCAAATCGCCTTCCAGCAGCGCGAGCGCCGTCGGCGCCAGTTGCGCAACCGACCGGCCACCGGCGCGCACGGTGATTTGCTCGCAGCAAACCTGTTTGCGTCCGCCGCCGGCCAGCCGGCAATGGGCGTCCAGCGAGGCGCTCAATGGCGCTTGTCCCGGCCCGGCGAGCAGGACGATGGCGCGGCACGGATGACGGGCCGTCAATTCGCCAATCATCACCGTGGCCCGCTCGCGATCAGCGTCGGACTCGCACCAGACGACGAGATTGAACAGGCAGGCGCGCGACACCGACTCGCCACCCTGTTCCCAGTGCGCTCGCAGTTGCCGCTCAATCTGCGCGATGTCAACCGGCACGGCGATCATGGCCGTCTCGCGGGTGTGGTCGGCGAGCGTGACACCCGCCGCGGGCAGGCGGCTCTGGAGCCAGGCCACCACGCGGTCGCGGTTGCTCGCGTTGACGACGAGCGCGAGCCGCGGCGTGCCATCAGCCGCGTCGGCCTCGCGGGCCACGAGTGCGTCGTCGAGGATGCTCACGCCCGT
>CAZNOK010000278.1:0-5087 GCA_964574605.1 uncultured Verrucomicrobiota bacterium
CGCTTACGCCGTCAGGCAACGGCATCGAGTTGTCGGTGAGCGATCACGGCCCCGGTGTCGCGCGTAAGGATCGCCGGCACTTGTTCCGTCCGTTCGCGCGCGGCAATCACGCCGACGCGCCGGCCGGTCTCGGCCTCGGTTTGACGTTGGTGCGCGCCCTGGTGCGCGCCCACGGCGGCGAGATTCGTTACGCTGACGGCGACGGCGGCGGCGCGAAGTTCGTCGTCACTTTCCCTGCTCGATCAAATTCTTGACGGACTCGTCCGTCCACTGTCTGCTGATGACGTGCGGCGCGTTGCCTTTCGTCCAGCGCAACCACTCTGGCCGGGCTTGCGGCAACGCGGCGAAGTAAAGTTCGTTGGCGTTGCGCCACGATGGCAGGGTGCGGCATTTCCCGTTGCGTTTCGGTGAGACGACTTCCAGCGCGCCGCTTGCCAAGTCGAGCACCGCGACCACGTCGCTGCCGCTCTCGACAACCGCAACTTGGCGTCCGTCTGGACTGAGCGCGAAACTGCCCAGTTCCGCAGGCAGCGCACCCGCTGGGCTGGGAACGGTTTCGATGCGTTGCGCGGGATCAACCAAATAGAACCGCGCCTCCTGCGCTGCGTTCGCCGGCGCGGGCAGTTGCAGCGCGAGGCTGGCGAACAGGACTCGTCCGTCCGTCAGGCAGCGAACGCGGGGCAGGAACGCCACGCTCGCGGAGGCGAGGGGCAATGCCTCGCCTTCCACGGCGCGGCGCTCGATCCTCACCAGATTGACGGCGTTCGCCTCCCATTTCTCGTGCAAGCGCACCGCATAGACCAGCGCTTTGCCATCGGGAGTCCAATCGAAATCGCCCACCACGTTCTCGGCCACGCACACGCGGTTCGTGCCGCCGTCCAGCGGCGCCACGCTGAGCGTGCTCCGTCGCAGGAACGCCACCGCGCGACCGTCGGGTGATGGACGCGCTTCGCCAAGCTCCTGAATGGTGCGCTCCAGCACGCGCGTGGAGTTTCCGGCAAGCTGGAGGATCGAGAGTTCGTTTGCTTTGACTTCGACAGGCTCGGACAGCATTTTCTCCCAGTCCCTGACGCCTTGGACAGCTTGGCGCAGTTCTGCCGGCCGCGTGTCGCGCAAGCAGAGCAATATGGCGGACAAATACTCCGGCATCTCGATATACAACGGTTTGAAAAATTTTTCGTCCACTGCCGAAGCATCGCCACCGGCGGCGGCCAACGCGCCCTTCATCACATCAATCATCCCGCGCGCCAGCGATTCCACGGTGGCGATTTCCGCCGGGGGCAACAAACGCACGGCATCTGTCCAGTTGGTCACCGAGATCTCCCGCCGTAACACCAGACCCTGGCCGTTTGGCAACCACGCCGCGGCGGTCACGTTGTTCGCCACCGGCGACGAGAGCGTGCCGTTGGGGTCCATCAAACACAAGCCCTGAGGCAGCAGCACCGCGGCGCGGGAACCATCCGGCGACCAGACCATTCGCTCCTCGACCCGGCAACCGCCGGCCAACAGCAGCGCGAGCAGCGCAACACAGGTATTTGCAATTCTCATGGTGATCTCCTTTCTCACGGATTTTTGGTCACGGCGGTCACGCCACGGCGCGCGTCGTAGGCCGGTTGATATTGTGTCCACAAGCCCTCAAACTGTTTGTGTTCCGTCCGCACGACCGGTGGGGCCACGGGACGCCCGGCCCAATAGCCCAACCACGCCGCCGCTCCGGCCACGACAACGACCGCTGCTGCGCGCGCCAGCCACGGACTGAACAATGCAGCAAATGACACGACGCGATTGTCGCTGCCCGCTAATTCGGGGAACCGGCGCACCGTTTCGCGTGTCGTCTGCACGGTGCGCGCCACGGCTTCCGCCTCGCGACGGGCGGCCGGGTTTGCCGCGAGATAGGCGTCGAGCAGTTCAGCCACCTCCGGGGACAACTCGCCGAGTTCGCGGTCCATCAACAAAGCTTGCAAGGTTTCAGGGTTCATCATGTTGCGACTCCTTCATCGCGCTCCAGTTGTTCGCGCAGCAATCGCAGCGCGTGGTGCAGGCGCGAGCGCACCGTGCCGACAGGAATGTCGAGCGCCTCGGCGATCTCCGCGTAGGACAAGTCGTGTTGAAAGCGCAGGTCCAAAATCTCGCGCTGCAATGACGGCAACGCGGCGATCACTTCGCGTGCCGCCGTCAAGCGTTCGTCGGATTGCGACGCCGCGACCGAGGCGAGCGCGGATTCGTCCGCAGCGCCCGGCAGAATGCGCCGCCACGCGTCCACGCTGACATGCCGGGCAATGCCGAAGAGGTAGCCGCGCGGCGACCGCGAAGCGCGGCAACGTTCCACGCGCCTCATCAACCGAAGAAAGGTCTCTTGGAGCAGGTCTTCCGCGACCTGAACCGAACGATGCCGGCGGAAGAAATAGGCCGTCAATGTCTGACGGCTCTCTTGATACAGTTGTTCGATGTCGGTCATTGCTGGCCGCTTGGCGCTTTCCTATCACCTCTTACGTCGGGCAACGAGGTTAAAAAGTTCACTTTAGATTTTGTTTTCTTTGCGGTAAGCTACGGCACGATGAAAGTCTGGTGCGCGATAATCCTGTTGGCCGCGTCGGCGTTGGCGGCGGAGACCGAGACGCAGGTCCAGTATCTTTCCGGCAAAGGCAAGGACGACGCCACGCCGTGGGACTTCTTCTGCACCGCAGGCCGACGGAGCAATTCGTGGGCGAAAATTCCCGTGCCGAGTTGCTGGGAACTGCACGGTTTCGGCGCGTACGCCTATGGTCGCGCCGGCAAGGAACTCGGCGAGCAGGGCAAATACCGGCACGCGTTCAACGTGCCGGCGGCGTGGAAGGACAAGGTCGTTCATCTCGTCTTCGATGGCGTGATGACCGATGCCAATGTGTTCGTCAACGGCAAATCGGCCGGGCCGCGTCACAGCGGCGCGTTCTACCGGTTCAAGTACGATGTCACCGCACTGCTCAAACCGGGTCACCCGAACAAACTCGAAGTCACCGTCAGCAAAATCTCCACCAATGCCAGCGTCACCATCGCCGAGCGCCACGGCGACTACTGGGTTTTCGGCGGCATCTTCCGTCCTGTCTGGCTGGAAGCGTTGCCGCGGCAGTTTATTGACCGCGTGGCGATTGACGCGCGCGCCGACGGTTCGTTCGCGATGGAAGTTTTCCCCGGCGGCAAACCGCTCGACGCTGACCGGGTGACGGCGCAAATCGAAGGTCTCGGCTCGGAGTTCAGCGCCAACATCGGCGCGTCGAACATCGTGTTGAAGACACAGGTCAAAGGCCAGCACAACTGGACGGCAGAGACGCCGCGTTTGTACCGCGTGAAAGTGTCGCTGAAGAAAGGCGACACGGTGTTGCACACCATCACGCAACGGTTCGGGTTCCGCACCGTCGAGGCGCGTCCCGGCGCAGGGCTGTTCGTCAATGGCCAGCGCGTGCGGTTGAAGGGCTGTTGCCGTCATTCGTTCTCGCCGGAGTCGGGCCGCACGACGAGCGAGAAGATCAGCCGCGACGACGTGAAGTTGATCAAGGAGATGAACATGAACGCCGTCCGGATGTCGCACTACCCGCCGGACGCGCATTTCCTCGATGCCTGCGACGAACTCGGTCTCTACGTGCTCGACGAACTCGGCGGTTGGCAGAAAAAATACGATACCGACATTGGAAAGCAACTCGTTGGCGAGATGCTCCGTCGCGACGTGAATCATCCGAGCGTCATTTTCTGGGACAACGGCAACGAGGGCGGCTGGAACACCGATCTCGACGACGAGTTTGCGAAGTGGGATCCGCAACAGCGCGTCGTGTTGCATCCATGGGCGGCCTTTCGCGGCATCAACACCGCGCACTACCTCACCTACTCCAACCATCTCATCGCCTGCACGGGCACCAACCTCTATATGCCGACCGAGTTCCTCCACGGCCTCTACGACGGCGGCGGCGGTGCGGGGCTGGAAGACTACTGGAACGCGATGCGCACGAACAAGACTTGCATCGGCGGTTTCATCTGGGCGTTCCTCGACGAAGGTGTCGTCCGCACCGACAAGGGCAATCGGATTGACTGCGCCGGCAACTGGGCGCCCGACGGCGTTGTCGGGCCGCATCGCGCGAAGGAAGGCAGCTTCTACACGATCCGTGAGCTTTGGTCACCCATCCAAGCGAGTGTGGCCACGATGGAACCGGACTTCGTCGTGACGCTGGAGAACCGCTACGATTTCACCAACCTCAAAGCCTGCCGGTTCAAGTGGCGCTTGATGAAGTTCCCGCTGCCCACCGAGACCGGCCCGCGCAAAATCATCAACACCGGTCGCCTCATCGGTCCCGACGTAAAACCGGGCGGACAGGCGAAGATGCGGATTCCCGTGCCCGGCAACTGGCGCAGCGGCGACGCCGTTTCGCTGGAAGCGTTCGCGCCGAATGGCGACTCGCTCTGGACGTGGATCTGGCCGGTCCGCAGCCCGCGCGAATTGGCCAACGTCCTGCCGCGTCCCGGCAAGGGCGCCGTCGGCGCGCAGGAAACCGGCAACCGCATCATCGTCATTGCCGGCCCGATGCGGTTCACGTTCAACGCGGACGATGCCCGGTTGCTTTCGGTCGCAAGCGACAAGCAAACCTTCTCTTTCGGCAACGGCCCGCGACTGATCTTCGCCGGCAAACCCGACAAGTCGGGGCCGTTCAACCCGTACAATGCCACCGTCACCCACCAACGCGACGGCGACAGCTACGCCGTCGAATTGAAACGAGGCGCCGGCTTCGAATCGTTGCGCTGGAAGATACAGCCCAACGGCGTGCTCGAATTGAAATACCGATACCCGCTGGCCGGCTCGTTTGACTATTTCGGCGTCACCTTCGATTGCCCGGAGTATCTGGTCCGCGCCAAACGCTGGCTCGGCCAGGGACCGTTCCGCGTCTATAGAAACCGCCTCGCCGGCGCGGAACTGGACGTGTTCGACGTCGCCCACAACGACCCGGTGCCCGGCGCGTCGTGGAAATATCCGGAGTTCAAAGGCTACTTCGCCGAGCTGCGATGGCTGCGGCTGACCACCACGCAAGGAATCTTGTGCGCAAAGAAGTCCCGCAGCCGAG
>CAZNOK010000279.1:0-5076 GCA_964574605.1 uncultured Verrucomicrobiota bacterium
TCGGGGTTGCCGACGGATGTGCCTCCGTATTTTTGGACGATCAGTGACATATCAATCAAAACTCTCCACTCGCAAGACCACCGTCTTGTCTTTCACGACGTCGAGCCGGTCGATTTGCGACACGGCCCCGCGCACGGCGCGATCCTTCGCCGTGTGCAACATCATGATCAACGGAACGATATTGGTTTCCGACTCGCGCTGCAAGACCGACGCGATGCTGATGTCCGCGTCGCCAAGCACCTGTGAAATCTTCGCAATCACGCCCGCTCGGTCATCAACCGTCAACCGCAGGTAGTAGCGCGACTCCACCTCGTCAATCGTCCGCAGTTTCGCGTGCAACCGGTGCGACACAAACGCCGGCACGCGCGTGACGCTGTCGAACTTCAGGTTCAGCGCCGCATCCGCGAGGTCCGAGATCACGGCGCTGCTGGTCGCATCGGCGCCAGCGCCGCGTCCGTAGAACATCGTGTCGCCCACCACGTCGCCGCGCACGGCGACGGCGTTGAACACGCCGTTGACGCTTGCCAGCACGTGGCGCTGCGGAAGCAACGTCGGATGCACGCGCACCTCGACAGCGCCGTCGGTGCTCTTAATGATGGCCAACAGCTTGATAGTGTAACCAAGCTCGCGCGCGACCTGGATGTCCATCTGCGAAACGTGTCGGATCCCCTCGACGTACGCGTGGTCGTAGCCGGTCCAGAACCCGTGCGCGAGCGAGGCGAGGATGGTCGCCTTATGCGCCGAGTCAATGCCGTCAATGTCCAGTCCCGGATCGGCCTCGGCGTAGCCGAGCTTTTGCGCCTCGGCAAGCACGTCGTTGAAATCCTTCCCCTCGGCGCTCATTCGGCTGAGGATGTAATTGCAGGTGCCGTTCACGATGCCGTAGATCAGAGGGAAATGATTGGCGACAAATCCCTCGCGCAAGGCCTTGATGATCGGGATGCCGCCGCAGACGCTGGCTTCGTAAAACAGGTTCGTCTTGTTCTTCGCCGCCGCCGCGAAAATCTCCTCGCCATGATGCGCCAGCAGCGCCTTGTTGGCCGTCACCACGACCTTGCCGCGGCGCAGCGCATCGAGGATCAGCGTCTTGGCAAACCCGGTGCCGCCGACCAGTTCGACGATGACCTGCGCATCGGGATCAGCGAGCACTTGTTGCGCATCGGAGGTCTTGGCGCTCTTAGGCACAGACAGCGCGGCGAGGCGCGCGGCGTCTTTGTCGCAGACCCATTTCAGATTCAAGCGAATGCCAATGCGCTCGGCGATGAGGTCGGCGTTGCGGGTGAGGTTCTTCACCACGCCGCCGCCAACGACGCCGGCGCCAATAAGACCGATATTCAATTGTTTCGGGGCATTCAAAGCGTGTGGAAAATAGCGGCCACAGGCCGCGGGCGCAATAGAAAACCACTGTCATCGAGGCGCACACAGTTAACGGGCGACTCCGGCCATGGCGCGGCCGGCAATCCAGCCGGTGGTCCATGCGGCTTGGAGGTTGAATCCGCCGGTGAGAGCGTCAATGTCGAGCAACTCACCGGCAAAGTAGAGGCCGCGGCAGATGCGGCTTTCCATCGTGCGGAAATTCACCTCGCGCAGGCGGACACCGCCGCAGGTGACGAACTCTTCCTTGTTGGTGCTCTTGCCGGTCACCGAAAGTTCCGTGCGGATGAGTTGCTGCGTCAGGCGGTGCATCGCGGCGCGCGGAAGAACCGCCCAGCGCGTGTCGCGCCCGACGCCGGCGGCGAGGACGAGTTGTTCCCACAGGCGAATGGGCAGGGGAGCAATCGGCGTGTTGACCACCAACCGGCCCGGTTGCTGGCTGCGGCGCCATTGAAGTTCGGTCGCGACTTCCTCGGCGCGGAGATTCGGCAGCCAGTTGATCAGCAGCGGAAACCGGTAGTGACAGTCATGCAGCGTTCGCGCGCCCCACGCCGAGAGACGCAGGATCACCGGGCCGCTCAACCCCTCGTGCGTCACCAGCAACGTGCCGCGTTCCCGCAATCCTTGCGCCGACGCCTCGACTGACTCGACGACGATTCCCGCCAGTTCGCGCAGCCACGGCGTGTCCAGTTGAAACGTGAACAGCGACGGCACCGGCGGCTCCAGCGTGTGTCCGAGCGACACCGCAAGTTGTCCGGCCGCCGCTGTGCGGCAGCCACCCGTGGCCAGCAACAGCCGGTCGCAAGAGAGCGTCTCGCCGGTCGAGAGCGTCAGCTTGAACCGGTCCTCAATTCCTACGACGCCGCAGTTGGATCGCAAGGTGACGCCCGCAGCCTTGGCGGCATTGGCGAGGCAATCCACGATGGTCTGCGACGAGTCGGTGACGGGAAACAGGCAACCGTCGGAGTGCGTGTAGAAGCGCACGCCGCGTTGTTGGAACCATGCCACCGTTTCGGCGGGGCCGAAACGTTGCAGCGGCCCGATCAACTCCTGTTCGCCGCGCGGATAGTGCGATGCGAACTCCCGCACGTCGGAGCAAGCGTGGGTCGCGTTGCATCGCCCACCGCCGGAGATCCGGACCTTCGAGAGGAAATCGGGGCCCTGTTCGAGAATGGTCACGTCCGCCCCGCCACAGGCGCTGGCCGCAAAGAATCCGGCGGCGCCGCCGCCAACGATGATGATGCGTTGTGCGCTCATCGCTTCAAGATGCTTTCAAGCCGTTGCATGTCTTCCGGCAACGGCGCTGTAAATGTCATGGCCTGCTTTGATTCCGGATGCGTCAGGCTCAGCAACTCGGCGTGCAACGCCTGGCGCGGAAAGCCTCCGCGATACCGCGGATGGTAAAGACGGTCGCCGACCAACGGCAGCCCGGCGTGCGCCGCTTGGATGCGAATCTGGTGACGCCGTCCCGTCTCCAATCGCAAGCGCAACTTCGTCACGCCAGAATGCGGGTATGTGGCCAGAATCTCATAGTGAGTGATGGATTCCATCGCATCGGGTTCCGCGCGAGCGACGATGGTCTGTTGGGTTTCGTCCTCGTTCAGCTTCAACCAGTCGCGCCACGTGCCTTTTGGCTGGCGCGGTTTTCCCTCGACAAACGCGATGTATTCGCGCCGCATCGTGTGTGTGCGCACCTGTTCGATGAGGTTCGCGCGCGCAGTCGGATTCAGCGCGATGCAGAACAGGCCGCTGGTGTAGTAGTCAATCCGATGCACGATGGACGCTTCGAGACGCCGGTAGGTTGGTGGCAGGGTTCGCAGCTTTGCCGCGAGAATATCGAACGCGGAAAGTTCGCCGGTGGGCGCGGGCACGGAAAGCAGGCCCGCAGCCTTGTTGACGACTGCCAGCGAGGTGTCGAGATAGACAAGAACAAGATACTCGTGAATCGGGAGGCCGTTCGGGCCACAGTTCAACGTCGTGGCACGACGATCGAGCAACACAAGAGCGTCGCCCGGAACGGGAATCAGTTGGTGCGGCTTGCGGATGACGACGCCGTTGACGCTCACCCGGCCGGCGATGATCCATTGTTTCGCGCGCGTGCGCGGCGTGTCCGGGTATTGAGCGAGCAACCAGTCGAGGAGTGTCTTCATGGTGTTAGTGTGAGAAGGGTGATTTCCGGCGGCGCGCCGACGCGCATCGGCGGCCCCCACGTTCCGACACCGCGGCTGACGTAGATCGTGGCGTCGCCGTTGGTGAACAGGCCGTAGGGTGTTTGTTTGTAGATCATCTTCACGATATAGTTGAACGGCCAAAGCTGGCCTTTATGCGTGTGGCCGCTGAGTTGAAGATGAATGCCGAGCGCCTTGAGTTGCTTCAGTGTCGTCACCGGCGTGTGAAGCAACAAGACTGTCGGCTTGCCGCGCTCCATAATTCCCGTGATGGGCAGTGGCGGCTGCCCGGTGAAGCGGGGCGCGACGGGATCGTCGAGTCCGACGAGTTGCAGCCCATCAATCGAGATGGCGCGGTTCCTCAACAGTGTAACACCGGCTTCCTTGAGGAAGACCTCGACCTTGCCGACGCCTGCAAAGAACTCGTGGTTGCCGGTGACGGCGAAAACGCCATGTCGCGCCTTCAAGCGTTGGAGCAGGGGAATCATGTCCTCCATGTGCAATGCCTCAGCATCCACCAGATCACCGGTGATGACGATGAGGTCTGGCTGGAGACTGTTGACCTTGTTGACAATCTGTTCGAGTCGTTCCCCGCGTACGACCAATCCCATGTGGACGTCCGCAATCTGTACGACGCGCAAATCGCTCGTCAGATTCGGGACGCGCACCCGAAGTTCCATCACGCCGACTCGCCGCGCCTCAATCAGTCCATAAATGGCAATGACCACGGCGATGCTGGCGACAATGCCCGACACCATCGGCCCATCGGGGACGTGTCGGAACAGAACGAGCCGCAGCAAATCGCTCGCGAGCGTTACCAGCACAAAATAGGCAACCATCCCCATCCAAACCGAACTAAACCAGTTCGCGGCTGCGACCAACCATCCATTCTCGTGTCGAAACCAGAAATGAATCAGCGGAAACGAAACGAACAACACCAGGAACGCGATCTGAACGAAGCGCAACGTCGCGCCTGTGAGTTCGAGAGGTTTCAGTAATCGCCACCAAATATACAGGTGCGCCAATCCATACACCGACAGGAAAATGGCGACGAACACGACGAATCCCCTGATGGGATCTTTCATCTAGTCATTGTTTCCAGCACGAGTATGGTAGGGGCGAGCCGCCGGCTAGCCCGTTGGGAAATGCCGCCTCAGACGACCCGGCGGGTCGTCCCTACCAAGAGTTATTTCAGGATGAGACCGAGTTCCTTGTCGGTGAGCGTGGCGGGGTGGCCTTCCCAGACGATCTTGCCAGTCTTGTCCACCAAGACGGCATGCGGGATGCCGGTCACGCCGAAGGTTCTGCCCAAGCTGGCATCGAGCGCCGGGAAATAGTCCATCTTGGTTTTCTTGAGGAACTTCTCGACCACGTCTCTCTTCTCATTGGTGACGCCTACGATGACGAGGCCTTTGCTCTTGTGTTTGTTGTAGAGTTCATTGAGGTGCGGAATGCTCTTGAGGCAGGGTGGACACCAAGTAGCCCAGAACTCAAGAACCAGCGGTTTGCCTGCGAAGTCGGGCTTACCCTTGAG
>CAZNOK010000280.1:0-4964 GCA_964574605.1 uncultured Verrucomicrobiota bacterium
AGGGGACATTCTCACTGTGGTAAGGAAGGGGACATTCTCATCGAGGTTTGACATCAGCGCCGCTCGGCAGGAGCGCCGCCGTCCCGGCGGTTTTTGGCAAACTTCGACCGCCGGGACGGCGGCGTTCCTCTCATTGACCAACACATTGAATTGCGCCGAACAAACACCGCACTCGTTAGGGCGCGCGAAACCGATAGAACCGGCTCGGATAATTCGTCCAGTTCGGATCGCTGAACGAGGACACGCCGCCGGTGAGCGTGTTCGTGGACAGCAGAATCCAAGCGCCCTCAGCCAAGTTCGTGCAGGCTTCCACGACAATGACCAAGTTGCTGCTGCCGGTGATGATGAACCCGAAGCTGTTGGACTGCACGCCGAGATTCATCGCCTGAGGATTCCAGCAAACGGTGGGACGATCGCCAAACGTCGTGCCCCAACCTGTTGTCCCCGGCATGTAATAGACAGTCGCAGGGTCATTGGTGAAGATAGAGGAACCAGCGCTGGGAGCGTTACCGAGAAAATAAACATTCGTGAGGCTGGTGCAGCGCGAGAACGCCCCAAGCTCGATATTGGTCACGCTGCTCGGAATCGTAATACTAGTCAGGCTGGCGCATGAAGCAAACGCTCCAAGCAGAATACTGGTAATGCTGTTGGGTATCATGACAGTGGTCAGGCTAGGACAGAAGGCAAAATCATTCGTCCCAATAGTGGTACTACCGTAAAGAATTGTGACGTTCTTCAGGTTGGGACACCTCCCGAAGGTCCATCCCCCGATGTTAGTGACGCCAGTGCCGATTATGACATTCGTCAGGCTTGCCTCAGCATCGAACGCATAAATTCCGATGGTCGTAACGCTATTGGGAATCGTGACGCTGGTAAGGCCGGCATCCTCAAACGCCCAGTCCCAGATGCTGGTGACGCTGTTCGGTATTGTGATGTTACCTAGACTGGAGCAACCCTTGAACGCATATTTCCCTATGCTGGTAACATTGGTGCCTATCGTTACGCTCGCTAGGCTGATGCATCCGTCAAACGCTTGGTGTCCGATGTTGGTAACGCTGTTGCCTATCGTGGCATTGGTCAGGCTCTTGCAGAGAGCGAATGTCCCGATGAAGAGTCCTTCTCCACTCCCGATGGAGATAACGCTGTCGGGGATCACAATGCTGGTAAGGTTGGTGCAGTAGAAGAATGCCCGTTGCCCAATGCTGGTGACATTGGTGCCTATCACAACGCTTCTCAGACCAGTGCAGTAGTCGAACGCGCTATCCCCAATGCTAGTGACATTAGCGCCCATCGTCACGCTGCTCAGGTTGCTATTGGAATCGAACGCACCGCTTCCGATGCCGGTGACTGGCAGACCATCAATCGTATCTGGGATGGTTACATCACCATCGGGGCCCGTGTAGCCGGTGATGGTGATGGTGTTGTCAGCGTTCGTAGTGTAAAGCCACTGCGCGTGGAGGCTTCCGGCTATCAAGAGGCCGGCCAACAACATTATTGCCCGCGCTAGCTTCATCGCTGTCGCATCTTACCAAAGACGCACGCCGGGGACACGGTTATTCCTCGGCATGAGTTGGGACCGTCAAAATGCCTCCCAGAGCCGAATTTGAGCCTTCGGATGCATTTTTTGCCTCAGAATCGCGTTTTTCCCGATTTGGGGTGCGTCCCCAGCGAAAAGGGGCGCAACACTTGCCAAAAGGGGTGCGTCACCAGCCAAAAGGGACGATTTCCTTCCCAAAAGGGGCACGTCACCTACGAAAAGGGGTGCACCCCTTTTGGAAAGGGGTGCGTCACCAGTGGCAAGGGGTGCGCCCCCAGCGCGAAGGGGCGTGACACTTTTGGGAAGGGGCGCGCCCCCTGACGAAAGTATTGCATCCCTCGGCACAAGGGATTCACCCCTTGGCAAAAGGGGCGCACCCCTTGCCGCAACGAAACGAACTGTAGCCACGCCGCTCTGCCGGCGTGCGCGGCGACGGAGCGCCGCGACTACAACAGTTGCCAAAGGTCAAATAGTGTCGTTTACACTTTGTCGGGCACGACAAACGGAGCGCGGTACTTGCGCGTCAGCATTGCGTTGGCTTCCTCATCGTGCGGGAACCGCATCGTCTTCGGGTCGAACTCAAGACTTCGTCCGAGCCGGTACGAGATGTTGCCAAGGTGAATCAGCGCGCAGGAGTAGAAACCTTCCTCGATGCTCTTGTTGAACGTTTTCGGGTCGCCGTTGCGAATGGCGTTGGCAAAGACTTCGTAGTGGTTTCCGGCCCCGGTGCCGGTCTCGCCGGGTTCGCGCTTCTCGCCGAGGTAGGTCTTCCATTCCTTGACGTCCTTGGTCATGTAACCCTTGGAACCGTAGAATAGGTTGCCGACGTTGTTGCGGTCGCTCACCATGTAGGCATCCTTGGCTCCTTTAATCCCCTCGGTGAATCCTTCGCGGTTGGTCACCCAGCCGCGAACTTCAAACTGGAGAATCTTCTTCTTGTCGGCACCGCCATCAGGATTCGGGAACTCGAACATCGCCATCAACACGTTCGGCGTCTGCTGGTCGTCCTTGAACATGAAATGGCCGCCCATCGCGCAAATCTTCGTCGGCAACCTGACGCCGAGGCCCCAGCGCGCGATGTCCATCTCGTGAACGCCTTGGTTGCCCATGTCGCCGCAGCCGTAGTCCCAGTTCCAATGCCACTCGTAGTGGAAGCGGTTTTTGTTGAATGGACGCTCCGGCGCGGGGCCGAGCCAGAGGTCGTAGTGGACGCCTTTCGGCACCGGCTCGTCCTCGAAATGGCCAATGGTCTTGCGCCACTTATAGCACATACCTTTTGCCATATAGACCTCGCCGAGGCCGCCCTCGCCGAGGAACTTCGCCATCGTCTGCGAGCAGGGATTGCTCCGTTGCTCCGCGCCGTCCTGCACACACACTTTGTATTTCTTCGACGCCTCGACCAGTTTGCTGCCTTCATAGATGTTGTGGCAGCACGGCTTCTCGACGGTCACGTGTTTGCCCGCTTGAACCGCCCAGATCGCCGCGAGCGTGTGCCAATGGTTCGGCGTGACGACCGTGACGCCGTCAATGTCTTTGTCCTCATACAGCTTGCGTAAATCCGTGTACGTCTTCGGCGCGCGAAGTTTCTTGCCCGTGAAATGTTTCTTGATGACATCGCCAAAAAGATTTTCATCCACATCACACAACGCCGCGACCTCGACATCCGGAAGCGCCGTAAACGACTTGATGTGGGTCTGTCCCATGCCGTGAATGCCGATGACGGCGATACGCACGCGGTTGTTGGCGCCCGCCCAGAGTGAGTTTGGTTTCCACAAGATCGCGCCGGCGGCGGTCGTGCTGGCTTTCAGAAACTGGCGACGAGTGAGGGTCGTATTCATGGGACGAAAGTTTGTGACAAACGACAACTTGAATCAAGCATTATCCCTGTTACGATGCGCCGCCATGAATCTGCTCGTCATCGCACTGGCCATCGCGACAACACCACTCGCCCCGGAATATCCATCAATCATCGGAGAGGAAACGGTTGCGCGCTGGACATTCCACAGCAACGACTGGGCGCCCCTGCACCACACAACCGTGACCGCCACGCAAGGCGTCCTCCGCATCACCTCCACGGGCAACGACCCGTACCTGCGTCTTCCACTGCCTCGCGCTCACGCTCCGTTCACCGTGCGCTGGCGGATGCGGACCGCCGCGGAAGGCCACGCCCAGTTTTTCTGGACGACCACCGACAACCCCGCTATGAGCGAAGGCCAGAGCGTCCACACCAGGATTGCCAATGACAGCCAATGGCACGATTACGCTGTCAGCCTTCCTGCAACCGGCACGGTTACGCAGTTGCGCTTCGACCCATGCACTTCGACGGGCATCGTCGAGATCGCCGAGGCTCGTGTCACGCGAACCATCCTGCATCCGCTCCAATTCGAAAGCCTGACCGCGATCCGCAACACCTCCACCAACGACATCACGTTCACCTACAACCACCGAACTGTCACCGCCCGCGCCGGCGAAACGATGAAGTTCGACATCAAGATCGCCACCGAAAAACCATTCACCCCCATCACCCTCAGTGCCACATCAGCCAATCTGCCGCCGCTGACACGCACCATCTACTGGCACACCCCGTTCATCGAGACCGACTGGACCGACTACCGCGGACGCAACGTCCTTGTCCGCGTCGCCAAGGACCACAGCGGCGCGCGCCTGTTCTGGAAAGGCAGACTTCTCGCCATCGCCACGCCGTTGCCGCCGCAATTCAGCGTCCGCCTCGACGGTGACGACATCCTTCTCAACGCCGACGCCTCCGGAATCTTCCTCCGCGCGCTCGGCTCTCTCGAACAAGGGCTGCTCTGCGGCATCGAGCATCTCGGCAAGGGCGAAGCGTCCTCGACCAAGCTCGACCTCGAAGGGCCGCAGCACCTCCGTTACGAACCGGACCCGATGCTCGTCACGATGCCGCTCGCCGCGGTTGTGACTGACCGCGGTTCTGTCGCGATGCTTTGGGATGACACGAGCCTGCAACCGGTGTTCTCCACACCGAACCGTTACGATTCCACCGACGATCATTTGATGGGCGTCAAAGGCCGGAACATGGCAGTGCGCGTCCGCCTCGGCGACAGCACGCGTCTCGAAGACGCGATTCTGTGGGCCGTGCGACAACGCGGTTTGCCGTCGTTGCCAAAACCACCACGTACGCCGTCGCAGCAACGCGAGTTGATTCTCGCCTGTCTGAACGGCCCGATGGGCGACAGCAACGGCTGGTATCACGCGAAGTGGGGCGACTTCCGTTCCTCGTGGTTTTGCGACCAAGCTTCCACCATCTGGCGACTCACCGGCACGATGCCGAACACACCGACGCTCGTCCCACACGGCGCGCACATCGAGAACTGGTCCGCCTACTTCGTCACCGGGCGCGCCAAACAATGGCTCGACGTGATCCGCAACCGCGACGCCGCCCTCATTCGCC
>CAZNOK010000281.1:0-4922 GCA_964574605.1 uncultured Verrucomicrobiota bacterium
CCCCAGCCGCGCGCGACGAGCGCCGCGTGCGAGGTCATGCCGCCACGGGCCGTCAGGATGCCGACAGCCGCGCGCATGCCTTCCACGTCTTCGGGGTTGGTTTCTTCGCGTACCAGGATGACATGCTTGCCTTCCTTGGCCCCCTGCACGGCTTCGGCGGCGGTGAACACAATCTGGCCGCACGCGCCGCCCGGTCCGGCGGGCAGACCCTTGGCGACCGGCTTGGCGTTCTTTTCGCCGGCGGGGTCAATGATCGGGTGCAACAACTCATCGAGTTGCGCCGGAGCGAGCCGCATCACGGCAATCTTCTCGTCAATCAATCTCTCGGCGAGCATGTCCATCGCCATGTTCAACGCGGCGGTGCCGGTGCGTTTGCCGATGCGGCACTGCAGCATCCACAGTTTGCCTTCCTGAATCGTAAACTCGATGTCCTGCATGTCGTGGTAGTGCTTCTCAAGCGTGTGCTGAATGTGGTCAAGCTGCTTGTACACGGTCGGCATCGCGTGTTCGAGCGACGGCAGGTGCTGGTTCTGCTCGGTCTTGGTGGACTCGTTCAACGGGTTCGGCGTGCGGATGCCAGCGACGACGTCTTCGCCTTGGGCGTTGATGAGCCACTCGCCGTAGAACTTGTTCTCGCCCGTGGCCGGGTTGCGGGTGAACGCCACGCCAGTCGCGCTGGTGTCGCCCATGTTGCCGAACACCATCGCCTGCACGTTGACCGCCGTGCCCCAAATATCCGGAATGTTTTCGATCTTGCGATACGCCACGGCGCGTTTGCCGTTCCAGCTCTTGAACACCGCGCCGATGCCGCCCCACATCTGCTCCATCGGATTGTCGGGGAACGGGCGCTTGAGCGTTTCGTTGACGCGCGCTTTGAATTTGCCGCACAACTCTTCGAGATCGTCAGCGCTGAGGTCGGTGTCCTTCTCCGCGCCGCGCTCGGCCTTCATGTCGTGCATGATGTGTTCAAGCTGCATCCGGATGCCCTTACCCTCGGCTGGCTCGACGCCTTCGGCCTTCTCCATCACGACGTCGGAATACATCATGATCAACCGGCGATAGGCGTCCCACACGAAACGCGGATTGTTCGTCTTCTTGATGAGGCCGGGGATCGTCGCGCTGGAGAGGCCGACGTTGAGGACGGTCTCCATCATGCCCGGCATGGATTTGCGCGCGCCCGAGCGGCAGGAAACGAGCAGTGGATTGTCCGGGCAACCGAAGCCCATGCCCATCTCGGCCTCGACCTTCTTCAACGCTGCCTCGACCTGTTCCTTCAGTCCCTTGGGAAACTTCTTGCCGCCGTTGAAAAACTCGACGCAGCAATCGGTGGTGACGGTGAATCCCGGAGGCACCGGGATGCCGATCTTGCACATCTCGGCGAGGTTGGCGCCCTTGCCGCCGAGCAGGTTCTTCATCTTTTCATTGCCATCGGCTTTCGACGGGCCGAAATAATAAACGTACTTTGGAGACTTCTTTTGCTTTGCCATAATACTGTTGTGTTCCTTGAGTTGTAGGTTGAAGATTCTTCGTTACCGCTGGGGAAACGACGGCGCGTAAAGTAGCAGAATCGTTCCCGCTGTCAATGCTGCAAAAAGACTGGCCGGCACGTGGTTTTTCAGTACACTTTGCCCATGAAACACACCATCGCCTTCCTCCTCCTCGCCGTCACCGTCAACGGAGCCGACACCCACAACTTCGCCCGTTGGGAAAAGGACATCGCCGCCTTCGAGGCCGCCGACAAAACCAATCCGCCGCCGCAAAACGCCATCCTCTTCCTTGGTTCCTCCGGCTTCCGCAGGTGGACGACCCTTGCACAGGATTTCCCGAACCACCGCGTCATCAACCGCGCCTTCGGCGGCTCGCAGATTGCCGACTCAACACACTTCGCCGAGCGAATCATCTTCCCCTACAAACCGAAGATGATTGTCATGCGAGCCGGCAGCAACGACCTCAAGGCCGGCAAATCCTCCGAACAAGTCGCCGACGACTTCAAGGCATTCGTCGCCAAGATACACAAGCGACTACCCCAGACCGAGATCATCTATGTCAGCATGAACCCGACGCCCGCCCGCTGGAACCAGCACGACCGCGAAGTTGCCGCCAACACCGCCATTGCCGCCTTCGCCAAGGAGGCACCGCGTGTGAAGTATATTGAAACCCACGACTATTACCTTGGTCCCGACGGCCAGCCGCGCGCCGACCTGACGGTTGCCGACAAACTTCACTTCAACGCCGAAGGCTACAAAATCCTCACCAAGCTCATTCGTCCGTATCTACCAAAGGATTGACGGCAGTTCACATTTTTGACGCCGTTGCGTTCTCCGACGGCGTCGTCGCAGGGGTTTCACTGTCCGAAAGCTCTTGCCGTTTTTGTCTAAGCCATTCAAGTGCGGCTTGCAGGGATGACTTGAGTTCCTCGACCCGTCGTCCGCTGTGAACGCCGGCAGCAACTGAGAAGACCCCAAAGAATACCGTGAGTAACAGAATTGCACTCAGCAATTCTGCTGCGAACAAGCAATATCCCAACTCCGTAACTGGCCGAACTCCCTCCAACCTAGAGAAAGTGATAGCCGTCAAACTATAGAGCCAACACATTGGGAATGGCGATTGTGGTGATAATCCGATGAAGGCGGTGTGTGCAATTCGCTGTCCTCCGTATATTGCGAACGCGTAGCCTGTCACTACAACGCCAAAGATTGAAAAGAAGACGGTAATCGCCAGTGGGAGCAGAGTGCCCGTCAAAGTATGTTCAATATTGTTAAAGACCTTGGTGACTACTGTTTCGGCGGAGTCAATGATGGAGCGAGCGTTTTGGAGCTTATCCTGAGCTTTTGTTCTCAGGGCCGGGTGAATGTATATTTTATCCATCAGTGCCTTTGATGCATCCCAAAGACCAACAACAAGAGTACACACCGGACGCAACGGATTGCTGGCCCACCGAAGCGACCACATTTGAAGGAGGAAAAGGAGAGTCACATCGATGATGATCATAAGAGGTCGATGATTTGGTGAAAAAGTCCAGATACATGCCCAGATTACAGCCAGAAACAATAGACACACTCCGGCTGCGATATCGGACGTGCTAATCGAGAACAATCTCCATTGTGCAGAGAGAGCACGGATAAACAACCATAGCGCCCAACAAAAGAAAGCCACGGGGAAAACGATCAGATAAAATAGAAAGCCGACACAGTTCGCCCAAGCTTTTCGAAGTACAAAGTAAATCAGTGACAATACAGGTGTCAGCGCCACCCACCCCAGACCGGGGAGCAGGTTCGCCCCGGATGCGTGATGAACGAATGCGCCAACCACCCAATACCACAAGCACAAGCACGGAACCCTCCAAACTATCCACTTCTCAAAGAAACTTCTGGGGGAGGCCTGTTTCTCTGGGTGCAAATTCACATCTGCCTTGGGTTGTCGTTGTTTTGCTCTTTCAAGCTTGATAATCGAATCAAAACATCTGCCAATGGTTATGGCTGATTCAAGCACAAACACTTGAGACTGCGCTTTACCAGATTTCCATTGCTCCAACCATCCACCGAGAAGATGTCCCTCTTTCGCAGCCATAAGCTTCCACTGTTTGGCAGCGAACATGTTCTGATCCCCCTTCTCCGTCTCACGGGTGACTTGTACAGCCAGACGTTCTTCCAAGTCTGCAATCTGTTTCAAATGATCTGTTGCTACTGCTCCTTTTGCCGCCAAATCCATCAATCGCAGCGCATCAGATTTTAATTCAACGGCTGCGGTGTAAGTATTGTGGGCATAGTCACAGACCAAGGGTTCTCCTGAAAACAACCTTCGAAAGAAGCTGCATTTTTCGTGTCGCAGCAAGCCCTTGGTATCCGTTTTCATAGTAATAGTAAACTGTTACCACCAACCGTGCGCAGGAAGCAAGAAGACTGGTTGAGGCATTCTGTCGTGAGAGTATCCCAGTTACTGCGGAGTCACGTTCTGACAACAAGTGGAACCGAGAGGCGTCCATTCGTTTCTGACACCCATCTCGAGGAACAATACATACGGAGTCAGGCTTTTTCCTTGAGCGGGGTGGAGGCGACCGCTACACTCCTGCGCCATGCCTGAGGACAAAGGCCAATTTGATGTGGCGTATGTGGCGCATCTGGCGCGGTTGCACTTGACCGACGCGGAGATGAAGCAGTTCTCTGCGCAACTCCAGAACATCCTCGCTTACGTCACCAAGCTCAACGAACTCGACGTGTCGAACGTCGAGCCGACCGCGCACGCCGTTCCTCTGACCAACGTGCTCCGCAAGGACGAAGCCCGCCCCTCCATCGACCGGGAGCGCGTCCTCGCCAACGCGCCGGAATCGGCGCGCGATTTGTTCATCATGCCGAAGATCGTCGAATGAGCCTCCACACCCTCACCGTCTGCCAACTCCGCGAGAAGATTCGCGCCGGCGAAGTGTCATCGCGCGAGGCGACGCAATCGCTCCTCGACCGGATCGCGGCGGTGGACGGCAAGGTGAAAGCCTACAACTGGCTGAACGCCGAGAATGCGTTGAAGCAAGCCGACGCGGCGAAGAAAGACGGTGCGCTTGCCGGGGTGCCGGTGGCCATCAAGGACGTGCTGAATGTCGAGGGACAGCCTTGCACCTGCGCATCGAAGATTTTGCAAGGTTACATCTCACCGTACGATGCGACGGTGATCCGCAAGCTGCGCGAAGCGGGTGCCGTTCTCGTCGGGCGCACCAACATGGACGAGTTCGCGATGGGCAGCTCAACGGAAAACTCGTCGTGGGGCACGACGCGCAACCCGTGGGATTTGACGCGTATCCCCGGCGGTTCGAGCGGCGGCAGCGCGGCGGCGGTCGCCGCAGACGAAGCGTTCGCCGCGCTCGGCAGCGACACCGGCGGCTCGATCCGCCAGCCGGCGTCGTTGTGCGGATGCGTCGGGTTGAAGCC
>CAZNOK010000282.1:0-4883 GCA_964574605.1 uncultured Verrucomicrobiota bacterium
ATAAGTCCTTGTTGAGTGAAGCAGCGTTGAGGCCACGGGGCTTCCCGAAGTAGCGATTACCCACTTATCGAGTTCATCTTGGCGTATTGGATTGAGCGAACTGTTGAGGCAAAACCAATTACCGATTTGAGTCAGTGACCTGTAGTACGCCGGATAAAGCTCTTTGGGTGGGCGGCTAGTAACCATCTTTTCGACGTGCGCTTGAAAGATTCCTAATGCATCACCGCGCCGGCGCAAAAGTATCAATGATAGATCAACGGCATCACCCAATCTCAGCAGGGCATAGCCAATGATCGGGACACCGAACTTCGCGATGTAGACTTTGCCATGCTTCTTGAAAATGTCATTGTGCGCTTCAACGGTATCCAATGTCGAATCAACAGATTCGCGATACTTCAAAACCAAGGCTGCGCGTATTTTCGTCATAAATATCATCCTGAACCATCTTAAAGGTAAATCAAGAATGAAGCTCACAATGCCGTCGGAGTATGCCACGCAAGACGGTAAGAGCAAGCGTTAGGTTGTGTTCCGGAAATGTTCCGGCTGGACTGCACGCGTGAAAAACCTGTTTCTGTTGTGCCGGTGTGCTAGGAGGCGGTGTCGCTCATTGAACCCGCCGACCATCGGTGAGGTCGCCCTCAGCGCTCGTGATCAACTTCTCGCCAGCCTCGACGCCGGAAAGCAACTCAACTTTGTCGCCGTGGGTCTTGCCGAGGCGGACCAGCCGCATCTGAACGCGACCCTCGTGGGCGAGATAGACAAACGTAAGCTGGCCGCGTTCATGCACAGCTTTCTTCGGCACGAACAAACCGGCGCGTTCGCCGACTTTGATCTGGGCGCGGCCAAACATACCGGATTTCAGCGGTTTGCGACGGTGGAGGTCGGCTTTGATGAGAAAACTGCGGCTCGCCGGGTCGTTGGCGGGAATGACTTCACCGATAACGGCGTCGCACTCGCCACCCACGGCCTCGACGATGACGTGCACGGTCGCGCCGACGGGCACGGCGTTGGCGAAGCGCTCCGGCACGTAGGCTTCCAGCCGGTAATCGTCGGGTTGCTCAACAGTGAACAACGGTTTGCCGGGACTGGCGAGGTCGCCGATCTCGCACAGTTTGTCGGCCACGATGCCGGCATACGGCGCGGTGATGGTGGCGTGGCTGAGTGCCGCTTTCGCAACGCGATAACGTTCCTCGGCCGCTTGAAACTCCGCCGCAGTCGAGACGCGTTGCTCCAACAGTTTCTTGTAGCGGTCGTAGTCGCCTTGCGCGCGCTCGAACGCTGCGCGCAACTCGCGGTCGTCAAGCTGAGCAAGCGTGTCACCCGCCTTCACCAAGTCGCCGGGTTTGACCGGGATCGCCGTGATGGCGGCCATCACCTTCGGCGAAACTGTCGCGCCGAATTTCGGGCGCACCGTGCCGACAACCTCGTAGATGTCCGGCACCTTTTGCGGCTGCGCGGCCAGCGTCTGCACTTTCACCGGCGGCAATTCTGCCACCGGCGGTTTCGCGGCGCGTTCGCAACCGGCCAGCGCGACGGCGAGGATGACGGGCCAGAGCTTCATTTCTTCGCCGTACAACAGCGGGAGCCGCCGACGCCGGCCTTCTTGAGGATATCTTCCATCAGGCACCAATTTGTGAACCCCGATTGCAACAGGTTCGCGCCGACGAACATCGTGAAGAACAGCCAGTAATGATGGACGAAATAACCCAACAACGCGCTGGCCAGCACAAACGTCCCGGCGATGATGCGAATGTAACGTTCAACAGTCATGGTGTGTCCCTTTCAGTTGGTTGCGTGAAACGAACTGCCGATCAGGCCGCCGGCGACCATGCCGACGATGGTGGCCGTCCACGGGTTGCTGCTCAACGGACAGACGCCGCCTGCGCAGCCGATGAACTTGTAGTTGGCGAATCCCGCCAACGCGCCGATCACGATTCCGATTGCAATACTCATGTCACTTTTCCTTTCACCAACCACTGAGCCGCCACGAGCCGAAAGGTTACAGCTTGTTTGACCAAAGCAAATCGCGAATCCGCGGCCCGGCGACGCCGGCGCGATGTTGCTGGCTCACGAACTGAACGGCACGCAGAATTTCACCACGCCCCAGATTGCGTGAAACAAAATCCTGCATCAATGCCGACACCGTCGCGTTGTCCACGCCCAGCAACTTCAACGACTCACCGGCGTCCACCACTGCTTGGAGCCGCATTGCCCGCATGCCGCCGCCCGCCTTCAACACCTGCCGCAACGCATCGGCGGGCACCTTGCTTTCGAGGGCGCGGCCCACTGTTGCCATCAACTCCTGCTGTCCCGGCCCAACGCAATCGTAGCCGTTCGCCCGCAACATCGCTTTTGCCTCGCGCAACGACGCCAGCCGCCGTTGCGCCGCCGCGTCCAGTTCGGCAGCCGGCACCTGCTTGGCTTGCCCTTCGGCGATCAACGTCCGCACCGATTCCGTCGGCAACCCCTCCTGAATCGCCTGTTGCACCGCCGCCGGCTCCGCGCACACGCTGCCGGCGAGAATCAGAAACAACCAGAGCGTTTTCATAACACCGTGCCCTCCCGCGTCACCTCGCGGATGGCGTTGACGTGACCGAACCCGTCGGGCCGCACGACCACCGCCGCCGGGTCCGTCACCCACTGCCGGCCATCCACTAGGAACAAATATTCGTATCGCCCCTCCGGCAACGCGATGGTCGCCGTCCAGTGGCCCGACGCGTCCGGGCCGACGAGCCGGATCGTGCCGGGACGCCACTGGTTGAAGTTGCCGACCAACTCAACCTGCCGCGCCCCCGGCGCGTGCAACTCGAAATGCACGCGCACCAACGAGTCGGTTCGATGCCAGCGCATCCAACCCAGCATCGCCACCAACGCCACCACCGCCCCGGCCATCGCGGGAATCCACCACTGGCGCGGCGACGGCAGCCAGCCGCGTTCCGGCGGCGCGAGCAACCGCCGCATCGTTTGCGCCGCCAGATTCGGTGGCGCTGTCGCGCGCGTCGGCGCAAGCGTTTCATCGAACCAATTGTCAGGTTTCGTGTTCATGGTTCCAACCTCCGCACCAATTCCTCGCGCGCCCGCAGCACGCGCATCTTCGCCGCGCTGACGCCAATGCCGAGCATCGCGGCGATCTCTTCGTAGGAGCAGCCTTCCATGTGTTTGAGCACCAGCGGCACGCGAAGCTTCTCCGGTAACTCGGCCAGCGCTTCATTGATAGCCTCGACGCGCGAATTCTCGGTCGTTGTGTAGTCCGCCGCTTCCTCGACGCGCCGGCGTCGAAAGAAACTGCGGAACCGGTTTTTCGCGAGGTTCACGCCGATGGTGATGACCCAGTTCTTGAAACTGAACCGGCCATTGAACGAATCGAGCTTCCGGTACGCCCGGATGAACGCCTCCTGCGTCAGGTCCGCGGCGTCTTCACGTTGGCCGGTCAGTTTCATCAGCAGATTGAACACCGCGTCCTGATGACGCCGGATCAACGCCTCGAAGGCGTCGGCATCGCCGGCCCGGCATCGCTCGACCAACTCTGAATCAGTCGTCTCCATCCCACGCCATTTATACACCACCCGGCAGCGAAACGTCACATGTGACGTTTGGGCAGGAGCGCCGCCGTCCCGGCGGTCGAAGTCTGACCCGAAACCGCCGGGACGGCGGCGTTCCGACCCAGAGCTGTTACCGCTCTGCCATGTGACGTTTCGCCAGCGACCGGTGTATAGCCAGCGGAGACAAACTATGAAACTACGAATCATCTTGGTGCTCGCGCTGTTTGTTGGGACATTCACCGCGATGGCCGAGCGCGGCGTTTGCAACGGACAACGGCAGCGCGCCCGCCTGCGCGACGGCTCATGCCTCGGTGTTGCCCAAACCAACCGGTGGTGCGGCCAAGTGCGATGTCCGGGCCCGGCGCAATGTCCGAATTGGGACCTGGCGAACCCATGCCTGCGCTTCCAGCAGTGTCCGCGCAACAGTTGCCGCTGGATGCGCTGAGTGTCCGTCCGTGCTGCCGCTGCGCGGCACGAGCCTGCACCGTGATTGTTTGCCGATAAACCGAATTTCTAGTTGCATATCTGTATCATCTGAGATACATATTCATCCAACGAGTTGGATGAACACTGAAGAGCGACAACATCGGCTGGACCAGTTCATGCAGGCGCACCGTGCAAACGGCTTGCCGGTGACGATTCAGCGGCGCGTGGTCTTTGAGGCTGTGATGGAACGCGAAGATCACCCGACCGCAGACCAGATTTACGAGGCCGTGCGTGAGCAAGCGCCACAAATCTCGCGGATGACCGTGTACCGGATCCTCGGTAATTTGGTAACGCTGGGGTTGCTGGCCAAAACCAGTCATCCAAGTTCGGTGGCGCGATTCGATCCCAAAACCCGCCAGCATCATCATCTCGTCTGTCTCAACTGCGGCGGGATTATTGATCTGGAAGAAGAGCGCCTCAACAAGATCGCGTGGCCCGACGTGCGCTCATTCGGGTTCGAGATCGAAGACTACCACATCAACTTCCGTGGCCGGTGCGCGGCTTGCCGGCAAGCGGTAAAGAAATCCAAGAAAACACGAAAATAAGAGGAGCAAACATCATGAATGAAGCAAGCAAGTGCCCGGTAACAGGCAAGACCCACAACCAAACGGGCGGCAGCGGCACGACGAACCGCGATTGGTGGCCAAACCAGTTGCGTCTCGAAATCCTGCACCAGCATTCCTGCAAGTCCAACCCGATGGGCAAGGACTTCAACTACGCCAAAGAGTTCAAGAGCCTCGATTTGGCGGCGGTGAAGAAAGATCTCGCGGCGCTGATGACTGACTCACAAGACTGGTGGACGGCGGACTTCGGCCACTACGGACCTTTGTTCATCCGTATGGCGTGGCACAGCGC
>CAZNOK010000283.1:0-4845 GCA_964574605.1 uncultured Verrucomicrobiota bacterium
GCTGGGTGTTCTCGGCTTCGGCAACATCGGCAAACGGGTTGCGCAAATCGGGGACACGGACTCGGAATGAAAGTGCTCGCCTGCGACGTCGGCCCCGGTTTCGTCCGCGCCGAGGAACTGTTTCGCGAATCTGACGTGATCAGCATTCATCTCCCGTCAAACGCCGACACGCGCCATTTTATCAACGAGACGCGGTTATCCTGGATGAAGCCCACGGCGGTGCTCATCAACACCGCGCGCGGCGCGGTGCTCGACGAGGCGGCGCTTTACGATGCGCTCGCGGCTCGTCGTCTTGCCGGCGCGGCGCTGGACGTGTTCGAGATCGAGCCGTATCAACCCGTCGCGCCCGGCAAGGATTTGCGGACGCTGGACAACGTGGTGATGACGCCGCATATCGGCTCGAACACGCGCGAGGCGAACCGTCGGATGGCCGAGATGTGTCTGGAGAATGTGCGGCACTTTCTTGCCGGTGAGTTGAAGCAGTTGACGCGGGTCAGCGTCTAAAGTTGCCACAGAGAACAGTTTTGGTGTAAAGTGCGCCCCAATGAACAAAGGAGCCTGTCATGAATAATCAGTCGTCCGAATTTTCTTGTCCCTATATGAACCGCCGTCGTTTCCTCCGCGATGTCGCGCTCTGGTCAACAGGCGCAGCGGTGGCGTTGCCGTTGTTTCGCATTACGCCGCGCGCGGAAGGCGCCGTGGCATCGCCGACGTTGACCGTGGGGAAGGGGACGGATTACGAGGCGCTGGTGGCGAAGGTGCTCGAACCGCTCGGCGGGCTTGCCCCGTTCGTGAAGAAAGGCGCGCGCGTTGTCGTGAAGCCGAACATCGCTTGGGACAGCAAGCCCGAACAGGGCGGCAACACGCACCCGCTGTTGGTCAAGGCAATGGTGAAGCTCTGTCTCGCTGCCGGCGCGAGCAAGGTGATGGTGTTCGACCGCTCTTGCAATAAGTGCCAGCTTACTTACGTTTCGAGTGGAATCCAAGCGGCAGTGGAATCGCTCAAGGATCCGCGTGTGACCTGCGCGTTTGTGGACGACCGCAAGTTTGTGCCGGTCAAGATTCAGAAGGGAAAGGCGACCACACAGTGGGAGTTTTACAAGGACGCGCTCGATGCCGACAGCTACATCAACATGCCGGTGGCCAAGCACCACGTGCTCGCGAAACTGACCATCGGTGTCAAGAACATCATGGGCATCGTCGGCGGCAAACGTGGGGACCTCCACAAATCGCTCGCCCAGAGCGTGGTTGACCTCAACACCGTCGTGAAACCCAAGCTGACGGTTGTGGATGCCACGCGCATCCTGCTGCGCAACGGACCGCGGGGCGGCAAGCTCGAAGACGTGAAGGAATTGCACACGTTGATCGCGTCGCCGGATGTCGTTGCGGCGGACGCCTACGCCACCACACTGTTCGACAAAGCGCCCAACGAGCTGGAAACCACACAACTCGCCGCTGCCGCGGGACTTGGCGTGATGGACCTGAACAAGGTCAAGATCGTCAAGGTCTGATCACCGCCACGTGAAGTCCCGTCTGTTTGGAATCCCGTGGACGTGGCTGCGGCGCGCGTCGCAGCTTCTGTTGCTGGCGTTGTTTTTGTGGTTGTTCCGCCACACGGAAAACCGCGGCGCTGCCGACCTCAATGCCGCCGTCAATGTGCTCTTCCGTCTCGACCCGCTCGTTGCGTTGTCGGCGATGTTTGCGGGCAAAGAACTGATTCTGTTGCTCTGGCCGGCGGTGATTACGGTGACATTGACGTTGTTGCTGGGACGATTCTTCTGCGGGTGGGTTTGTCCACTCGGCACGTTGCTCGATATTGCGCGCCGCGTGTTGCCGAAACGCAACACGCCGCCGAACCCGCGCTGGCGCGTGGTGAAGTTCTTTCTGCTTGGCGTCGTGCTCGTCAGCGCAGTGGTCAACATGCCTTTGATTGGCTGGATCAATCCGTTTTCCATTCTGGTGCGCGGCTTGACCGTGGCGGTGGACCCGGCGCTGACGTGGACGCTGACCACGCCGTTCACGTGGCTATTGCGTCACGCGCCTGAATCGGTCACCAACATCAGCGAGCCGGTGTATGCGTGGCTGAAAGCGCACGTGCTGGCATTCGCTCAGGTCAAGTTTGCGTGGGCGTGGGTCTCACTGGCAATTCTCGCGGCGGTGTTCGCTCTCGAACTGTTTGAGCGCCGGTTCTGGTGCCGGAACCTTTGTCCGAGCGGCGCGCTGCTCGGGTTGCTCGGACGATTCTCTCTGCTGCGCCGGCTGCCGGGACGGGTCTGTCCGAACTGCAAAGCAGAGACCGATTGCGGCGAGGATTGCCGGATGGGCGCGTTCGACGGCGAGAACCGGCTGCTTGCGGAATCGTGCAATCTTTGCATGGATTGTGTCGTGCGTTGTCCCGCGCACGCGGCGCAATTCCGTTTCAAGCCACTTCTTCCCGCACAGGTGCCATTTGAGCCGTCGCGACGGCTGTTCCTAGCGTCATTGGCGACGGGCGTGGCGGTGCCGGTTGTGGCGCGGGCCACCGGCGTGGCGCGGCGTTTGCCGGCGGACGTGATCCGTCCACCCGGCGCAAAACCGGAACATGAGTTTCTCGATGCCTGTGTGCGTTGCGCGGAGTGCATGAAGGTTTGTGTGACGAATGCGTTGCAGCCGGTGATGTTCGAGTCGGGCGTTTCGGGCGCGTTTTCGCCGCGACTGGTGCCCCGAATGGGCTATTGCGAATACAACTGCACGTTGTGTGGGCAGGTTTGTCCGACCGGCGCGATTCGCCGATTGCCGGTCAGTGAGAAGCAAAAGTTCGTGATGGGAAAAGCGGTGTTCAACAAGAACGTTTGCCTGCCCTACGCGCAGGGTGAATCCTGCATCACGTGCGAGGAACATTGCCCGCTGCCCGACAAGGCGATTCGCTTTACCGAAGTCGAAACCATCAAGAAAGCCACCGGCGAGCGCGTTGTCGTCAAACAACCGTTCACGGTGATGAAGTTGTGCATCGGCTGTGGCATTTGCGTCAACAAATGCCCGGTGAATGGCGCTCCCGGAGTGAACGTCATGAGAACCGAAACCGTGCCCAGCGCCGTGCGCAAGGAATACGAGAAACTCGAATCGGTAGCCGTTGCCAGCCCGTCCGCCGGCGGGTCACCGTACTGATTCCCAGCCGTCCACGAATGCCACCACGCACTCGCCAAGCTCCGGCGCGTAACCGCCTTCGAGCGTGGCGAACGCCGGCAACTTCAGCGCGGCCATGCGACGGCCGATCTCGCCAAACGTCTCAATCTCCAGAGCCATTGAGGTAATGGGGTCACCTTTGTAGGCATCGAATCCCGCTGACACAGCCAAGAGTTCGGGCTTGAAGGCGCGGACTTCATCGAGCGCCTTGTCAAACTCACCGAGATACTCGGCTGGTCCGGTGCCGGGCGGCAACGGATGGTTCCGGCAATTGGCCTGCGAGAACAATCCGGTGCCGGGATAACACGGAGATTGGTGCAGCGAAACGTAGAGCACCCGTTTGTCCCGGTAAAAGATGTCTTCGGTGCCGTTGCCGTGGTGGCAATCGAAGTCGAGGATCGCCACACGCTGCGCCAGGCGCGCGACGGCGATGGCGATGTTGTTGAAGTAGCAGAATCCCATCACGCGGTCGCGCGTGGCGTGATGCCCCGGTGGCCGCATCAGCGCGAACGCCTTTCGCCCCGCGACGGCCTGTTCGGACGCGAGGATGGCGGCGCCGGCAGACAGGCGCGCCAGTTCGTAGATGTTTGGGAGCGGTGGTGTATCCCCGTCGTAGAGCGTTCCGTTGCGGACGCCGTTGAGCATCCGGTCGGTGTGGACGCGCAGGATGTCGGCCTCGGCGCACGGTTCCGGCGTCAGCCATGTGTGCCGGTCTTTTGGCAATGCCGCGAGAATCCGCCGGATTCGTTCCGGACTTTCCGGGTGACCCGGTGCGGCGTACTCGACGCAGCGCGGTGAATGAACGAAGTGCATTGCCCAGAATTATAGTCTGCCGGCATTGCAAAGCAAAGCCCGGACTTGGTATAGATGGGGCAATGAACATCCGATTGATCTTGGCCGCGCTGGTCTTGGTCGGCTCAGCGTCGGCCGCCGAACCTCCCATCGCGTTGCCACCGCCGCGCATGGAGGGTGGGATGCCGTTGATGCAGGCGTTGAAGGAGCGGAAGAGCGCGCGCGAATTTGATCCCAAACCGTTGCCGCCACAAGTTCTCTCCGACCTGCTCTGGGCCGGCTTTGGCGTCAACCGTCCCGAAAACGACCACCGCACCGCGCCCTCGGCCATGAACCAGCAGGAAATAGACATCTACGTCGCCACGGCCAACGGCGTGTACGTTTACAATGCAAAGACAAACCAGTTGATCACCGTTTCTTCGGAGGACATACGCGCGCGCACCGGCAAGCAGGACTACGTGAAGGTCGCGCCAGTCGCCTTGATTCTCGTTGCCGATTTTGCGCGCATGGTCAAACCCAAGCCCGAAGAAAAAGATCGGTACGCGACGATTGACGCCGGCTTCATCAGCCAGAACTTGTATTTGTTTTGCGCATCCGCCGGCTTGGCGACCGTCGTGCGTGAGATTGACAAGAACGAATTGCGCGAGGCGCTGCACCTGAAGCCTGACCAGAAAATCATCATCGCTCAATCGGTCGGCTACCCGAAGGCAAAATGATCGCGCTCTTGTTGGCAGCCAACCTCGTGTTCAACCCATCGTTTGAAACCGATGGCGGATGGACAACATCAGGACATCGTGACGTGCAGCAGCGGCTCAGCTTTGAGCCGGGACGGGATGGCGGACGTTGCGCGCGGCTCGATTGCACGGCGTTCACCGGCAACGGGCCGAG
>CAZNOK010000284.1:0-4828 GCA_964574605.1 uncultured Verrucomicrobiota bacterium
GCTTGGCAAAGACTACCTCGTGGATCCGCGGGTCACCGTCGCCATCGAGACCTCCAGCACCCAACGCGTCATCATCATCGGGCAGGTGAAGACGCCCGGTTCCTACGACATTCCCGCCAACGAAACGCTCACCATCCTTCAACTGATTGCCCGCGCCGGCGGCTTCACCGATCTGGCGGCCCAAGGCAAGATCACCGTCATCCGCGGCGCAGGCAGCAAACAGAAGAAAATCCTCGTCAACGTCGCTGCCATCATCAGCAGCGGCGACAAGAGCAAGGACATCACGCTGGAGCCGGGCGACATCGTATCGGTGCCCGAAACCCTGTTCTGAGCCATGCCGACCTCCGCTTCAGTCATTCGACGATTGCCCTCGACCGCGGCGGCAGGATGGCGCGCCGGCGTGCAGATGCTCTGGGAACGGAAATGGATCTTGCTGACCGCCGTTGTCATCGGCATGAGCGGCACGATGCTGTGGCTCTCGAAACAAACACCCATCTATCGGGCCACCGCCCGGATCCTGATCGAAGCTGACACGGTCAAGATTCTGAACATCCAGGAATTTGTCGGCTCCGATTTCCGCGACTGGGACACGCTTGCGGCCATCAACACCCAGGTACGCATCCTCCAGAGCCGGCCGCTTGCCGAGCAGGTGGTGAAATCCCTGCGTCTGGACCAGAACCCGGACTTCCTGCCCGGAGCCGGATCGAACACGGATTTTGCCGCGGTGGTGCAGGGCGGCACGTCGGTGAAACCGCAGCGCGACGCGCCGCGGATTGTGGATGTGAGTTTCGACCACGTGAACCCGCAAATCACCGCGCTGGTGGCCAACGGCGTGGCGCAGGAATTCATCCGCCTGAATGTGACCCAGCGGATGTCGGTCTCCAGCGACGCGTTGAACTGGCTGCGCGAACAGATTGACGAGATCAAACCGAGGCTGGAAAAGTCGGAGGCTGCGTTGCAGGACTATCGCGAGCGCGTTCACGCCGTGTCGTTGGAGGACAACCAGAACATTGTGACCGACAAGCTCAAGGCGCTCAATGCGGCCCTGACCAAGGCCCACACCGAGCGGCTCGCCGCCGAGACCGAACGAAGCCAGGTCGAGGCCCTCCTCAAAGCCGGGCAGGATCCCGCGACCATTGCGGCCATCGGCGCCGACAAGACGGTGGCGTTGTTCCGCCAGCAGTTGGCCGAGAAACAGGTCGCCCTCGTGGCTCTTCGCCAGCGATACAAAGAGAAATACCCGACCATGATCGCCGCCGTGGCGGAAGCCAACGAGATCCAGGAAAAACTGAAGAAAGCCTGCGACGACGCCATTCAAGCCGTGAAAGCGCGACACATCACCGCGACGGCGCAGGAGGAAAGCCTGCGCAAGGCGTTGAAGGAACAGGAAGGCGAGGCGCTCGATTTGGACCGCAAACTCACCGAGTACAACCTTCTGAAACGCAATGTCGAGGCCGACCGCCAGCTTTACAACACCATGCTCACCCGCATGAAAGAAGCCAGCGTCGCCGGCAAGATGGAGAAGAACAACATCCGCCTCGTCGAGCCGGCCACCGCGCCGGGCGGACCGTACAAACCGGATCGCCAGCGGATTCTGATGCTCGGCGCGCTCTTGAGCGTGGCCATCGGGTTCGGGTTGTGCTTTGTCGTGCACACCTACGACGACCGGGTCAAGTCGCACGACGACATCGAGGCGTTTGGCGTGCCGCTGCTCTGCAACGTGCCCAAGATTCATCCGAAACCGCACGCGGAATCTGCCAGAATCGTCGTTACCCAGCCGCACTCGATGGGGGCGGAAGCGTTTCGCAACCTGCGCGCCAGTCTTTGTCTCAGCCCCAGCGCCAAGGACGCGAAGGTTATCCTTGTCACCAGTTCAGCTCCTGCCGAGGGCAAATCCTTCGTCGCGCTGAACATGGCGTTGGTGTTTGCCAACAACAACGAGCGCACCTTGCTGGTGGACGCCGACCTGCGTCATCCCAGCCAGCACCGCGCCTTCAAGAAGGAACTGGGCGACGGCCTTTCGAGGTTTCTCGCTGATTCGATCCCGTTGGACGAAGTGATTGATCACTCGGATGTGCCGAATCTCGATGTCATCTTTTCCGGGCGCATCCCGCCCAACCCGCCGGAACTGCTTGGCGCCGACCGCCTCCGTCAACTGCTGGACGCTGCGCGCGAGCGCTACCAGCGCATCGTTGTTGACAGCGCGCCGATCACGGTTGTCAGCGACCCATTGATTCTGTTGCCGCATGCCGACGGGGTGGTCTTCGTCGTGCAATTTGGCAAAATCCGCCGCGGCATCGTGGGGCGCACCTTGCAGAAACTGTCCGAGTCCAGCGTGCCGTTGTTCGGCGCAGTGATGAACAGCATAGATTTGAAGAAGCACGGTTACTACTACTATCCGTACGCTTCCAGCCATTATAATCGCTACTACAGAAAATCGGAAACCGCCGCAAAACCGACCGCCTGAGACTCGATGCGGTTGACGGGACAACCAATTGGAAACGCGACAAACGGTGCCACCCCAAGTTCTCACGCCACGCACCGCAAGGGCGGCAGCCTGCTTGCGAGACTCGGCCGGTTCGTCATCGGCCTGCTCGTGGTGATCGCGCCGTGGCTGTTCGGGGCCACGGAAGAATGGTCGTGGTGGCTGTTGCAGGGGCTTACGCTGTTGGCCCTGCTGCTCGCGCTCTTCCCCGTGCAACGAACGTGGAACTGGTGGTGGGGCGGCCCGCTGCTGGCCTTGCTGGCCTACCTCGCGGCGCAAGCCGCCAATCCGTCGCACACATTGGTGAACGGCGAACTGGTTCCGGGTGCGCACATCGCTTCGCTGCCGCACACCGTCAACGCTGTCACTGCCTGGCAGACGTTCTTGAAGCTGCTGACCTACGCCTGCTTGTTTCTGGCCGTGCGCGCAGCGTTCACCGAGCGGCGCCACGCTTGGGCGCTGTTGACCGCGCTCGCGGTGAGCGGTTTCCTTCTGGCGCTGGCCGGCCTGATGCAGCGACTCGCCGGCAGCGATCTGTTGCTCGGCTTGCGCAAAGCCGGCCCGTTCTCCTTCGGCCCGTTCGTCAACCGCAACAACTACGCCTCGTATGTGAACCTGCTCATCCCCGTTGCGTTTGCCGTCGCGCACCATCGCCACCACGTCGCGCAAAGCCAGCGCTCCCGCAGCCATGCCGGTGGACTGTTCACCTTCATGGCGTTGATGATGGCGCTGTCCGTCATCATGACAACATCCCGCGCCGGCATCGTCCTCTGCGCCGGCCTGCTGGTGGCGTGGGGCATCGCCGAACTCGTCCACGTCGTCCGTGGCGGCGGCGAAGGCCGTCGGATGTTTCTTTTGGTGGTGGTCATTGCGGTGACGCTGATCGGCGGGCTGTTCTGGCTCGGCACGAAACCGATCGAGAAACGCCTTGCTGAACTCCGCGACGCCCCCGCCGAACTCGCCGCCGCCGGCGGACGGGGCACCGTTTATGCAGCCACCTTGACAATGTTCCGCGACTATTGGCTCTACGGCATCGGCGCCGGAACGTTTTCGTTGGCGTATCCGTATTACAGCACCGAGCGGCTGGACTGGTTCCGCCGCTACGCCCACAACGACTGGCTCCAATATCTTGCTGAACTCGGCGCGCTCGGCTCGGCCCTGCTCGCAGCGCTCGGCGTCGGCGTGTTTCGCGAACATCTGGCGCTCCGGAACATTACCGGAACATTTGACTGGCTCGTGATCGCGCTCTTGATCGGCGTGGCCAGTGTCGCGCTCCATGCGCTGGTGGATTTCCCGATGCACATCCCTGCCATCGCCTTGCTCGTCGTGGCATTCACGAGCCTCTTGACAATCCCTGCCGTGCGCCAACACCATGAAAGCCATGGAACAGTTTGATCTGCTCATCGAGCCGGGCCGCGCCGAGCGCAACTACTGGCGCGACCTCTGGCGCTACCGCGAGCTGTTCTATTTTCTCGTCTGGCGCGACATCCTCGTGCGCTACAAACAAACCGCCATCGGCATCGCGTGGGCGTTGATCCGGCCCTTGGCGACGATGGCGGTGTTCACTGTCGTCTTCGGGAAACTGGCGAAACTGCCGTCCGACGGCGTGCCGTACCCGGTGCTGGTGTTCGCGGCGATGTTGCCGTGGCAATTCGTCGCGTCCTCGCTCGCCGAGGCCGCCAACAGCCTCATCGGGAACTCGAACCTGATTTCGAAGATCTATTTTCCGCGCCTCATCGTGCCGGCGGGAGGCGTCATCACGAGTTTTGTGGACTTCGCGATCTCGGCGGTGTTCCTTGCCGGGCTGATGGCATGGTACGGTTGCTGGCCCGGTGTGCGAGTGCTCGCGGTGCCGCTGTTCACGCTGCTGGCGTTCGCCGCGGCGCTCGGACCGGGGCTCTGGCTGTGCGCGCTGAACGTGAAATACCGCGACTTCCGCTACGTCGTGCCGTTCATCGTGCAGTTCGGCCTCTACATTTCGCCGGTTGGATTTTCCAGCAGCGTCGTGCCGGAGAACTGGCGGCTGCTGTACTCGCTGAACCCGATGGTCGGCGTGATTGACGGTTTCCGCTGGTGCCTGTTGCGCGGCGGCGCAGGCCTGTACTGGCCGGGGTTCGCGCTCTCAGTGCTACTCGCGGCGTTGTTGTTGTGGAGCGGCCTCCGATATTTCCGCCAAACAGAAAAGACATTTGCAGATGTGATCTGATGTCGAATATTGCCATACGCGCCGAAGGCCTCGGCAAGAAATACCAGCTCCAGCACCAGCAGCGGCCGCGCTACACGGCATTGCGCGACGTGTTGACAGAGAAAGCCCGGCGCCTTTTCAGCGTTTCAGCGTTTCAG
>CAZNOK010000285.1:0-4770 GCA_964574605.1 uncultured Verrucomicrobiota bacterium
CAACCCGAGCACCTCGCGTTCGCTGTCGAGCAACACCGGGTCCTGCCGGCTCGATGGCGGAAACCGGTTCGCGTCCAGCCCGACGATGAACGTGTGCGGTCGCCCCGAATGTCCGCCGCTCTCCCAGTTGGCGACGTGGAGGTGGCCGGGACGCGGACCTTGGCCGAGCACGCGGGTCTCGCGCAGCAACGCCGACAACCATTCACGGACATCAATGTGGGAGCGACATTCCTGTCGCGACCGGTCGGGGCAAGAATACCCATCCCACAAATCGCTCCACGACGCCAGCTCGGCGATTCGCTCCAACAACACTTCGCGGGCGTAGTTGTCGAGTTCGTTCACGGACCGGGCGTGTTTTTCGAGAAACTCTTTCGCCGACGGCAAAGCCGGCTTGTCGGCCAGAACGAGCAAGCGCGCGAGCGGGTCGCGAAGCGCGGTCAACGCCTCGCGACGGCGTTGCACCGCGGGCCGATGTTCCGCTTCGATCTCCGCCTCTTGCCGTTCGAGACCGGCGATTTGCCCATCCAGTTGCGAAAGGTAACGATCACGCCCGAACCCGATCGGCACAACGCGCAACGCCGCGGCGAGGTTGCCGGCGATGCCTTCGAGTAAGCCGTCGCGAATCATTGCCACCAGCGCCGGCTGCGGGAAATCGTCGCCGACCCACGCCAGCCACGCGGCGAGCGCACGCCCCGGCCGCGAATAACGGACCGGGATGCCCTCGGCGAACGTGACAGGCACGCCGAGGCTCTCAGCGAGTTCGTAGAAGCGCGGCGCGTAGGTCTCGGCGTCGGTGTGCAGGACTTCGATTTGATCGAGCGGCCAACCGTTGGTGAGGCAGCGGCGCAACACTTCCCGGACTTCGTTCGTCTCGCCAACAGCGCGGAACGCGTCGGCAAACTCCGGCGCCGGAGGTTCGTCCACCGGCAGCCGCGTGACCGGCAATGAACTGAGCGGCCCAAGGTCGAGGTCGGCCGGCGCGAGCACGAGCACGTCGGCCGGCAGCGACGCCGCGCGAGCAAGACGGAACAAATCAGCATCGTCCACGAGGCGTTGTTCGTCGAGGGCCTTGCGGTAGGCGCGGAGCAGTTCAATGAGTTCGCGGCCTTTGGTCGGCGCCTCGAAGCGTCCGCGTTCGAGGTCGTCCGGTTCGAGGCCGGCGAGGCGGAGATCGTGGAGCGAACCGGCGAGGCGTTCGGCAAGCGCGAGGCTGGGCCGCAGTCCGCCGAGGTAACCATCGCCGAGTTGACGCAACAGGCGGGCGGCAAGGACGACGCGGCCGAGTGGCGAGATAAGTTGACGGCCTTCGAGACGTGAGCCGGCCAGTTCGAGCGCGAGCGAAACCGGCGTGTGGAGGTGGATGTTGACGAGCGGTTGACCGGCGCGTGCGACGGCTTCGAGCCATTGGTGGCCGACGCGCCGGTTCGGGCAGAGCAGCCATTTCTCGCGGAGCAACTCCTTGCGTGCGATGTCCGCCAAGGCGAGCACGGTTTTGCATGGCGTTCTGGCCGGAAAGTTGTTAGTTGTTCCCACGAGACGATGAAGATTTTGCCGAAGTATATCACACGGCAGGTGGTCATCACGCTGTTTTTCAGCTTGGGCGTGTTCACGTTCGTGCTGTTGCTGGCGCGGATGCTGAAGAAGCTCAGCGAGATGCTGGTCAACCGGCACATGAGCCTCGATTCCATCGGGATGTTCGTCGTGCTGCTGCTGCCGTATGTGCTGAGTTTCACGCTGCCGATGGCGTTGCTGGCGGCGACGCTGCTGGCGTTCGGACGGATGAGCGCGGACAGCGAGATCACGGCGATGCGCGCCAGCGGCATCGGGCTGGGTCGCGTGGCGGCGCCGGTGATTCTGCTGGCGGTGGCGATGATGTGCCTGTGCCTGTACATCAACACGATGCTCGGGCCGCGGTGCCGGTTTGAGTTTCGGCGCTTGTTCCTGCACGTGAGCACGCATCAGCCGGAGGCGTTGCTGGAGGAGAAGGCATACGTAAAGGATTTCCCCGGCTACGTGATCTACGTCGGCAAGAAAAACAAGAACGTGATCGAGGACATTACGCTCTATTCGCTCGGCCCCGGCGGGAACGTGGCCTCCAGCCTGCGGGCGCAACGCGGCATCGTCACGGGCAAACCGGCGGAGCGGAAGGTGTTGCTGGACCTCTACCATGTGCGCGGCGAGGTGCGCGACTCCAAGGACCCGACTGATCCGCGGAAGATCCGCCCCGGTATCACGGCGGAACATTATCCCGTCGAGCTTGATCTCGGCGCAGTCTATAACCAGACGATGATTTCGCGGGGGGTGCAAGAGTTGCAGATGCCGGAGTTATTGGCGGAGATTGCGAATCTGCGACAGAAAGGTCTCTATCCGTCGGTGGCCCTGATGGAGGCACACCAGCGAGTGGCGGCGGCAGTGGCATGCGTGGCATTTGTGTTGATCGGCATCCCGCTCGGCATCAAGACGAGCCGTCGGGAGACTTCCATCGGGATCGCGATCAGTCTGGGACTGTCGGTGGCGTATTATTTTGCCATCGTGCTTGCCAACGCTTTTCGGAACAAACCCTATCTGTTCCCCGAGGCGATTCTGTGGATGCCAAACCTCGTGTTTGAATTGCTTGGCTTGTGGTTGCTGTGGCGGTTGTCGCGCGTCTAGCCGCAATTGGGGAGACGCTTTACTGCCAGTTGACGGCGAATCCGCGCTCGACCGCCTGCGCCCAGACGACCGCAATTTGTCCCTCGCCCTCCGCAGGGCGGTACTCGTGTGGGCCGCTGTCCAGAAACCGGGGTTGGTGGAACGGCTCGCCATCGAGTTGCCCTCTCGCCGTTCCGAAATCGGTCACGACGCTATACCGCGCCGGGATTGAAATGGTGAACGGAATCGGATGCGTGGAGGTCGGTTCCCGGATTCGCAACCGTTGTCCCGCGACGCGCACCCAGCCGACGACAAGAAAGTTGCTGTCGAGAAACTGCCTGGTTTTTCCTGGAAAACCGCGGGGACTCCTGATCGCAACACAGGTGCGCGTGGCGATGATGCGTTCGACAATGTTGTCCAAGGGTTCGCCTCGGGCTATCCGATGTGTCGTGATGGCCACCAGCGCATAGAAGTAAGGGCGTCGTCGGAAGATCGTCTCGCCTTTGCGATCCATGATGTAGTCGCTGGGATCCGTGAGTCGAAAAACTTGTTGGAGCAATTCCTCCTGCATCCGGGGACACCAGTCACCCCGAAAGCGATGATGGGCGAACAAGAGAAATCCAATCTCGATAAGGATGACCAGCGCGGGACGCAACGCCAGCAGTGGGGGTGTCAACACCGCCATTACCAGCGGCAGGGTGGGCAGCAACACGCCTTGATGCAGAGTCGGCGAGAACAACCAGAATACCACGCCAAACGAGCCGGTGAATAACAGCACTGCCGCGCGCTTGATGCCAAGCTCAAGGCATGGAGCGCGCCGAATCAGTTGGCGCGCGCCCCAGTACAACAATACTGACACCACGATGAATACCGGCCACCACCAGAAACCCTCTCGCAAAGGATCAAGATTGGCGACAGCGTTGAAGCCGAATGCCCAGCGAATCAGGTCCGCCAGCAGGCCTTTGCAGACGAGAAATCCGATCAGCCCGAACGGCACAATCGCGGCCCCCGCCGTTGCGACCACGGTCAACTTCGTCGTTTGCCTCAGCAACCGGCGCGTCCTCAGTTCCGGCACCAGCGTGATCAGCGCCACCGCTGTTATGCCAAGGCACAGCAACAGCCAGACTGTTCTCTGCGAAACAGAAACCGCCGCGCCGATGAAGAATCCAGCTGTCAGCACGCGCTTCCAAGAGAGCGAACCGCCAAGGAGAACAGCCATCGCCAGCATCCAAACCGCACCCCACAGCACGTCCGTGCGAAATTGGAGCGCGACAAGAACAAACGGCGCCAGCCACATCAGGAACACGACTGCCCAAAGCCCAACGCGGTGCGAGTACAGGGCGCGGGCAACCGCATACGTGCAGACAATCATCGCGGCTTGCAGCGGAATCATCGTCAACCGCATCACCGGAACGATGTCGGTGCGTTCGCCAATGGCCGCCAACAGAGGCGCATAAAGCAGGTGGAATAGGGGCATGTTGTTGGCAAAAATGTCCCGGTACTGTGCTAGTCCTTGCGTCCAGCCCCACACGATGTGCAAGTGCTGCGTCTCGTCCGGATCAACGATCCAATGAAACACATGCCAGAACCACACACCACCGGCCAGTGCCAGCAGTACGCCTGCCAGCACCCTCTCACGACGCGGCATAGGTTCAACCAGAGACATAGGCAATCATGCGGCCGGTTACTGGCTCATTCGACGGAAACTGGTACAAGTGCTGTGGCGATTGTCGCGCGTGCAACCGGCGTCGCCTTGGCCACGCGTCTGCCATCTATCAACTCGATGGGGGAATAACTTAGAGTTTAACGACATTCTGGGCTTTGGCGCCTTTGGCATCCTCAATGAGGTCGAACTCCACCATCTGTCCCTCTGTTAGAGTTTTGAACCCCTCACCCTTGATGGCCGAGTAATGCACAAACACGTCGGGCCCCGCATCCCGCTGGATGAACCCATAGCCTTTCTTATCGTTGAACCACTTGACTGTGCCACGAACCATACTTACCTCCGGTACTAAACAAAAATCGCGATCACCAAAGCCTTTGACCGCGATTACACATCACTTATTCATACGCGTTTATGTCCGTGTGCCTTATACCAGCCCCACAGTGTGTTTGTCAAAACCTTTCTGTCCGCATCCT
>CAZNOK010000286.1:0-4686 GCA_964574605.1 uncultured Verrucomicrobiota bacterium
CGGAGAAGCGTCACGTCCGCGCCAGCGCTGAAGAGGCGGTCGGTGCCGGTGATGATGAGGCCGCGAACTTCCGGGGCGTCGTTGGCGCGGCGAACGGCGGCACGGAGTTCGTCGAGCACGGCAAAAGTGATGGCGTTGACGGGTGGGGCGTTCAGCCGCAACACGGCGATGCCGTCGCGTTGCTCGTAATCCACCAGACTCATAGTTCCAGCACGAGCTTCTGCGAGTCGCGCGCGCAGTCGTGATACATCTCGAAGGCTTTCTCCGCTTCGTCCCACTTCATCCGCGGTGTGACGGCCTCGCCGAGGATGCTGGCCCGGCCATCCACCATCATGTCCATCGCGATTTGGAAAAACGCCGCGCACTCTGGGCCGACCGAGCAAATCATCTTCAACTCGTTGCGGAACGCGGCATACCACGGGAACTTCTGGTCGTTGTGGTGCGGCATCCCGAACACGAACAACCGGCCATCGCGCCGGAGCAAAGGGACACTGGAAGCGAGCGCTTCCGCCGATGTGGTGGCCGTGGCCACGAAATCGAGCATCTTCCCGCTGGTCAGGTCGCGCACGACATCGGCGACGTTCTCTTTTGAGGCGTCAATGACGGTGTCAGCGCCCATTCGTTTTGCCCAATTCAATCGCCAGTCGAGAATGTCCGTCGCGATGATCTGCCGCGCGCCGAATTGGCGGAGCACGTGGATCCAGATCAACCCCATCGGTCCCGCGCCGATCACGGCGCAACGCTGGTTGATGACGTTCTCGGTCTGGGTCATCGCCCGCAGCACCGTGGCCAGCGGCTGAGCCATCATGAACGCCGGGATGTCCGGGGCGTCCTTGGGCAACGCGGCGATGCCCGGCGGCTTGGTGCGGAAGTACTCCGCGAAACCGAAATACCCTTCCGGTTGAGCCAATACCAGTTGTCCGACTTTCCATTCCGGGCAGCGCGACTCGACGATGGTGCCGATGTTCTCGTGCCCGGCCCAGCCCGGTGGGTTCTTGATGTTCGCCCAGATTCCCTCGCCGGAATACTGTCCCATGTTGCTGCCGCACAGCCCGACCCATTTGCACTGGACCATCACGTCGCCGTCCTGCAACGTCGGCATTGGCGCATCCACAAAAGCGATTTTTCTCGGTGCAACAAACTGAATGGCTCTCATGGTCGGCAACCATACAAGGCGGCCAACCGACGGTCAAGACGAACGCCCGACGCATCCGGAACAAAACCGGAACACTTCCCGATGATTCTGATGGCTTGACTGGGTTGTGTACAGCGGTAGAGTTGGCTGGGTCGTATGCAACGCAAGACCTCAAATAGCGGTCGCGCATGGCGCATGTTCTTATTGCTGCCTGTCATGTTGATTCTTATTGGGTGTTATACGTTTCCTTGGTACAGCGGTACATTCATAGGACACGCTGAGAAAGTGGAATTATGCTCCACGAACGGCCAATCATTCGCGGTGGCTGTGCTCAGGATAGAGACGACGAAAGGGATACGAACACATGGAGGATACTGCTGGTTAGATGTAGAAAAGAACGAGCCTTGGAGCCGTGCAGGTTGGACGAAAGCGATCTTGGTTGACGCTTCTAACGTAGCTTGCTCTGCCGACAGTTACGTTGGAAAGATATTGAAGGTGACTGCTGAAACAAGAGGGGGACGTGTTTATCCGTTTGTCGGAGGGCCGAGCCTTGAAGTACCCGAAGCTAATACGCTATTGAGGTCGGCAGGGATTCTCCGTGCCAAAAGGATTGAGGTCGTTGACTCTGTCGCGATGGAGAAGTGGCTGTCTGCTAGGCGTGCCGCGACACTTTCAAAATCAAAGATGGTACCTCCGTATGTCGGAACATTCATCGGGCGCGCTGAGAAAGGTGAATTGTATTTGCGCGATGGCAAAATATTTCTAGCGACCAAATTCACGGTGGAGAGTACGAAAGGGAAAGTTGAATCGTCCCCAAACTACCCTTGGAAACTCGAGTGGCATCCGACAGTCTTCTTGGCTGACCGTTCTGGCACAGGCTACCGAGCGAACGGATATGCCGGCAAAGTTCTGAGCATAACCGGCAGAATCGTGGATGGTACTCCAGGGTTGTTTCACGGCGGTCCGTGGGTATCACCGCAACCGCCACCTAAACCTGATGCAGAACAAAAGGTATCGCGATGGGAGCGCATTTTCGGAGGTCCGTGGCCACCGCCTAAGCCTGCTGCAGAACAAAAGTGGGGACTGGTTCTCAGAGTCGAAAGCATAGAAATCATCAACCCGACAGAACAAAACCGGAGCATTTCACCTAACAAACCTTGAGACACTAACGACTAACAGCGGCCTTGCAGCACGGGACGCTTGTCCTTGGCGTTGGGATTCATGCCGGTGATGCTGTTCAGGAAGGCAATCCTGACTGTGTCGCCGGTAAACCGGCAGGTCACGGTGTCGTGATGCGGTGTTGTTTTTCTGGCGCAAGAAGCCGTTGAACTGAAACAGCGGGTGCGGTATAGTCTCCGCGTGAGCACGCTGATGGAAATTGAAGCCGCTTTGCCGGCGTTGAGCGAGCGCGAGCTGAAGCAACTGGCCGCGGACGTGGATCGCCTCTTCCGCGAACGCAAAGGCGCGTTGATTTATCAGGACGCGCACGGCGTCGAGACCGAGGCCGATCTGTTGCTGGCCGCGGACCGCGCGTTCCAAGAATACGACCGCGCCGAGGAGTCTCATGCCAACGGCCAACCGCGGTGAAGTCTGGCAAGTGGATCTAGGACTGGCGGCCAAGGTTCGGCCGGCACTGGTCATCAGCGTTGGATTTCTCGATCAGGAACGCGCTCTCTACGCCATTATTCCTCACACGACCGCGCCGCGCGGCACGCGGTTCGAAGTCAGTCTCGCTGTTCCCGGATTGGAACCGGGCGTCTTTGACGTTCAAGGACTTCGCAACATTCCGCCCTCAGTGCTGGTGCGACGACGCGCCACGCTTGCTCCAGAACAACTTGCTTCCATCGAGTCCGCGATCAAGTCTTGGCTCGGTCTGAAGTAACTAACCGATCTTCCCTTGCAGCACGGGACGTTTGTCCTTGGCGTTGGGATTCATCCCGGTGATGCTGTTCAGGAAGGCGATCTTCACCTTGTCGCCGTCGAAGCGGCAGGTCACGGTGTCGTGATGCGGGGTTTCATAGTAGCGCATCATGAACTCGAAGGTGTTCTCGTCCTTCCATGCGCCGCTGGTGGCGATCTTGAACTTGGTGCCGGGCTTGGGCGCGCCGCCGGAGATGAGCCGCGGCGGTGTGCCGGGCAAACCGGTCGAGCCGCGTTGCCAGCGGGAGAGGCCGCACGGGATGGGATGCATGGTCTGCGCGTCGCGGAATGTGACGAGGCAGGCGTCGTTGCGGAATACGAACGAAACGTTTTGGAGACCGAGGTCGTTCGCGTCGAGTTTGAAGGTTTTTGAAGTGAATGGCGCGGAGCTTTGGCCTTTCGGCATCGTCAGGGCCAGCGACGAGAGCGTTTGCTGGAGTCGGGCGTGTGCCGCGCGGTCAACAAACAGCGGATAGTCTTTTAGTGCCGGTAAGATGTGTTCCCAGACGAGGTCGAGTTCACCTTGCATGTTCTTGGTTTCGCTGGTCATCACGAGCACGGCGTCTTTTTCGGGCATGACGATGGTGAACTGGCCGAAGGCGCCATCGCCACGGTAGGCGTTGTGGGTGCTGCGCCAGAATTGGTAGCAGTAGCCTTGGAGCCAGTCGTTCTGGGCGTTCGGTCGCGCCGGCTTGGCGGGCGCGGGTTGCTGAATCTTGAACGTCGTGGCTTCTTGAACCCATGACGCGGGCAGGATCTGGCGGCCCTGCCAGTGGCCTTGTTGGAGGTAAAGCTGGCCGAACTTGGCGAGGCCTTCGGTCTGGATGCTGAGTCCCCAGCCGCCGGTGTTGATGCCGTGCGGGCAAACCTCCCACGTCGGGCCTTCGATGCCGAGTGGCTCGAACAGCCGTGGCGTGAGGTAATCAATGATCTTCTGGCCGGTGATTTTCTGGACGATGGCCGAGCACATGTAGGTGGCGGCGCTGTTGTACATGAACTGGGTGCCGGGCTGGTGCGCGAACGGCACGGCGAGGAATGCGCGGACCCAATTCTCTTCTTGCACAACGCTGCGGGTCGGTTCCTTTGCGCAGCCGGCGGACATCGAGAGAAGATCACGAACGCGCAGCGCAGCGAGGTTGTCACTGACTTTGTCGGGCAGATCGTTCGGGAAGAATTTTACCACCTTGTCGTCCACGGTGAGCCGGCCTTCGGCGACGGCGAACCCGACTGCCGTGGAGGTGAAGCTCTTGCTCATCGAGTACATCGTGTGATTGAACCGCGGCCCGTACGGCGTCCACCAGCCTTCGGCCACGACGCGTCCGTGCCGGACAAGCATGAAGCTGTGCAGTTCGTGTGTGCTTTGTGCGATGGCGTCGAGGAACGCCAGAATCCCGGCCGACGACACGCCCTCGGCTTCCGGCGTACTTCGCGGCAGGCTGTGGGCGTTCAGAGCGGGCCCGGTAGTCCGGCAGCCGGGTACCAGCGACAACAATCCGACCCCGGCGACTCCGCAACCAAGTTGTTTCAGAAACGAGCGGCGATTCATTGTCATGATGTCGGTTCCTTTCGGCCCGTGATTACTTCTTCTTTTGCTCCAGCACCACCATCTGGCGGTCGCCGGTGTCGTACAC
>CAZNOK010000287.1:0-4597 GCA_964574605.1 uncultured Verrucomicrobiota bacterium
CTAAGTAACTGCAATCCTGTGCATTATCCCTGCATGGAAAGACGGCGTCGCTAGGGGGAAAAGACGTTTCCTTGCAGGGAAACGAGATTTCCCTGCGGGGTTGCGACATTTCCCTGCATGGTTTCGTCTTATCCCTGCGGGGATTGAGCGTTTCTTGTTGGGTTTTCTTGTTTCCCTGCGGTCGCGCGCCATTTCCTTGCAAGCGAATGACGTTTCCTTGCAGGAGAACCTCAGGCGCTTGTCTGGCTGCGATGTTTCTCTCCGGCGATGCTTGCGTCGCCGTTGGTGTCCGACGTTTCCTTGCAGGGAAATCTCCGGTCCTTGCAAGGATGCTTCGCGTTCATGTAGGGAAACGTCGTTCCTTGACAGGCGCGCCACATTTCCTTGCGGGGATTCGACTGTCGCCACAAGGAAACCTTCGACTCCTGCAAGGATTCCGGGTTTGCCTACCGTCCCGCACTTCGTCACAGCAGCGACGGCAGAAAGAACCGCCATCGGACGGAGCATCGTGAAGAAAGTGCTCCTCACGCTCCGCGTGAGGCTCTTCCCGACAATCATCACGCGGAGCGTGATGACTACTTTGCCTGCTGGACAGTTTCGCTCTGCCCGGCTACGCTGCGCGCACGATGATAGCAGCGTCTTCCGCATTCACGGTCCTCGATTGGGTGGTGCTGATTGGGTATTTTGCCGGGATTACCATCTTCGGCATTTGGATGTCGCGCAGGGTGCGGAGCAGCGGCGGGTTCTTTCTCGGCGACCGAAGCCTGCCGTGGTGGGTCATGGTCGGTCAGGCGTTCGGCACGGGCACTACTGCCGAAAATCCTGTTGCCCAGACCGGCGCGGTGTTTGCCAGCGGGTTCGCCACCATCTGGTATCAGTGGAAAAACATGCTGATCACGCCGTTCTACTGGTTGATCGCACCGTGGTATCGTCGCTCGGGACGGACAACGATGGGCGAAATCATCGAAGACCGTTACGGGCGCGGGCTGGCGTTGTTGTACACCATGTTTGCGCTGTCGTTCTTCATCTTTAGCCAGGGCGCAATGCTCAAGGGCGCCGGCAAGATCATTTCCATCACGACCGGCGGCGCCATCTCGCCGAATGGCGTCGTGGTGGTGATGACGGTGGCGTTTATTCTGTACAGCGTGTTTGGCGGGCTGATTGCGGCGGCGTACACAGATTTTATCCAAGGAATCTTGATCATCGTGATGTCGTTCCTGCTACTCCCGCTCGGCTTGCGTGAAGTGGGCGGATTCGCGGGGCTACACGCCAATCTTCCCTCTCATTTCTTTGACCTGGTCAGCGAGGTCAGCGGACTGGACTGGTTCACAATCACGATGCTGGCGCTCAACGGCCTCATCGGTATCACCGCCCAGCCGCACATGGTGACGTTGACCGCGACCGGCAAGACCGAACGCGACGGGCGCTTGGGGCTTGCTTACGGTTCGCTCATCAAACGATTCTGCACTATCGGCTGGGCGCTGACCGGGTTGATTGTTGCCGCGATGATTCTCAAGCGCGGCGCAAGCCTGCCGGACCCGGAGTTTGCGTTCGGGTATGCGAGCCGGGAACTCTTGGGGCCGGGGCTGGTCGGCTTGATGGTTTCCTGCGTGTTGGCGGCCAACATGTCCACGTGCTCCAATCTCATGGTCAACACCGGCGCGATCTTCACGCAGAACATTTATCGCGACTACATCAATCCCCAAGCCACCGACCGTCAGTTGCTGCGGATGGGACGTTGGTCGGGCGTGCTGTTGACCACGCTGGGGGTGGCGTGCGGATTGTGGGTCAAGGAGGTGCTCCACGCATTTCTGTTCGCCGAGACAGTGGCGGCGTTGATGGGCATCCTGTTTGTCGGCGGTTTCCTCTGGAAACGGGCCAACCGCTATGGCGCATTCGCTTCCATCATTGCGTCATTCGGCGTGTATTACGCCATCAACATCCATGCCACCGGCACGATCACACTGGTGTACCGGTGGCAAGCGCTTCCCTTCGCGTGGGCATTGGTCGCCGGTTGTCTTGCCTTGGTCATCGTCAGCCTGCTCACGCGGGCCGAGGACGCGCAGCAGATTGAGAGCTTCTTCGCCAGACAAAGCACGGACCAACTGCTTCTCGACGTGCCCGGCTGGTTCACACGCGCCCGCTGGAACGGTTTCGCGCGGCGATACCGCGAAGACCTGATGGGACTTGGCCACTGCTATTTGGCCGTGGCCGCGATGATTCTCGTCGCATGGCTCGTCATGCGTATTCGATGAATTGACGTTATCGCGCAGATGGAACATTGTACTGACCATGAATGGCATTGAATCTCTACACGCGGGCGACACGGTCACGTTTGGACGCGATTGCGAAGTGATCCAGATTCCGATGGGCGCCAAGACCACCGTGCCGAAAAATACAGAGGCATTTGTCGGGCAAACGCTCGGCGGCAACGTGACGCTTCAGATTGCAGGGATGGGGCTTGTGCAAGTCCCCAGCAGCCAGTTGGACGCCGTCTGCAAGGATGGCCAGCCGATTGCCGCGCCCGTCACAACAGCGACCGCCGCAGCCGACGGACCGGTGGATGAGAAAGCGGTCTGGGAGGCGTTGAAGACTTGTTACGACCCGGAAATCCCGGTCAACATCGTTGACCTCGGGTTGGTGTACGATGTGAGAATCACGGGCGGACGCGTGGACGTGAAGATGACGCTGACGGCGATGGGTTGCGGCATGGGGCCAGTCATCGCGATGCAGGCGAAGGACAAATTGCTGACCTGCCCCGGCGTGAAAGATGCCGACGTGCAGATTGTCTGGGACCCGCCGTGGAATCAGAACATGATGAGCGATGAGGCGAAGAAACGGCTTGGCCTGTGGTAGGGGCGCACTACGTGCGCCCTTCGTTGGACATTACATCGCGGCTGGGCGCACGCAGTGCGCCCCTACAACGGTCAGCCCTGCAGGAAACCGAAGTACCAGTTGATCAGTTCGCGCCCGAAGAAAACCCAGAGCAACGCTGCCAGTGCGATGTATGGACCGTACGGAATCCGGCTCCCCCAGCCTTTCTTGCTGGTCAGCACCAACAGCAAGCCGATCGCGCCGCCAATCACCGACGACGCGAAGATGGTGAACAGTGCCGCCTGCCAGCCGAGGAACGCGCCGATGCCGGCGATGAATTTCACGTCGCCCATCCCCATTGCTTCCTTCTTGAAAATCTTCTCACCCACCATTGCGATGACCAACAGCATGGCGCCTCCGGTAAGTCCGCCGACGAACGAACGCAACAGCGACGCGCCGACAGTCTCGGCCTCGTGCAACGGCGGATAGAGCAGGCTCAGTGCGAGTCCGACGAGAACGCCGCCGTAGGTGATTTCATTTGGGATGATGTAGTGCTCGAAATCTATGAACGTCGAGACGATGAGTCCGCCGATGAGAATCCAGTAGATCGGTGCAACCCACTGAAACTCGTACTTCAGCCACACAGCGAGAAACAGCGACGCGGTCAGCAGTTCGATGAACAGGTAGCGCGGGCTGATCGGCGCGCCGCAGTGCCGGCACTTGCCACGCAACACAAAGACGCTGACGAGCGGGATGTTGTCGTACCAAGAGATCTGCTGGTTGCATTTCGGGCAGTGCGAGCGTGGCTTGACGATGGATTCCTCACGCGGCATCCGGTAAATACAAACGTTGAAGAAGCTGCCGAACCCGGCGCCCAACACGAAGACCACGAAATCAAAGTAGAGCCGCAGGCCGAAGCTCACGCGGGCTTCTCCGGGTACACCGCCGCGCGCAATGCACGGCGCATGACGGCCAGCGGCGCCTTGCGTCCGGTCCAGATTTCAAACGATTTGATGCCCTGATGCAGCAACATGCTCAAGCCGTTCGCCGTGCGGGCGCCGGCTTCGGCTGCCGTTTTCAACAGTTCGGTCTCAGCGGGACGGTAGATGATGTCATACACGAACAGTTGCGGTGTGAACAGGCTCGCGGGCAGGCCGAGCGTCTCGCCTTCCTTCAAGCCGACCGAGGTCGCATTGATGAGCAAGTCAACGTCCGGCATCACTCTCGCGAGCGCCTCGGCGTTGAGGTCCACCGGCCGGCAGTCCGACTTCGTCTTGGCTATCTCCGCGGCAATCGGCGCAATCTTCGACGCGGTGCGGTTGGCGACATACACTCGCAACGCGCCATCCAGCGCCGCCTTGACGGCGATTCCTCGACCGCCCCCGCCGGCGCCGAGCACGAGGACGCGTTTGCCTTTGAAGCCGAAATTGAATTCCTCGCGGATCGCCTTGGCGATGCCGTAGCCGTCGCTGTTGAAGCCGCGGAGTTTGCCGTTCTCGATGGAGACAGTGTTCACCGCGCCGAGCTTGCGGGCATCGACGTCCACTTCGTCCACAATGTCGAGCGCGAGAATTTTGTGCGGCACGGTGAGGTTGACGCCGCGCAGGCCCATGTCGCGCGCGCCGAGCAACGCCGAGCGGAGGTTGGCGGGATCAACATTGAAGGCGAGATACGCCCAGTTCATCTCCAGCGCCGCAAACGCCGCATTGTGCATCGGCGGCGATGCCGTGTGCGCAATCGGATGACCGAACACGCCGACCAATGTGGTTGACCCGTCTATGTG
>CAZNOK010000288.1:0-4583 GCA_964574605.1 uncultured Verrucomicrobiota bacterium
GTTACATGATGCCGTCGCTGTTCGTGATGGGGTTGGTGTTCGGTGGAGTAGGGGTGGCATTGCTGCCATGGCTGCGGTTGCCATACGCGGCGGCGGTTGGGTTCTACCTGCTGGCGACATTTGTGGCGTCAGCCGCAAAATGTCCGTGGGTCTGGCTGTTGACGTGGCTTGGCGTGATGGCGACGCACCTGACGTATGGCACGCGGTTCCTCATCGGTTATCTCGTCCAGCGACTCCCCGGCGAAGTTCAGCGTTTCGACCATCCGTCGGAGAACCGCGAGCGCAAATAGACGACGCCGACGAGAAGCCGCAGCCAATACATCGCCAGCGCATAGATCGGGTGCGCGAGGAATCGTTTCCACTTTCCGTTTTCGAGGAACACGCCCGCGAAACGATACCAGAAACCGAACTGTTTGCGCGTAATGTCGTCACGTCCCCACTTCGCGAAGTAGGCGGAGAAATTCGTGGCGTAATACGCCTTCTTCTTCACGTACCGCCTGAAATCGAATTCGCCTTCGTTGTGTTCCAGAAATGTTCCGGCGGACACAAACCGGCCCTTCTTGGACAGCCGACGATCCAAATCCCAGTCTTCCGCGGCCCAGAGCGCCGTGTCGTAGCTGCCGACATCAAGAAACGCTTGCCGCCGTATGCAACGAACGGCGTCAATCACCGTGGCGTCGTAGAATGAACGCTCGAAGTCGCGGACGCGAATCCAGAATCCTTGTCCCCGAACGCGCTCGGAGATGAAACAGCCGGCGACACCGGTGTCGCTCATCGCTTCGGCGCAGGCACGAAGGGCTGACGGCGCGAGCGTCATGTCGGCGTCGAGGAATAGCAGAAGGTCGCCTTTGGCTTGCTGGGCGCCGAAGTTGCGCTGGGCGGAGCGTTCAGGGCCCAGTTGATGGACGATGACGCCGTGGCGTTCGGCTAGGGCCTTGGTGTCGTCGGTGGAGAAATTATCCACAACGATGATCTCCACTTCGGACGCCGGAAAATCCTGAGCGCGGATGGCCTGGATGCAGGCCCCGATAAACTGTGCGGCATTTTTCGTTGGAATAACGACGCTGAGCATCTGGTTGAATCTCCGACAGGGCGCATGATACACTTGGCGCGTGACCGAGCCAACCAGAAAGCGGGGCGTGTTGTTGCTGGCGTTCACCTTTCCGCCAGACGTGGGCGGGGTGGAAACGCACCTGACGGATTTGGTCCGGGAAGTGAAGATGCGCCCCGATTTGCAGATGTATGTCTGCTCCTACAAACCGATCGTGACCGACGTGCATGAGTATCAACGACGCGAGACCGACGGCAACGTTGAGATTCGACGATGGTGGTGGTTTGGCGGGAATCTGTTTCGGAAGCTGGAGCCGTGGCCACTGTTATTGTTCCTCTATGTGACGCCGTATTTTCTGCTGCGGGCGTTGTTGTTCATGCTCGGCCACGCGCCGCGGATTGACGTGATTCACGTGCACGGGCTGAACATGGCATTTGTCGGCTGGCTGCTCGGTGCGTGCTTCGGCAAGCGCGTCGTGATGCAGACACACGCGCTGTACTCGTTCAACCCAGCGTCGTTGTTCGGAAAGGTCGCCCGGTTCACGTTGTCGCGGATGAGCAAGATTCTCACGTTGTCCACGCCGTCGAAGCAAGAGTTGGTGACGCTCGGCGTGCCGGCGAAATTGGTGGGCGATTACCGGTACTGGATTGATCTCGACAAGTTTGCGCCGACAGAGAAGGTGCGAGAGGGGTTCTCGGCCTTGTTCGTGGGCCGGCTGATTGACATCAAAGGCGCGTCGGTTGTTTGCGCGCTTGCCGAGCGGTTTCCTGACACGAAATTTGTCATCGCCGGAGACGGTCCAGACCGTCCGTGTGTCGAGGAGACGGCGCGCCGGTTGCCGAACCTTCAATACGCGGGCCTTGTTCGCAACGACAGCTTGCCAGCGTATTATCGTGCGGCGGACGTGACACTGGTGCCGTCGCAGTATCCGGAAGGATTCGGGCGAGTGATCGCCGAGAGTCTCGCATGCGGGACGCCGGTCGTCGCGTCAAACATCGGCGGGATTCCCGACGCGATGGATGAGAGCGTCGGCATTTTGTCTGCGCTGGACGTGGACAGCTTCGCGGCGGCGCTGCGGCGGATGATGGAGGACAAGGCGCTGTACGACCGTTGCCGGCGGAACGCGCGTCCGTTCGCAGAACGGCATTTCAGCGCGGCAAACGCTGATGCGATTTTCGGAGCCTACTCGTGAAGATCGTGTTCCTGAACTCGGCGCATGTGGACGTCGGCGGCCTGTCCGGCGGCGAGACGATCATCATCAATCTGTTTCGGGAATGGCGGAAGATGACGGGTGTGAGCATCACGGTATTGACGGACACACTTGGCAAGGAGACGTGGCGGCGGCACGGTGTCGAGGCTGCCGAGGTGATGGAGGTGGTGCCGAGCAACGAACGTGACAACGTGTTTCGCCGGTATCTGTGGCGGACGTGGTCGTTGATTCGGAATCCGAAGGTCCGCGAGCTGTTGCGCGACGCTGATGCGGTGTATTCGGCGAGTGATTTCTGGCAGGATTCGGTGCCGGCGTTTTGGTTCAAGCGGAAGTTTCCAAAGCTGCGGTGGATTGCCGGGTTTTATCTGTTTGCGCCCGTGCCCTTCGCAAAGGAATCGCCGTATCGCGGTCGGCATTTTGTGCGAGGATTGTTCTACTATCTGATGCAACGGCCCGTGTATTGGATTGTGCGGCGGGCGGCGGACGTGGTGTATGTGACGAGTCAGCCGGATGTGAAGCGGTTTGCGCCGAAGCCGGTGGTGGTGGTGCGCGGAGGCGTGGGCACGACGGAGAGCGAGGCGTACTTGCGAAGTTCCGGTATTGTTCCGGTGGGACAACGCAAATACGACGCGGTGTTCATGGGGCGCTTGCACTATCAGAAGGGCGCATTGCTGCTGGTGGACATCTGGCGAGAGGTCGTAGCAAAACGGCCGGGAGCGAAGCTGGCGATGATTGGGCATGGGCCTTTGGAAGCAGAGATACGAGCTAAAATACGCGAGTTTGGGTTGGGACCGAACATTGAGATGCTGGGGTTTCTGAGCGGGCAGCCAAAATACGAAGTGTTCAAACAGTCAAGAATCGTACTGCATCCAGCGACCTACGACTCCGGCGGAATGGCATCGGCAGAGGCGATGGCGTGGGGGCTGCCGGCGGTGAGTTTCGATCTGGAATCGTTGCGCACGTATTATCCAAAAGGAATGGTGAAAGTGGCACGCACGGGTGACTGTCAAGGCTTCGCCGCGGAAACGCTGCGGCTCTTGGAAAATGAACAGCGTTACGGCGAAGTTCGCGGCGAGGCGCTGGAACTTATTCGTGAATCGTGGGAATGGCGGAAACGTGCGCGTGACATTTGGGTCGAGACCTTTCAAAGGGGGATATAAGCACTGCCATGGCAAACTCACCTGAAACGCTTTGGTGCTGGTTGCGCTCGCCATCTCGCTGGACGTGGGTGCAACGGTTGGCGATGGCGGTCTTGTTGTGCGTGGTGCTGTCGTTGGCAAGTTCTCAATTGGAGCAAGGGTTGGGCGACTTGTTTGCCTACGTTGCCTTGCTGTTGATCGGCGTGGTTCTGGCGTTGGTGTTGTGGCGGCGGTTTCGAGACAGAACGACGCCAGAGCAAGACCATCCGGATAACAAGATCGCGCTGGATCGTTCCCCGTGGTTCTGGCTGTGCTTGGCGTTGACTGTTGTCGTGTTTTGGTGGGTGTACCTGACGCAGATGTTTGTGAACGAGGACCCGAACCCGGAAGCCATGGAGTGTTCATTGGCCATCGGGTTTCTGGAGAAGGCGCGGGCTGCGCATAGGCCGGCTGATGTCTTTTGGCAGGAAGACCCGTTGATGGCACACGTAAGAGAACAGGATCCGTTTTATACCAAGGGACCGCTCGACCGTTTCAAATACCAATGGACGAGTCAGGCGCATTCGTTTTGTTGCATCTGGCATTTGCCGTTCGTCAAGGCGCTTGGACTCAATCGCAAAGTCATCGTGTGGTACTCGACATTTTTTGCGATTATCGCGTGGCTGGGGACCGGGCTGCTGGCATGGCGAATGTTTGGGCGCTGGTGCGGCGTGCTGGCGGCCGCGTTGATGGCGACCTCGCTGGGTTGGTTGATTCATGTGCGTGTTGGGTACCAGCAAGTGACGCCATCGGCCGCATTGATGGTCTTGCTGGCATTGTGTCTTCACCACTACTGGTGTTGCCGAAGCCGCTGGATGCTGGTGTTGAGTGGCTGTCTCTTGGGGATGATGTATCTCATCGGCTGGATCGCGATTGTCTTCGGTGTGCTGCTGACGGTTGCAGTCTTGGTGTTCGCCGGGGTGCGGCGACCGGGGAGGACACTTCTTCACGGACTGTGCGTTGCCGGTTGCGCCGTTCTGGCGGCGGTCGTTTTTGCGTGGCTGTATGCGTGGCGTTATGATTTCCCCGCCTCCAAGATCCACGAGTCAGTTCGCGAGATCATGTTTGGGCGATTCAAAGAGGGCGAACCCGGTCTGCTCAAGCTCTCGACCGGTGGCCGAATCGCCTACGTCACGAAGTGCCT
>CAZNOK010000289.1:0-4577 GCA_964574605.1 uncultured Verrucomicrobiota bacterium
ATAACCTGAGCCGTCCGGTAGCCAAGTGGCGGTGAAGGAGCGTACGGCAAACTCGTCCCTTTCGTAGATCGCCTTGAACCGCGGCTCGGCTTGCGCCAGCAAGCGGGCGCTTGCTTCCGCTGCGGGACTGGCGGCTTGCGCCAGCCGGGCGAGCACTGCCACCACCAGACCGAGTACTCCGAGTGCTCTCACGCTATTCACAATTGGACCAGCCTCTTAGGCTTGGTTTCATGGGGAGTGGTTTCTCATGTCAATCTACTTCACATTGCCTTGGCGGAGGCTTCGCATGATTTACTGGTTTCCTTTCGGAATATCGGGAAACTTGATGTTCCCGTCATAGTCGATCTGCACCATCTTGCTCTCGATGGTGGCCGGATCCGGCTTCTTCGTCTCCGGGTTGACCGCGAACCGGAAGAACATGACGTCCCATGTTCCTTGCCCGCCTCCCGCCGTGGGCCCGCCTTTCACCATGGTTTTCGTGACCTTGCCGTCGTCTTTCTTCCATCCATACTTCGCCGCCGCCGCCTCCCAGGCGATCTCGGGAATGCCCAGCTGCACCGCGATGGCCGAGTAAAACTGGTCGGGGTCGGCATATTCGCCCTTCGGTTTCACGCCGGTGATCTTCTTCTGATACTTCTTTTCAAAAAACGCCACGTCCTCTTCCGGGGTCATTTTTAGCGTCTCGCCGGGAGTCTTTGCCGGCTTGGTTGGCGGCGTTGCTGCTGTGGGCGGGGGATTCTTGTCCGAGCACCCTGAAGTGAACAAGAGTGCCAGACCGCACGCGCACACGGTGAAGGCCAGGCTGGTGGAGAGTGTTAGTTTCATGATCGAATAGAAAGCTGGGTCGTGCTTCATTTTGTGGCTCCTGGTCTTGATGGCGCGGACCCGGGAAGCGGGCCCCAGATCTCGGCGAGCAGCGAGAAGGTTTCCGGTTCCGCCTGCTTCAACTCGCCGCTGACAAACGGGTAGAAATCATTCGATCCGAAATAGCATTCGGTCATTTCGGCGAGGAACTCCTTCGGGTCCGTCAGCCCGTAGTGCTCGCGCATTTTGCCGGAGGTCGTGAGGACGGATTTGTATTTCCCGCTGTCGCGAAACTTTTTCCACGCGGCGGCCACGCGGGCATCTTCGAATCCGATCGTCTGATCGTGAAAGCCGTGCGCGAGTTCGTGGAGCACGACCCACGGCATGCGGAGATTCTCCTCCGGCGAGAGGAAGTCCTCGACATCGGGAATGTGGACACACTTCGCCAGCTGCTCGCTGTAGCCATGCTCCCTCAACCAGCCGGCATCGGGGTGATACTGCATTGTGCGCAGGTCGCCATAGTTCAGGTCGAGTTCGATGGTGATGGCGCGCAACCTCGCGAGCGCTTTCTCCGGTACCACAATGGCGATGGCGACGAGCCGTGACGTGAGCAGCTTCAGCGCGCGTTCGCCAAGCGCGGCGCCGTCGCCGTGCAATAGACGGTTATCCACGCGAACGGTCCAGCCTTCGATGTTCCGCGACGTGTGGGCCGTGGGCAGCGGTGTTTTCTCCGCCGCGAAAGCGGCAACGTTCATTAAGGCGAGGAGTATGAGTGTGTGTTTCATGGTTTGATTTCGACCATTTCTGCCGGTTGGGTTTCGCGTTCGATGAGCTTTCCGGTCCCCGGATGCAACACCCGCAACTTGCCGCCGACCGTCGAGGTAATTTCCAGTTTCACGATCTTCCCGGCTTTCTGCTCGGCGCTGACGAGGAAGCCGCCTTGGGCGCGGAGGCGCGTGAACTTCGCGTCTTTTTCCTTGGGCCAGCAGGGAAAGACGCGGATGGTGTTGTCCACGCTCTGCAACAGGAATTCCGAGATCATCGCCGCGATGCCGACGCTTTCGCTCAGGTAGAAGCCGTGCATCGGCCAGTGGAACATCCCATTGGGCTGGACTTCCGGCCGGTAGTAATTGCGCGCGTCCTCCAGGGCATCGAGCATTGAGAACCGCGCCTTGGCGACGCTCAACATGACGGTGGAATTGCATCCGCGATGCCGGATTTGGCGCAGAGTGTTGCGGAACAAGTCCTTTTCCGGTTCCGGCGAGAACCACGTCACTTGATCCGCCGGGAAGACCGGCACGGCGGGGACGGTGATGTTGTGCTCGCCGATCTCGCGAAACTTGCAGCCGGTCCAGTCCACGACGATCGGCTGGCTGGCAGCATCGGGCGCTGTCGGATACGGTGGCAACAGGTCGAGCGATTTGCGGAAACGGGCGGCCAATTCCCGGTCGCGACCGAGTTCGCTGGCGGCCGCGATGGCGGCGTTGAGGGTGTAGCGAGCATAGGCGATGTCGAACGGGACATTGGCGACGCCGAACTCGCCGTGTTCCGGGCTGTAGCTCGGGCCGAGCCTGGCTTTACCGTTCGCGTCGCGCGGGCATTTCTCGGCAAACGAAGAGTAGAATAACGCCACGTCACGGACGACGGGATAGATCTTCTCTTCGAGGTACTGACGGTCGGGACGGTAGAGATGGCAGAACCAGAGAACCTGCGCCGACATCCCGGCCATGCCCATCGTGTAGCCCCACGGCGTCAGCGTGCAGTGGCGTTTGTTGACGCTCTGGCAGTTGGCTGGGTCGGGCTCGAAGGCAAACGAGGAAATGCCGACGCACGCGCCCTCGCAGTCGTAGGTGGCTTTGGCGAACCAGCGCATCCGGGGCAACAGATCGTTCATATACTGCACCCACGGATCGGCAAGTTCGGGGTGATTCAAGACGAGCGGCGTCCAATACGGCTGCCAGGCGTTGTAGTTGTGGTGATAATCGCCATGCCAGCCCGGGGTGTCGTCGGGCAACACGCCCCACAAGCCCGCCGGCACCACGCCAGGTTTGGCAAAACACCGCAGAAAATAGGCCATCCGATACCACCAAGGCTGGAAATCAGGATCGTCCAATTCGACGCCGCTCGCCGACCAGTATTGCGCCCACACCGTCTCGTGCTGCGCCACGAGCGTGGCCAATGGCGTCGCCACGGTTTCACGCGCGAGCCGGATAGCCTCGTCGCGACAGTTCTTCCGGGTGTCCCGCGAAGTCACCACCGACACCGCCTTCAACTTTCCCAAAGACGCGACGGCTAAGACGTATTCCATTCCCGCGTAATCCGTGTCGCCCGGCAGTTTTGCGTGCAGCCATTGCGCGCCATCGCGGGCGCCTTGCTCGGCCGCCGGCAGTTCGGGCGCCTCGATTTCTTCCAGGGAAACTTCCTCGTCCGTCTCGATGAGAAACACATTCCGGTCCGCCAGCACTCGCACCGTGTTGTCACCGGCCAGTGCCACGGCCCGGCGCAGATCGAGTCGGACCGACTTGATGCCTGACTCCAGCATGCCGGCCGCAACGGCCAATGGCGCGTTCTCACCCTCAAGCCGGATCTGGCTGATTCGGTTCTGGGCTCGCGCACCGCCTTTCGATTGCACGTAGAATTCCACGGCGCGGACCTTGCCGTCGCCGGGGATTGCGAGGGAGACTTCCTTCTCTTCGGGGGGCGAATCGATCCAGCCGGTGGCCACGACCTCTTTGCTCTGCCGGCTGTAGATGTTGATGTAATATTGCGCCGGGGCATTGCCGGACACGTTGAACTTCAAGGCTTTGAACGACGCCTCGAGCGCTGGCGGAAGGTTGAACCGGTAGCCAGCGGACACCGTGCCGGACCCTTCCACGACCATGAGGCCCGCATCGCCTTGTCGCCGCCACTCATTCACTTTTCCCTGGGCTCGGATGTTCTGCCACACCCCGGATTGCGCGGGGGCACCCAGCCGGATGATGGCGGCACAACGGGGCTGGGGGTAGGGTTTGGCATAGCTCGGCGGACTACTGGAGCCGCCTTTCCACTTCTGGTTCGGGATATCGACTTGCAGCATCGGCGGATCTTGCGACGTGTCCACGCGGGCATCCCACACGTCGTTCTTGGTGACGCGGAGACACAGCACCCCGTTCCGCTCCCAGAACAACCCCGATAGGTCGCCATTGCCCAGCACGAGGGCACGCCTGTCGATGTCGTCGACCCGGTCCTGTGCGACCGCTGCGGCATCCAGCGCATCAGGAAAAGGGACCCTCTCCGCAGCGAGCGGAGTGATCGCAGCCGCGTGCAAGGCCGCCAGCGGCGCAAGCCAAAGGGCGGCGAGCAGCGTGAGGGCGTGTTTCATTATATGCAATGCTCCTCAGGTAGCATGGTCAATCATGCCGGTTGAAAGTGAGAGGATAAGACTTCCCGGCCTTGGTATTGAATTCCCAGCGCTGGTCACCGCAAACGACCTTGCAGGGGAGGCCGGACCTGGAATGGATCACGGCCTGGGTCAAGCGGCCGTTCTCCCAGCTCATCTCCACCTCGAATCCGCCCCGCGCGCAAAGGCCGGCGACCTTGCCGGTCGGCCAGGCCTTGGGCAGCGCGGGCAGCAGATGGATCCGGCCCGTGTGGCTTTGCACCAGCATTTCGCAGTAGCCGGCCGTCGCGCCGAAATTGCCGTCAATTTGGAACGGCGGATGGGAGTCGAACAGGTTCGGATAGACGCCGCCGCCGCTCTCGCCGTAGATGGTTTTCGTCTCGCGGACCACGTT
>CAZNOK010000290.1:0-4542 GCA_964574605.1 uncultured Verrucomicrobiota bacterium
TGGGCGAGCAGACCGACCCGGCGCTGTAAGCTTGCGTGAATCGCAGACCTTCGCGCGCGAGCCGGTCAAGGTGTGGCGTCTCGTTGAACGGGCTGCCGTAGCACCCGAGATCCCTCCAGCCAAGGTCGTCGGCGAGGATGAAGATGATGTTTACCCGCTGTGGCGGGTTCGGCTTCGGCGGCTCGGCCGCGGTAAGCGTGGCCAGCGGCGCGAGCAGCAGGGCAGTGACGAGTCTGAGGGAGTGTTTCATGGTGCCTGAATGATCGGGTTGCCGGATCATAACCTATTTTTTGAATCCCGACTCGGTGCGGGAACGCTTGATTTTTTGTTCCGTGATCGTGCCGGGGTTCCAGTCGCGCGCCAGTTGCACGTCGGCGGCGACATCCGCGGTTTGCCGGGGGATGTCCACCACGCCGGTGCGGTTGTAGAGCACGGGTTGCACGGATTGGCGCGTGTAGGCGGCGGCGTAGTCTTTCCAATGGTTCAGCGCCGCTTCGAGGTGCTGAACGGCGGCCGCTTGCTGCCGGATGTCGCCGGTTTTGTCGAACAGCGCGAGGTCGCACGCGCCGCGAATCTTCGCCGCGTAGTAACGCCCGAGGTGCGCCATGGCGGCGATGTCGCCGAGCGTGACGGTGTATTCCCGGGCGTTGACGGCCGGAGTGACGACGGCGCGCTGGAGCGATGGCAGGGCGTGGAGCGCGTGGGTGGCGTTGGCGTCCAAGGTCGCGGCGATTTCCAGAGGGGTCACGCCGGCGGGTTGCTGTTTCGCGAGCAGGCCGGTGCGCCACTTGATGATGTTGAGCACGACGGAGCCGGGCATCGTGCCGCCTTCAACGAACTGGCGCACGGTGTAGAAACCGCTCTTGCGACGGCAGGCTTCGGGAAACCATTTGATGTCAATGTCGCCCCAGAAGAACCGCGTGATGTAGGGAAACGTCTTGGAGGCCGCGGCCCACGCGGCGGTGAGTTGGGGAATGTCGGCTCCGGGGAAACGGGCAGCGGTGAGCCGGTTGAACGTGGCGGCCGGCAGGTCGGGTTCGTAGGCGAGACGGCCCCACAGCGCAAACGAGAGCCACTGCTTGTGCATGACGGTCTGGCGCGGCGTGCCGGCGTCCTTGGAAAGGAAGTCTCGGCCCCAGAGGTAGCCGTCGGGCCCCATGTAGAAGCCGCCGATCTTGTCCGCCGGCGGGATGGCCTTGATGAAGGCGCGCGCATAGTCGTAGTCGGCCCAGCGGAAACTGTAGATGTCGTCGTTGCGCACCGTGAGCCAGCAACGAAGCTCGGGACTGAGCAGCGGCAACACCGGTTGGATCATTCTCGGATTGGGGACGGAATACATGTGGGCGACGGCGTATTTGAAGCTGAGATCAAGCGGGCAAGGCAGCTCAGCGAACTCCTTCTGAATCTCGCCCAACGCCGTCATGTGGAAGCGATGAATGAGCCGGAACTTCCGGTCGGGCGCATCTTTCAGCCCATCGCGAATGCCTTGGCCGTAAGTTTTCCAGAGCCATTGTTCCTTGGAGATCTTCTTAAAGTCACCGAGCGGCATCCCTTCACCGGCGGTGATGCCGAAGCCGGCAAGCAACGGGTACGTCTTGATGGTTTCACGCACGCTGGCGCGGAAATACTCGATGGTGCGGGGCGCGGTCTTGTCGCTGGTGATTCCATCCTTGCCCTCCGCGCCGTTGAGAAAGACGTTCCAAGTGAACCAATACACGTCCACGCCGCGGTCCTGCGCCAGTTGCATGACGTCGCGCCAGAACTGAATCTTCTCGTTGATGGTGATTTTCTTGACGACCTCATGGTTGGCGAGCATCTCCGGGCGCACGAAGTTGTTGCCGTTGCTACTGAAGTTCTCGTCCAGCTTCACCTTGGTGCGCCAGACATCATCCAGTGCGACGTGCGGAAACTCGGGCACCTTCACAATGCTGGGGAATGGATTGAGCGACCAAAGCGAGAGGACATTGAAACGGTGGCGGGCCATGTCATCGAGGAACTCGCGCCAAAAATCCATGCTCCACATTTCCGGGATGTTGGCCTGCGCGGCATCGGAGGGATCGGTGTAGCTGGGCGTGCGCAGATCGAGCGGGATGTTGAACTTGATACCGCGCTGGGCGATGTGCGGCGTGTGGTCGGAGTCCTTCAAAGAATCGAGCGTGCCGGTGCGAATCGCCTCCGCCATGTCCAGTCCGCCGTACATCACACCGGCCGCGTCGGCCCCGCGCACCGTAATGGTGCGCTGGTCGTTTTCGCGGCGCACCCGGATGCCGTAGCTTTGCGCGACAGCCTTGGCACCGGCCGGTGCGGCGACGGTTAGCGCGATGCGAATCGCACCGGCGGGCGGGTTCGCGGCGGCTTCACGAAGGATTTCTGCCGCTGCGAATTTTCCCGGCCCGACAGCCGCCGCGTCGAGATCAATCGTGAGGGTTGTCGCAGCGGAAGCTGCCCCCGGCAGGAGGCCGAGCAACGTGCAAAGGAGAAGAGCGGCTGGGACAGCAGCGGTGAAGTTGAGCGGAACGGCGGCAAGAACGAAGTTGATCACTGTTTTGCTTTCTTGCGTTTGCGTACTGGTTGACCGCTGCTGCCTGCGGCTTTACCTCCACCCCAAAGGGGAGCGACGTTCGATTGGTTCCACGCGTCCCACTTCGCTTGGAGTTCTTTCACCTTGTCGGGGTGCACCATGGCGAGGTCTTTGCTTTCGCCAATATCGTTGGCGAGGTTGTAAAGCTTTACGGCGGTGACGGGCTGGCGAGCACCGGTGCGGGTGTCGGCGTTGCTGTCGTAGCGAACGAGTTTGTAGTCACCGGCGCGGATGGCCATCTGCTGGCCGAATCGCCAGCACAGCGCGTCGTGCGGCGTACCAGACTTTTCGCCAGTGAGAAACGGCAACAGGTTGACGCCTTCAACCTTGTCGGCTTTGGCGCCGGCAATGGCCAGTGCGGTGGCGGTGGCGTCGAGTTGAATCACGAGTTGGTCGTACACACCGGGCTTGAGATGACCGGGCCACGCAATGAGGAACGGGACGCGGATGCCGCCTTCGAGCGTGGTGCGTTTGGAGCCGCGCAACGGATCGTTGCGGGAGCCGTTGATGGTGACGCCGGGCATCGTCGGTCCGCCGTTGTCGCTGATGAACAGGATGAATGTCTTCTGGCCGAGACCGAGCGAGGCGAGCTTCTTCCGAACGACGCCAACGGCTTCGTCCATGGCCAGTGTCATCGCCGCGTAGGTGCGGCGCTCTTTGTCGGGGATGCCGGGGAACTTGGCCAGTCGTTCTTCGGTGGCGTGCATCGGTGTGTGAACGGCATTGAAGGAAAGATAGAGGAACCACGATTTGTTTTTGTGGCGCTCGATGAACGCCACGGCCTCACGTCCAAAGGCATCGGTGGTGTAATCCATCTCCTTGACCGGCTCGGTGTTTCGCAGAATGCCGCCAGCATCGAAGTAGCTGTGCGCACCGCCGAGGAAACCGTAGAACTCATCGAAGCCGCGCTTCTGCGGGTGCATGGCCGGTTCCGTGCCGAGATGCCATTTTCCGACGAGACCGGTCACGTAACCGGCGGCCTTGAGCCGGTCAGCAACGGTAATCTCAGTAAGCGGCAAACCGTCTTTGCCGCTCGGATTGAACTCGTGGCCAAAACGTGTCTGGTAACGTCCCGTCACCAGTCCGGCGCGCGTCGGTGAGCAATACGGACCCGACACGTAGCCGTTGGTGAAACGCACACCGGAGGCGGCGAGCGCGTCAAGATTCGGCGTCGGGATGTCTTTGCAACCGTGAAACCCGACATCGGCGTAGCCCATGTCGTCACCGACGATGAACAGGATGTTGGGTTTGTCGGCAGCAGTGAGATGGCCACACCAGAACACAAGGAGAAGTATGAAGGACTTGTTCATGGGTTGTTTTTACCAGATTCCAATACCGGTGGGGATAATTTGTTTCCGCTTGCCCAGCGTGGTCGGGAACGGAATAATGCGCGCCAATATGTTGACCGATAACATTCTCGATTTGATTGGCCGCACGCCGCTCATTCGGCTCCGCAACGAACCGATCTTCGCCAAGGCCGAGTTCCTCAACCCGGGCGGCAGCATCAAAGACCGCGTGGCTCTTGCCATGATCGAAGGCGCTGAGCGCGACGGCAAGCTGCGCCCTGACTCGATCATCGTTGAGCCAACCTCCGGCAACACCGGCATCGGCATTGCGCTCGTCGGCCGGCTCAAAGGTTACAAAGTCCGCATCGTCATGCCGGAAAACATGAGCGACGAACGCAAAAAACTCATCCGCTGTCTCGGCGCCGATCTCGTGCTTACACCGGGCGACGCCGGCATTGCCGGCGCAGTCCAGCGCGTGCGCGAAATGCGAACGGAGGATACGCGCGTGTTCGTACCACAACAATTCGAGAACCCCGACAACCCGCGTGTCCACTACGAGGAAACCGCGCACGAACTCTGGCGACAGATGAACGGCGACATCGCCTGCTTTGTCGCTGGCGTCGGCAGCGGCGGCACATTGCAGGGTATCGGCAAGTTTCTCGCCGAACACCTGTC
>CAZNOK010000291.1:0-4441 GCA_964574605.1 uncultured Verrucomicrobiota bacterium
GGCGTTGTTGTGCGGCGTGTTTGGTTTTCTGGCGGTCCCGTCGCTGCTGGCGATCATTCTCGGCCTGCTGGCCATTGGCCAGATTCGCCGGCACGGCGGTTTGGAATCGGACCGCAAACAGGCAACGTGGGGTGTGTTTCTCGGATTCTTCTGGGTTGTGATCTTGGTAGGTCTGGGCGGTCTTTGGGGATGGCGCGCTCATCAACGCAGCTTGAGAGAACAAATGGTCGAGCAGCGCGACGTGACGGAGAAACAGATCGCCGAGAACGAAGCGGGTGTGATCACCGACCTCAAAGGCATTGCGTGCGCCCAGAAATACGCGAAAGTCGCCCGTCTCAAAGACCCGAACCAGACCGGCAAAGGCCAGTATCTTGCGTTGAACGAACTCGCCGAGGCGCGTCCGCCGTTCTTCAAGCACACACTGGCCAGCGGTTCCAACAACGGTTATCGCTTCAGCATCCGCGACGCCTCCGAAGCCAACTATCTTGCTGTTGCGGAACCCGATCGTCATGGCGTTCATGGCAAACGCACGTTCTCGGTGGACGCCTCCGGCATCATCCGCGGCCAGGACATCAAAGGCCGCACCTACGCGCAGAACGCCAGCCAGTTGCCGGTGGTGACGGAAACGAAATCTTCGTTCGACAACATGGACAACGCCATCGCCAGCGAAGTCATCGCCCATGCCAAACGCCTCGCCGACCAGGGCAAATACGAAGCGAGCCGTCAGATTCTCGACGACGTTCCCGTGCACTTCGCCATGACCACCGCCGCGCAGGAACTCAACTCCCTCAAGAAGAGCGTTGACCCGTTCATCATCGAGGCGCAAGCCTCCTCCAAACACCAGAAAGCCAAGGCTGCCGGTGACGGCAACGACCTCAAACTCGCCATCAGTCTGTTGAAGGAAATCACCGAACTCTATCCGACCTATTCCAAGATCAGCGCCGTCACTGACGAGCTCAACAAACACCAGACCGCTCTCGTCCAGAAATTCGACAAGGAAGCCAAGGACCTCTTCGACAAGGCGGAAACCTTCGAGCGCGACGGCAAACCCCAGGATGCCCTCAAACTCTACGTCGAGATCGAAAAGAATTATCCGACCACCGATTGGGCCAAACGCATCATCGAGCAAAAACCCGCGCTCCAAAAATCCATCCGCGAGAACGCCGCCGAACAACTCTTCGCCCAAGCGCGGGAACTCACCGTCAACAAGTCCTCACACGACATCGTCAACCTGCTCCAGCAGCTCCAGCGCAATTACGCCGACACCGACTATGTCAAACGCAACACTGACGCCATCACTGCCTTCTACCAGAAAGCCCTTGCCGAACAGTACCGGATCCTTGCCTTGGAACAGATGAAAGCCGGCCGCGACGCCGACGCGCTCGCCCGGCTCGAAGAAGCCTGCGCCAACAACCCCGACACGCGCATCACTTTCCGCGACATCTTCCTCCAACTCTACCCGCGCGTCGCCCGCAAACGCATGGATGAAGGCGACGACCGCGACGCATTGCGCCTTTACACCAGCTACCTCATGCTCGAACCGGCCACCAACGAAGTCAACCTCGCCGTCCTCAGCCGACTCCAACTCAACGTCGCCAAGATCGAGTTCACCCAGGGCCGGTACCTTGAAGCCCTCCAACTCCTCATCGGCGCCAAACCTGAATTCGGCAAGGATCCCGAGTTCAATGACCTCTATGGCTCCGTCGAAGTCGCCCGCGGCAACTACTTCGACTCCCTGGATTACTTCAACAACGCCATCGCCGCCAAACCCAACTACGGCAACTACTATGCCCGCCGCGGCTACGCCCAGCACTTGCTCGCCCTCCAGATTGAACAGGAAGCCATGGTGGCCTACGCCGGCCTGTTGAAGTCATCCACCAACCTCCTCGTCAGCGCCGATGCCACCGGAACCGCCTCCAACGCCTCGCCCGCCAATATCAACATCGTGATCGCCAACCCCGGAGGCTCCAACACCACCGCCAGCGCCGCCACCACCTCTGACACCAACCCCACCGACGATTTCGCGCCCGTCTTCAATACGGTCCTCCCGCCTATCGCCACCGGTCTCAAACCCGAAATGCAGGTCCGTTATGACGCCGCAGCCGCACAGAACCTTCTCGACCAGATTCTCGGGATGCTCGACAGCATGTCGGCCACCAACGTCGCCATGCGCGTGCGTGCCACGGCCCGTTCCGCCAGCGCCGCCGCTTCGGCCTCGTCCTCAAGCCGCAACAAGAACTCCAACAACAATTCTCAATCCACCACCAACGCCCCTTCCGGCCCCAACCCTGACAATACGACGTATAGCCCCTCACGCGACCGTCTCCGCCGCATCAAGACCACCATGGAATTCGGCAAGGAATTTAGTGGCCTGCGGCAACGAATCCTCGACTGCAACAAACGCCGCGAACGGTCTGTCGCGGCCATGCAGCGTATGTCCCAACTGTTTCTCTACGGCAACCGCGACTTGGCCAAAGCCGTTCAATTGAAAGCAGATCGTGCCCCGCAACTCATTGAAATCTACAAAGCCACTGACCAACACGAGAAGCTCGTCACCAAGGCCATTCCCAAGATTACTGCGTACCTTGCCATCGAGACTGACATCATCGAAAAAGTCACCCAGATGACCGAGTCCGTTTATCGCAACCTGCGCATCAACACCTCCACGGCCATGGATCCGACCTCCACGCTCGACATCTATTTCTCGCGCTGGTTCGACCGCACCGACTTTGATCAAGGCGTCCAATACCTCCGCGAAGCCGGCGCCATCAAAGTGCCTTTGGAAAACTACTCGATCCTGCCGCCCTCGGCGGCTCAACCGCCCACGGCCGGAACGACACCGTCGCCCACGGCGACCGTCAAACCCGCCGCCGGAACAAAGCCGGTGCCTGAGCCTGACATGCAGTAGCTCACGACGCCTCGTCGAGCAACTCCAGCGAGAAATCCATCGCCCGCGCCGAGTGCGTGAGCGCCCCGACAGAGATGTAGTCAACACCCGTTGCCGCAATCTCCGCGACGCTGGCCAACCGCACACCACCACTCGCCTCCGTCTTGGCGCGGCCAGCCACCAGTTTCACTGCGTCGGCCAATTCGGCGGGCCCCATGTTGTCCAGCAAGATATGGTCCGCGCCCGCCGCCAACGCCGCCTCCACGTCCTCCAAACTGTCCGCCTCGACGATGACGGGGATGCGCGGGTTTTTCGCCCGCGCGACCGCGACCGCATTGCCAAGTGCGGCAGGGCCGAGCCGGGCAAGGATCGCGCGGTGGTTGTCCTTGATCATCACGGCGTCGTAGAGGCCCATCCGATGATTGGTTCCGCCGCCGACGGCCACGGCGTATTTCTCCAGCAACCGCAATGTCGGTGTTGTCTTGCGCGTGTCCAGAATCAGCGCCGTCGTCCCCGCCACCGCATCCACAAACTGCCGGGTCAACGTGGCAATCCCTGAAAGTCGCTGCAAAAAATTCAGCGCCGTCCGTTCCCCCGTTAACATCGCCCGCGCCGCCCCGGCGAGACGACACACAACCGATCCCGCTGCCACCACTGTCCCCTCAGCCACAATGGATATGGTTTCCACGTTGCCAAGTTCTGCGAACACCGCCTCGACCAGCGGCAAGCCCGCGACCACGCAGGGTTCTTTCGCCAGAATAACCGCCTTCGCGCGAAGCTCCGACGGCACAGCGGACTCGGTGGTGACATCGCCCGCGCCGACATCTTCCGCCAGCGCCGCGCGCACGACACTGCGAACGTTCTCAGATGATAGCTTCATACCGCAGTTGTAACCACGAACCGCATTCGCGGCAACCGCTTTTGTTTCCGTTGTAACCGCACTGACAGCCGCCTCGCTCCATCCAATCGAACTGCTCGCCAAAGGATTTCGTGCTTGATTCGTCCCCCGGCCTCGTGTTGGGATGCCGGCCGTGGATTCCACGCGCAACATCTGCCAACGCCTCCACGAGTTCTGCGCCGCGCGCGAGTGGCGGGGCATTGATCCATACGACGGCTTGACTTCGCCGCTCGCAACATTTCTCCCCGGTAAATTCTTCCGGCAGGCATGGACGCAATTGCATCGGCGTTCTCCGGTCAATCTGCGGTCGTTGTGCGGCATCAAGCCGCAACTCAACTCGATGGCAGTCGCGCTCTTCGCGATGGGCAGCGGCGATCCGAAATTGCGCGAGTTGCTGCTATCCCTGCGAAACGCCGACGGGGGGTGGGGCTATCCGTTCCCGTGGCAGTCGCGCGCGTTCTTCGCTCCGGCGAATACGTCGAACTTGATTTGCACCGCACTCGCGGCAAAGGCGCTCGGCTGCGACGCGCGGGAGTTCGTCGAGAAGAACCTGCTGCGCGACGGCTGGATCAGCTACATCGCCGGCAGCAACACGCAAGTGCACAATATTAACATGATGGGCGCGACGCTGATTGGCCGGCGGGATTGCATGGACT
>CAZNOK010000292.1:0-4433 GCA_964574605.1 uncultured Verrucomicrobiota bacterium
CCGCACCAGCGGCTGTGCGCAGGAATGTACGACGGCCAAGACACGACGACATCATCTAACGCCCCCGATAGGCTTGTTCAACCAGCGCCGCGATGACAAGCGCGTTCCGCCCGTCGTTGATCTTGGGAGGCTTGCCGTCCAGAATGCACTGCGCGAAATACTCGCACTCCGCCGTGTATGGATTCACCGACGGATACGGAATCTCCTGGAACTGACGCACCACGTCCTTGTTCTGCGCCGCGTCGTACCCGGCGTCGCACAAGCCGAAGACGCCTTCCACCTTGCCGCCTTGGCTTTGGCCGATGGTTCCCTCAGTCAACACAGCGCCTCGCGAGCCGTATACTTCGAGACGCGTGCGGCTGGCTTCGTCGGGAATGCAGTAGAAACAATCCACGGTGCCGTGGGCGCCAGACTTGAATTCCAAGAGCGTGGTCGAGGCGTCATCGGATTTGTAGTCCTGCACCAGAGTGTCCACCAGCGCCGTAACCCGCCGCACCGGTCCGGCAAAATAAGCGAGCAGATCATACAAGTGCGTGGCCATGTCAATGAGCGCGCCGCCTCCACCGAGTTTCGGGTCCTGACGCCACGCGCCTTTCATGCGCGGATACCAGCAGGAAAGCTGGGCGCGCATGTAAACGATGCGACCCAGACGCCCGGCGTCAATGAGTTCCTTGATGCGCTGGTGCGCGCCGTGGAACTTCATCATGTAGCCTTCTTGGAGGAAGACGCGATGTCGGCGACATGTTTCCACCGCGGCGCGCGTCTCGCGGAGGTTCAGCGCAAGCGGTTTCTCGCACAGGATGTGTTTCTTGGCGGCGGCGGCCATCTTGATCTGCTTCAAATGGCAGCCGACGGGCGAGGCGATATAGACGGCCTCGACTTCCGGGTCGGCAAGGAGTTCGGCTTCGGTCGTGTAGGCGCGTTTGACCTCAAACTGCGCCGCGATCTCGTCAATCTTCGCCACGTCCATGACGGCGACGAGAGAGCTGTTCTTGGCTTGGAGCAATCCGGGGATGGTCTTGCGACGCGCGATACCGCCGGCGCCGATGACGCCCCACTTGATTCTCGTACTCATAATGAAATCTCCTTATTGGTTCAGTTCGCGGGTTATCTGTAGGGGCGCACTGCGTGCGCCCTTCATCGGCCAGCGCATCCTGCCGGGGCGCACGCAGTGCGCCCCTACGTGGTTTTGCCAAAAGGTGTGAACTGCATCCCTCCTTATTTCGCAAACGCGCGGATGACTTTCTTAAGCGCGGCGCCGATCTGTTCGCAGTGAGTCGGCTCGAAGGTCGGATAGGCGAAACAAGTGAACGTGTGCGCCTGGTGCCAGAGCGCGTTCGGAATCTTCACCTTCGAGTAATCCACGCTCGCTTTGCTGGCGTATTCCTTCGACTTGAACGGGAAGCCGGAGCGGCCAAAGGCGTTCTTCTTCTTGTAGGCGTTCTCGGTGTGGCACTGCGGCCAGAACACGCGCCAGCAAGGCGCGCCCTCGGCGCCGGCGGCCTTCACGAACTCGTTGATGTCGCAGCGCATCTTCTCGATGTCGAGCGAGAACGCCATCACGAACCAACCGTTCTGCCGTTCGGGCGTGTCAATCGGGCGGAACTTCACCAGCGGCTCATCGGCGATCGCGTCCATGATGATGTGCGCGTTGCGACGGCGGCGCGGCATGTTCCAGTTGTCCATGCGGTCGAGTTCAGCGAGGCCGATCGCGGACTGCATCTCGGTCATCCGGTAATTCCAGCCGACCATGTTGTGGATGTAGGAAAGTTTCTGTTCCAGTTCGAGCAGGTTCAGACGGTCTTTCACGTCGTAGCCGTGGTCGCGGAAACTGCGCGCAATCCACGCCCAGTCTTCGTTGTCGGTCGTGACCATGCCGCCTTCGCCGCCGGTGGTGAAAGTCTTGCTCTGGCAGAAGCTGCACCCGGCGATGTCACCGATGCTGCCGGTCTTCTTGCCCTTATAGACGCCGCCAAACGCCTCAGCGTTGTCCTCGACGACGAAGATTTTGTGTTTCTTCGCGAAGGCTTTCACTTTGTCCAAGTCGGCGACGTTGCCGTAGAGATGGACGGGCATGATGGCTTTGGTGCGGTCAGTGATGAGTTTCTCGGCCGACTCGACGCTGACGCAATGGTCGTCGAGGTTCACGTCGGCGAACCGTGGGACGGCGCCGGCTTGGACGATAGAGAAACTCGATGCGATGAAAGTGTAGCTCGGCACGATGACTTCGTCGCCGGGGCCGATGCCGAGTGCGGTTAGAGCGACGTGCAGTGCGGAGGTGCCGTTGGTGGTGCTGATGGCGAACTTGCTGCCCTGCCACTCAGCGAAACGTTTCTCGAACTCCATGCCCTTGCGCCCGGTCCAGTAGTTGACCTTGCCGGAGCGGAGGACGGCCTCGACGGCTTTGATCGCATTCTCGTCGAAGGTTGGCCAGTGTGGAAGTTTGTCTTTGACGGTGGGAGTACCGCCGTTGATGGCGAGTTTGGTAGTGTTCATGCGGGCAATATGCCGTCGAGTGGTCTGGTCGGCAAGTCCAGAGGCAACCAGTTTTGATACTATTGTGACGAAGGCAAGCTCGGCATGGCGAATGTCAGACGTTCGAACTTCCCAGCGCGTGCGCTTGGACTGCTTGTCGGAAAGCGCGCGGCGTGGTGCGTTTCAACCGGCGAAACTGGCGGTTGAAGTTCGAAAGGTTGCTGAACCCGCAGGCAAAGGCGATCTCGGTCACGTTCATCTCGCCTTCGGCGAGCAGCCGGCAGGCGCGACCGACGCGCAACTCGTTGATCATCACGAATGGCGGGAGAGTGTTCAATACCACGGGCTGGATCGGCAGCAATACGATGGCAAACGCCAACAGTGTCCTTGTCACCGGCTTCGGTTCCATCTGGACCAACAAGGGTAACGTGTTCGTTGGCAATGGCGGCACCGGCAATAGACTGACAATCGCTGACAGCGGGTTGGTGTTCGCCAATAATGCTTTTGTCGGCGATGGTGCCGGGATTGCCACCTTGAATCTTCTCGGCGGCAAAATCTCGCTCGCCAATCTCTTGACCATCCAGAACAACGCCACCTTATCCGGCAACGGCACCGTCTCCGGCTCCGTGTTGGTGAACGGCACGGTGCAAGCCGACAGCGGCGGCTGGTTGACGTTCTTGAATGCAGTCACCAACAACGCGGTGCTTCGCATCTTGAACGGCGCAGTGCTCGAATCTTATGGGCCGGTTATTAACAATGGTGTGATTGAGATTATTGATGGTAATACGAACTTCCACTCGACGTTCATCAACAACGGTTTCGTTCTAACGGCTGGGCCTGATGCTGACGGCGATGGCATGTCGAATCTACAAGAGTTGCAGGCCGGCACCTGCCCGACGAACAGCGTTTCGTGTCTGCGCGTTACCGGCGTGACGCGTGATAGCAATGATGTCTGCATCACATGGACAGCCGTTGGCGGCAAGAGTTACGTGGTACAAACGAACTCGGTTCCGGGCAGTGGTTTCGCTGATTTCAGCCCGGTGATTTACGTGCCCGGCGTCGGCGAAAGCATCACGAACTATGTTCACACCGGCGGCGCGACGAACGGAACCGCGCTCTTCTACCGTGTCCGACTCGGGCCGTAACGGGGAGGTAATGATTTCACAGCCAAGACGCTAAGTCGCTAAGGTCTTTTTCTTTGCGCCTTCGCGCCTTAACTGTTCCACGAAACAACAAACAAAGGATGCAATGAGTATGCCATTCAATTCAAATATCCCTGTCAACGGCGATGCAACTGACGCCGATGTGCTCCGCGACCAATTCAACGGCCTCAAATCTCTCATTGATGGCGCTCACAGCGCCATAAACGCTATTCCTGCCGGGCCGCCGGGGGAGAAGGGAGAGAAGGGCGATCAGGGCGACGCCGGGGCTGACGGTCGTCATGTCGTCAACGTCTCCGACAACGGTTCCGGCCAAGCCATCATCGAGATGAGCGACAGCACCACCTACGGCCCGTTCACGGTCGCCAGCGGTCTGCAGGGCGACCAAGGGCCGCAAGGCGAGCAAGGCCCTCAAGGCGACCCCGGCGACGTGAGCGCCCAGCAACTCAGCGATGCCATCGCCGGCACCGCGAACAATCCCGGCGATGTTGAGACGCTCGACCCCGGGGAAACCGACATCGGAACCGTCGTGGCCAAGCTCAACGAGTTGATCGGAGCGTTGAAAAGGTAGGGACGCCTCGCTGAGGCGTCCGTTATCATTGGAATTGCGGTCGGCTCGGCGAGCCGACCCTACCTTGCGCCGCCGGAACATTTCCGGAACCTTGTCCGCCGCAGGCGGAATCGCTCCACGGTTGCAAATCTGGCGCGGCTCGCCTACTCTTAGCGCGTTCATGAGCGGCAACATCGCGGTCAACCTGAAGCCGAAAGTCATCCACGTGCGCGACCTGACAGCGCACA
>CAZNOK010000293.1:0-4294 GCA_964574605.1 uncultured Verrucomicrobiota bacterium
GAATACGGCTTTGGCAAGCCGCCGACAAAAATAGAACACGCAGGCGTCGGCGCGGTGCTCGTACTGCACGCACATCAAATGGAAGCCAAGCCCGTCACGGAAACCGAGAATGAAAATCATCCTGCCAACATTACACCCGGCGCAGATTCAGATCGTTGACAATCCGGGACGATTCAAAGTTGTGGCCGCTGGCCGTCGTTTCGGCAAGGGGTTGCTCGCCGTGACTGAATCGTTCAAGCGCGGCATCGGCGGGGAAAAATGTAGATGGATTTCGCCATCCTATGCTTCTGACAGCTTTCAGGCCGGATGGTCTATCGCTGAAAACCTAGCGCATCAAATTCCCGGTGTCGAAGTCGAGGTGCAACGGCGGACGTTCAACTTCTCCGCGCTGGGTGGCGAGTGGTTTCAATTCAAAACCGCCGAGGAACCGGACAGCCTAAGAGGTGAAGGCGTTGACTTCGCCGTGTTCGACGAGGCCGCGCATATTCAGAAGCTTCAAGAAATCTGGGAGCAAGCCGTCAGACCATCATTGCTTGACCGGCGCGGCGACACTTGGTTTGTTTCAACGCCAAAGGGACACAACTACTTTGCGACTTTGTTCAACAAGGGGCGCGACAAGGAACCCGGCTGGGCATCATTCCGGTTTTCGTCATTCGACAATCCGTTTCTTGACCGTGCCGAGATCGAAGCGTTGAAGGCATCGCTGCCGGCTCTAGTCGCACGTCAAGAAATCGAAGCCGAGTTTGTTCAACTCGCCGGCGCAATGTTCCGCCGTGATATGATTCACGTACTCGACAACATCCCGTCCGGTATCCAGTGGGTGCGCTCATGGGACTTGGCTTGCACGACGCGCACATCTTCTGATTTTACCGCCGGTGCGAAAGTCGGCATGACCGATGACGGCACTATCGTTGTCGGCCACATGATTCACCTCAAAGGTGAGATGCCTGAAGTGCTCCGCACGATTGCCGCCCCTGCCAAGCTCGATGGGGAGAACGTGAAACAAGGCATCGAAACTGTCGGCACTCAAACAAGCGCGTTGCAAATGCTACTCGCCGACCCGCTCTTAGCCTGCTTCACCTTTGCGCCGCTTCCCGTTGCCGGTGACAAGATCACCCGTAGCTTGCCACTCGTGGCGCGTGCCGAACAGGGCAAGCTCGCCATCGTGCGAGGCTCTTGGAACACTCCCTTCGTTGACGAGTTGTGTTCGTTTCCAGAATCAGAGCATGACGATATGGTGGACGCCGTGACTGGCGCATTGCCGCTCGTGGCCAGCGTCGCCACGCCGTTCTATTATTCCACCGTTGCGGTTGCTAGTCGCCGCCATCATTCACGCCGGTTTGGACGGGAACGACGCGACACACAACTTTTCATGTAAGCAAGGCCAGCCGCTAACCACCTTTGGTGAACGCGCTGTTCAATTGTCTTGTCAACAAACCCTGCGAGGGATAAGATGCAATTAGAAAGAAAGGAAAGCGTATGAAGATGCGATCCCTCATATCATCGGTGGCTATGGTGGTAGTCGGGGTACACATGGCTCGCGCCATTGACATCACCAACACGTCTGGCCAAGTCTTTCACAACGCTACGGTCAGCGAGGTTCGGCCAGACGGCCTGAAGATATTTCACTCCAAAGGCGTGGCTCTAATTCCATTCCGAGAACTCCCTTCAGCGATACAGAAGCAATACGGTTATGATGTGGAAAAAGAGAAGGTATTCCATAAGGAACAAGCCCGGCAGGCAACCATTGCGGCAGAGCAATCGGCAGACAGAAAGATCACTGACACCGTGGCATCATCTGGGCGAGACGCCCGGCTCAGGATTATCCAAATTACAACTGATGGAGCCTTGGCCAGCGGATATTGGCTAAGGGAGTCACAGTACGAAGAGACCGAATATCGAGACGTGCAGGTTCCCGCTGGCCTTCCGGGGCCGCTCTCAGTAACCCCAATGCAGACGAAGCGAGTTCCGGTCAGAACCGAAAAGAAAACGCGGCTGATAAGGCACGACCTCCCCGACATGATTTTCGTTGTGGGCATTCCAAGACACTTGGTTGATGGCAATTCCTACTCAGCCGTCATCTATCCATGCGGACGCTATCAATACATAACTGTCAGGGGAGGACAGGCAACTGTAGAACGTTACGCTACCACAATCTCAGAAGCTCGACGTTTGCTTGGATATTGAATCGAAGGAATATTGGAAGCTAGAACGCATCAAGACCATCGCCCCTACAACGCCTTTCATTGCGCCGACGTTTGACGGAGAGGCGCGTTTGTTCCGGCAGTCGTTCCCTTCTCTGTCCAAAACCTGATATGCTGGCGTTTTAGTGGCGTCACGCCAAGTGGCAGAAAGTGGCATTTGAAAACCCTCTCCGTGCGTTTCCGTGCTAGTCGGCGCAAAAGTTGAAAAGTGCGTTTGACGCTGTGGGGGTGCGAAAATATGCGCTTTGCTTAGTGAATTGCGAAAACGTGGAAAAGTGGCGTTATCAGATTTACAGTCTGCCCCGTTTGGCCGCTTCGGTATCTCTCCACGAGGGAAGAATAGTGCGTGATTCCGACAGTTTTCGCAACCGAGAAATTCAAAAATATCTTTTCTCAGCCTTCGAGCGTCCACTTTGCCTGACGCAACACGGCGCGCGGCGAGTCTTTCATCCGTTCGTACCACACGCTCAACAGCGTTCCGTCAGCAAGCTCGACAGTGCTCGGGTAGCCAAGGTCGCCACCGGCACCGTCCCCGGAAATGATCATCGCTTCCGACCACGTCTTGCCGCCGTCATCGCTCACCCGCGCCTGATTTCCGAATGGTGCGCGACGATGGCCATAGGTCATCAACAGTTTGCCGCTGCGCAAGCGGAGCAGATGAGACGGCAGGCCCCAGACACCGATGGAATGCGGCACCGACCATGACTTGCCGCCGTCGGACGATTCGGTCTGAAGCGTTTCGCCGGCGTTGGTTTTGTTGTGGTTGCGGATTTGAACAATGATTTGACCGGTGCCGGTGTCCACGGCATGAAGTTCATGGTAAGCTGTCGCATCGTCGCCGGGACGTGCGGGAATTTCCGCCAGCCATCGCCACGTCTGACCGTCGTCAGTGGACTCGCAGACACCCACGCGTTTGCCGTCGGTCCAAAGCCCCTTGCCAGCGTAGAGGAGACGGCCATCGTCCAGTTGCACTGGGCCGTGCGGACTATTGACGATGCTGCTGTACCGCGACGACCACGTGACGCCGCCGTCGGTGGAGCGAACCATCCACTGGCCCAGCTCGCCCTGGCGCTGCTCGACGTTGAGCCGGTTGTGCGCAGCCAACCACACGCTGTGCTTGGACAATCCTTTCTCATAGGCCAGCGAGGTGAATGTCGTCACAAGGATTGAACCCTTCGCGGTTTCCAGTACGCCGGAGTCGCGGTCGTCAATCGCGCTGTCGAGCAACACCTGCGGCCAGCCCCATGTCGCGCCGTCGTCGTGCGAGACCATCAACTCGACGCGACCGAACGGACAAACGTGCGCCTCCCGTCCGCCGGAATAGCTAAGGAGCAGGTCGCCGTTCTTCCGGCGGCACACCGTCGGCCAGCCGTGGTAATACTCCGGCTGGTGGCTGATGACGTTGGTTTCGTGGACTGTGATCGTTGGCACGGCCTTCGCCCACGATTTGGCACTGACCAGTGCCAGCGTTGAGACAGCGAGGAATTGACGGCGATTGAGTGTGTTCATGAGTTGATTCCCAGTAGTTTGGCTGCGTTGTTGCAGTAGATGTCAGTTTGTGTGCCGGCATCGGCGATGCGGTCGAGCAATGCGATCATCTTCTGACCAATGCAGCCGCCTTTGAAGTTGGCGCCCTTGCCGTCGTGGCAGGGGCAATCGCTGGCGAACAGCAGTTTCTTGCGATGCCGACGGAGGAAGCCAGCGCCGAACTCTTCGTCGCGCTCGAACGCATTGCAACCGGAACCGGCGGACAAATCGCCGTACAGGTTCTCATAGTCAGCGAGCAACCGGTCAATGAGGCCGCCGGGTTTGACGGGGCCTTTCGGATAAAGCGAGACTTCCGGCGGCGGCACCTCGGCGCTGATGTGGCTCCACCACGACTGCGCGTGGCCGATGAACGTCACGCGCGGGAACCGTTTCAGGAGCGGTTCCAAGTGTTCCTCCATGCCTTGGTTAAACCCTTTCTTGTTGTCTTGAAAATGGAATGTGCATGCCCAGCGGAAGTCGCTGATGATTTCCAGCAGCCGCGTGATGCGCGGGTCGTTGAGCGGCATCTGTTGTTTCTGTTCGCCGTAACCGCGGCAACCGGC
>CAZNOK010000294.1:0-4260 GCA_964574605.1 uncultured Verrucomicrobiota bacterium
GGCCGAGCGGGCAGATCGTGGTCTGCTTCGGCGGGAACGTGATGGCCGGCGAGATGTTGCGGCGCGAGACGGCGAACGGGCGGCGGTTGCGCTGGCTGGTGCTGGTGGGCGCGGCGTGCTTGGCGTTGGGATGGATAGCCGGCCAAACAATCTGTCCGATGGTAAAACGAATCTGGACGCCGTCGTTCGCGCTCTGGAGCGCGGGCTGCACGCTCTGGTTGCTGGCGATGTTCTACGCGGTGATTGACGCGGCAGGCCTCAAGTGGTGTAGTTTCCCGTTGGTAGTCGTCGGGATGAACTCGATTGCGATGTACCTGATGGCGCAACTTTGGCAGAGTTGGATTAGGACGTTTCTTAAAACGCATGTCACAGCGGAGTTTTACAACGGCCCTTACGGTCCGATTTGGGAACATGCCGCCGTGCTGCTGGTCTTATGGCTGGTCTGTTGGTGGCTGTACCGTCAACGCGCATTTCTGAGGATTTGAAACCATGATGACGTCACGAAGACAGTTTCTCGGCACACTCGCCGCCGGCATCGCGGTGAGCCGTTTTGGTGAAGCCGCGCCCGCAAAGGACAACATCCGCCTCGGCATGATGCTGCAGGGCAATTCCGCCGCTGATTTGCTTGCAAAAGCCAAGGCCATCGCCGGTGCCGGCTTCAACGCGGTGCAACTTACGTTTCTTTTCCACCCGACTGCCGACGAACTCAAATCGCTCGCCGGCACGCTCAAGGAACTGAAGTTGAAGGTTGTCGCGTTTGGCGACTACTTCAATCTCTTTCAGCCCGGCGACACCAGTTTCCATCGGTCGAGCATCGCCACGATGAAACTTCTCGCGGCGCACGCGAGGTTGTTCGACTGCAACCAGTTCGTCTCGTGGAGCGCGACCTACGCGTCGAAAATGCGCGGCGAGGACCCGCGCAACCACACGCCCGAAGCCGTCGCGCAACTGCACCGCGCCGTCCGCGAGATTGTCCTGCCGGTGCTCGAACCGATCAACGGTCGCATCGCCTTCGAGCCGTTTTACGTCCACGTCGTCGGCACGTTGGAACTGGCGAAGGAAGTGTTCGCGCCGTTCCCCGTCAAGCAGGTCGGCCTCGTGCTCGACCCGCCGAACTTCATTTCGCCGGCGCTTTATCCAAAACGCGAGGAGCAGATGCGCCGGCTCTTCCGCGAGCTTGGTGATCGCGTCCACGTCGTCCACTTCAAAGACATGAAGTTCAACGACAAGACGCAGACCGTTGACTTGCCCGGCCCCGGCGGCGGCGACATGAACTATCCGCTGTTCATCTCCGAAATCCGCAAGCTGAAACGTCCGCTGCCCTGCATCATCGAGCACATCAAACCCGACCCCACCGAGTTGTCGAAGACGAAGGCGTGGGTGGAGTCACAACTGTAGTAATCGTGAAACGCGCTGCCATTGCACTGTTGGTTTTCGCGACAACCTGTGCGGGAGGAACGGCGGACTGGCTTTATAACGGCGCGTTCGCCAATTGGATGACTTCCAACGCCGGCAACCGGTATCACACGTTCACGCCGGAAGCCGCAGAGAAACGCGCCGCCGAACTCGCCGCCGCCGGCTTCAAGGCGGCCATCACCAGCGGCTACCATTTTCGGCTGAACTTCGCCTCGCGCGACGCGGACATCCGCCGCATCGCCCGCGTCATCGCCGACGCCTGTCACAAACACGGCTTGAAGGTGATCGAGCATCATGATTGGACGATTCATTTCTACGACGGCTATCCGCTCGTGTTCGAGCATCCCGACTGGCTGCAACTCAACGCCCAGGACATGTTGACGCGGCACCGGATTTTTTGCGTGAACAACCCGGAGTTTCAGGAGGCGTACCTCAACTACCTGCGCCGTTACCAACGCGAGACGAATACCGACGCCTATCAACTGGATGAAATCCAGTATCTCAGCCGCGAGTATTGCGGCTGCCGTCATTGCCGCGCGAAATATGTGCGCGACACTGGCCGCCCGTGGCCGCCGACACGCGACCCGGCGTTCTGGACCGGTGAACACACCCGCGCCGATTATCGCGACTGGATGCATTGGCGGGCGCGCAGCCTCGGCGATTTCCGCGCGAGGATTGGCCGTGAACTGCGCAAAATCCGGCCCGACGTGGCGATGTTTGATTACACCACGATGCTGCAATCGAACCCAAACGGCTTCAGCCGGGGCGCCATGATCGAGGAACGCGGATTTGATGATGACACGTTTGGGACGGAGGTGAACTCCGCGCCGTTTGCATCGCATCCGTTTGTTTACGCGACACTGAAGTCGCGCTTGGCGCTCGGCGAGGCGCACGGCAAACCGATCTGGGCGAAATTGGAGTTCACGTCGCAGACTGCTTACTTCACGTGGGCGTTCGGTCAAACCAGCCGCTGTTCGCTCTGGGGCGGCTTGAGCGAAATCGAGGACGGCCCGCCGCAGCCGGCGCTGCTGAAATGGCCGCACCAGATGGACCAACGCGCCGCGCGCTCGGCGGCGGACATCGGTCTGTTTTTGTCGCGCTCCACGCGCGATCTCAGTCCCGACCCGGAGCATTTCTATCACGAATTCGAGGGCTGGCTTCAATCGCTTTGCCTGACGCACAACGACACGCGCGTGCTGCTCGAAAGCCAGTTGAAACCCGGCGTTGATCTCTCGTCGCTCAAGCTGATCATCCTGCCGAACGTCACGGTGATCTTGCCTGAACAACGCGCCCTGTTGATGGACTACGTCGAGCGCGGCGGCCGGTTGCTCCTGACCGCCGAGGCGTTGCCGGAATTGACCGAACGACAAGTCGGCAAAGGGAAAATATACCGCCAGCCGGTGAAACTCGGTCCGTTGGCGTTTGAGAACCAACAGATGCCCACGTCCATTTACAAAAGTGCGTTCACTCCTCCCAAGGATACGCGCGCTATCGAACAGATCGGCGAAATTGTCAGTCGTATTCTTGCCGATGTGCCGCGTTTCCGCATCGAGGGCGCGCCGCGCGGCCTGCTCGCGCCGATCTATCGTGTCGGCACGCGACGAATTGTGCATTTGTTGAACGCGTCGGGTCGTGCGCTCAAACCCGGCGATGGGATTGACAATCCGAAACGGGGCGAATTGCCGATGCCTCGTTTGCCTGCCATGACGTTGCATCTGCCCGGCCGCGTCTCCTCGGCGGTGCTGGCCACGCCGGAACGACCGGACACGATCCCGCTCGAAGTCAGCGCGGCTTCGACGATCAAGATTCCCGCCGGCAGTTTCAAGATCTATGGAGTCGTGTATGCGTATGAGTAAGCACAAGTTTTGTAGCCGCGAGCCTGCTCGCGGCCAAGCGTGGCTGCGCAGTATGACACGAAATGCCGCGAGCAGGCTCGCGGCTACAGTCGGCATGCTGCTGGCCACCGCATCAATCTTCGCCGCTGACTTCGAGTTGAAATCGGCAGCGCCGTTGTCGCTCGCGTGGCGTGGCGCGCCGTTGATCGTGGCGGAGAACGCCGAGCCGGAATTCGCGCCGAATCCGAACGTGACGCGCGTGAACGATGCGATCCATCATGTCTGGCGCGTGGACGAAAAATCCAAGACGCGCGTCGAAGCGGTTGTGTCGGCGGACACATTCGAGTTGACGCTGGTGCGATTGGTCGAAGCGGATGTCTCCGGTCTTGTTCGTTACGGGTTCACCGTGCCGCTGAAATTCCTCGACGGACGCAAGGTCGAGCTTGTCGCCGACGCCAAGAACTCGAAGGGCAAAGCGGCCACCAAAGGTTTCACTGCCGGAACGCTGGGAGCAAAGGATATCAAGACTGCCAGTTTGCTCACCTATCTGAGAGTCCATCATCCCGACGGCGACCTCGATTTCGATTTCAACCCGCGCGGTTGCTGGACCGGTGAGAAAACCGTGACGCCACACGCCGCCGAATGGTCCATGAAACGGACCGCAGAGGGTTACGTGTTCTCGACTGCCTTCAGTCGCACACGGGCCGGCACATTACAGGAGTTCAAGGTCGTCATCCGCCCCGCCGACAAACGTCCCGTCATTGACGTGCATCCCCGCACGCCGACGCGCTGGACCGATGGCTACCGGAACATTCTCCGACTGGATAAGGACAAGATACGCATCGAGGACAACTCTCTCCAAGTCCGCGTCCCGCGCGATGGTTGGTATCTGGTCAACCTGCTGGCCGGCGCGCCGGATCGAGCGATAGGGCCTTGTGAGGTGTGGGCCGACGCAACCAAGAAACGCCAGATGCCGCGCGTCACTGCCGGCGATTCTGACACGTGGACG
>CAZNOK010000295.1:0-4201 GCA_964574605.1 uncultured Verrucomicrobiota bacterium
ACACGTGCCTGCACCTCGACGAGGTGGAAATCTATGCGACCAGTCATCGCAACCTTGCATTGGCGATGCCGGCCACGCAGAGCAGCGTCAGCCCGCAGTCGCGGCGACTCCGACCGCAGTTGCTCAAGCCGGAACCGCATTCAGTTGCTCACGTGGTCGAGTGCGGGTTGCAGTTGGCCGAAAGCCTGCGACGAATGGGAGTGGCGGTTGACACCGAGAAGAACGTGCTTCGGCGGATTCCAAAAGAACCCAATCGAGAGCATTATCTCGGCGCTCGCTGGACGGTGCGGCAACTTGCCCTACGAAATCCGTTGCTGGATTTTGATCGCGTGCTATTTGTCCAGCGCGAGCCAGCGCGGTTCAAGACGAAGGCCACGTCGGGATGGTACACCCACATGTCCGATCAGTATTACGGCTGGTTCACGCGACCGGGCGGCGGGCTTTATCTGCTGGAGGGATTCAAGACCGGCAATCCGACTGTCCGTTGCCTGACGCCGTCGTTCGAGCCGGGCACGATTGTCCGTCCGGAACTTTCCTACGACGCCAAGAAGGTCTTGTTCGCATACAGCAAACATTATCCCAGTTTGATTGACCTGCCAGACAAGCTCGATAAATCACAGATTCCCGAGGACGCGTTCTTCCAGCTTTACGAAATGCGTCTCGACGGCACCGGCCTGCGCCGGCTCACGCACGGGAAGTATGACAACTTCGATGGTCGCTTTTTGCCGAGCGGTGAGATTGTGTTTCTTTCGACGCGCCGCGGCGAAGACCCGCAATACACAAAGGCCGTGGCGCGCCAACCGCGCGCGGACCGTTGCGACAGTTACGTCCGCTGCGGTGGCGACGAGTTCCGTCCGGTCGCCGTTTACACGCTGCACGTGATGGACGCCAACGGTGGGCGTCTCCGTCCGATTTCGCCTTTCGAGATGTTCGAGTGGGAACCGAGTGTTGACCACGAAGGACGGATCATCTACTCGCGCTGGGATTACGTGGACCGCGAGGCGATGCCGTACATGAGCCTCTGGGCGACGTTGCCCGACGGCACCGGCACGCAGGCGATCTTCGGCAACTACACGCTCAATCCGCATTGCATGTTCGAGCCGCGGGCGGTGCCCGGCTCGCGCAAGCTCATCTTCACCGCGTCGGCGCACCACGCCAACACCGCGGGCAGCCTCGTGCTGCTCGACCCGCGCAAAGGCACCGACGGCAACGCACCGATGAAGCGGCTCACGCCTGAAGTGCCATTTCCCGAAATCGAAGCCTGGCCCGACACGTACTACGCCAATCCGTATCCGCTCTCCGAAGAACACTACCTGACCGCGTGGAGCGACCAACCGTTGCGCCAGACCGGCCACGAGCTTGGCGCGGCGGCAATGGGTATCTACCTGTTCGATGCGTTTGGAAACCTCAACCTGCTCTGGCGCGACGCGACGCTCTCCTGCATGTATCCCATCCCGGTTCGTTCGCGGGTTGTTCCTCGACAGGTTGCCGCGACGACGGAATGGGACGGCCCGCAAACAGGACGCATGGTGGTGCTCGACGTTTATCGCGGTTTGGAATCCGTGCCGCAGGGAACTGTTCGCAGCCTGCGGCTCGTCGGCATCCCGCCCAAGAATCACCCGCGCATGAATCGTCCTGTGATGGGACTCACAGGACACGATCCCGGCAAGTTCGTGATCGGCACCGTGCCGGTCGAGGCGGACGGCTCGGCGTATTTCGAAGCGCCATCGGGCGTACCGTTCTTTCTTCAAGCGCTCGATGCCGACGGCATGGCCGTGCAAACCATGCGCAGCGCGACCTATCTCCAGCCCGGTCAACAAACCACTTGCATCGGCTGTCACGAACATCGCCACACCGCGCCGCCGAACCGCGCTCCGCTGGCGTTGCGGCGCGCCCCATTTCGCATCCAGCCCGGTCCCGACGGTTCATGGCCGCTGAACTATCAAACATTGGTTCAGCCCGTATTGGACAAGCATTGTGTCAAGTGTCATCAGCCCGGCGCGGTGGGCGCGAAGTTCGACCTCGCGCCGGCCAAGTCTTATCAGTCGCTTGCCAACTACGGCGCGCCGAGTTTGAAGACCCACGTCGTGACCTATCACCGCCAAGGCCGCTCATCGCCGGGCACCGGTCCTTCCCGCGAGAGTGCATTGCTGCGTCATCTCCGCCAAGGACACAACAAGGTGTCGTTAAGCTCCGACGATTGGAACCGTCTTGTCACGTGGATGGACACCTACGGTCAGCAGTTTGGCTCGTTTAGCCCCGCCCAAGAACAGCAGTTGCTCGAGCTGCGCCAAAACATGGCCACCGTCCTAGCGAAGTGAATCTGTAGTTGGAGTAGCGGCGGTGGACACATTCACTTGTTGTCACCGCATCTCAAGTTGTCATTCTGAGCGAAGCGAAGAATCTCAGTCTTTTCCTGCGGGCAACAGGGAGCAACGACAGAGACCCTTCGCTTCGCTCAGGGTGACAGGCTAGGGAAACAGTAACAATGTCGAGCATACCTTATGGACGGCTCCGTTTAGCGTCGCGCAGTTGCTCGAAGAGCTTGGTCAATTTCGTAACAATCTCCGGATGATCGCGATAAACATTCTTTGTTTCGCCGGGATCACTGGTGAGGTCGTAGAGTTGCATTGGTGGGGCGTCGGGTTTGAGTTTGCCGTCGGGCGCGAAGTCGCTGTTGACCATGCCGACTTGTGAGAACTTGAGATAGGGTGCACGCTCGGTCTTCTCCGTCGAGTAACCGGAGCCTTGCCCTATCACCAATTTCCAGTTTCCTGCGCGCACAGCCCAAATGTCCTCCTGCTTCCGGTGACGGAACAGGGATGAAGAACGCGCCTGCACAATCAGATTCGTTCGTGTGCTGTTCTTGCCGAGCAGCACCGGCAGTGCGTTGAAGCTGTCTTCACCGGCACCGGCAGACAATGTTTGGCCGGTCAACGCGGCGAACGTAGCCAGCATATCGGTAAGACAAAGCAACTGTTCCGACTGTGTTCCGACCGGAATGTGTCCCGGCCAGCGCGCCAGAAATGGCACGCGGTTGCCGCCTTCCCAGACATCGCCTTTCTGACCGTTGAACGGCGCACACGGACGGTGGCCGGTGGGAAAACCTTCCCGCTCATACACGCCGCCGTTGTCGCTGGTGAAAATGACGAGCGTGTTGTCGGCAAGCTTGAGACGGTCGAGCGTGGCGAGCAGTTCGCCGACTGACCAATCCAACTCGTGAATGAAGTCGCCATACTTGCCGGCTTGGCTGGTGCCGGCGAACTTCGCGTTCGGCGTGAGTGGCGTGTGAATGTTGTTCGGCACGTAGTGAAGATAGAATGGCTTGTCCTTATTCCGTTCAATGAACGCGCTGGCTTTCTCATGCAGTACGCGGGCGTTCTCGTCGTTCTTCATGGTAAGCCCCGGCACGATGCGATGATCTTCGACATACTTTCCCCAGCGGTTGGCGACATCGCCAAAGAAATAATCGAAACCGACCTCCAACGGTCCCGGCTTGAGTTCGCCGTTCCAGTCCACGCGTTGTTTGGGCGTGCCGAAACCGAGGTGCCATTTGCCGACGATGCCGGTGGTGTAGCCGGCTTGTGTGAGCAACGACGCGGTCGTCATCCGTCCCGCCTCGATCAGCAGCGCTGCTCCGGGCGACGCCCAACAAACCTGCGATCGCCGCCACGGGTAGCGTCCCGTCAATACACCGTAGCGCGTCGGACAACACACGCCTGCCGGCGTGTGCGCGTCGGTGAAGCGGATGCCTTCCTTCGCGATGCGGTCAATGCCCGGCGTCTTGAGCTTCGTTGCGCCTTGGCACGAGAGATCGTTGTAGCCGAGATCATCAGCGAGGATCAGGATGACGTTTGGTTTCGCTCTCGTCTCCAACGGAGCAAAGGTGAGTATGCTTAGAAGAGTGAGAGCGAGTTGTTTCATCGTGGTTTGATCAAGTTGGGGGTTGAGTTGGCGGATTGGACGGGTAGGGCATACCAGTAGGCTGTGCTTCCCCAGATGGGGTGGTCGCGTTGGATGATGGTGTTGGCTTGTTGGTTGTTGCCATCGAGACCGAAGGTTTCCTCGGCCACGCGGATGTTGCGGCGGAACTGAAAGGCGTCATTGAGGTGGAAGGAATAGACGGCCACTTCGCCGGGATGCGTTTTCACGAAGCCCGACACGGCTTTGCGGTCGAAGTGACACCAACCGGAATTGAAAT
>CAZNOK010000296.1:0-4153 GCA_964574605.1 uncultured Verrucomicrobiota bacterium
GCTGCGTCTCCATCTCCACCTTGAGTTCCTCCAGCGCGGCGACGATCTGCGCCTCGCGCACGTTGCGGAACGGCTCGACGGCGCCGGGCGGTTCCTCGTCGGTTGCCTCGGCAAAAATGGCGCGCATCTCCTTCGCCGTCAGCGGACGTTCCGCCGCGAACAACATCGCTTCGATAATCTTTTTCAATTCCAATATCATATCAGGTCACTTTTACCACGTGAATCTCTCCGAACGCTTCCGTCTGGAGCACCCGCAGCCGTTTGAGCCGGATCAGCTCCAGCAACGCGAGAAACGTCACCACCACCTCGGTGCGGCTCGCGGTTTCCACGAACAACTCCACAAACCGGATTTCCGAATGGTCGCGCATAGTATAGAGGATTTCCTCGATTTTGTCGCTGACAGTAAATCGTTCCTCGTAAATCTCGTGGAAGTCGTCGCGGGCGCTGGCTTTCTTGAGGACCTCGTTGAACGCCGCGATCAGGTCGAAGATGCTGACCTCGGCCAGCGGCGCTTCCTTCATGTCCACCGTGATGCCGCTGTCGCCGGCGCGGGTGAAGCGGTTCGCCTGTTCCTCCTCGCGCTGGCCAAGCTGGACGGCTGTCTCCTTGAATTTCTTGTATTCGACGAGTTGACGAATCAACTCCCAGCGCGGGTCCTCGCCTTCCTCGGCTTCGGCGTCGGTGACCTGCTGGTCCGCCGGCAGGAGCATCCGGCTCTTGATATACATCAGCGTGGCGGCCATCACGAGGAACTCGCCGGCGACTTCGAGGTTGAGCAACTGCATCAGTGAAAGGTATTCCATGTACTGGGTGGTGATCCGCTCGATGGGAATATCGTAGATGTCCACCTCTTCTTTCTTGATGAGGTAGAGCAACAGGTCGAGCGGCCCCTCGAACACTTCCAGTTTGACTTTGTAATCGGATTCCATCAGCCAGTATTTCGCGGCGCATTTCCTATCACAAGCCAGCCCTTGACGGCAACAGGTGTTTGCGTCAAAGGGCTACTTGGCGGCGGGTTCCGCCTTCTCGCCGTAGTTGACATCCCGCATCGAAGTGCCGCGCCGCAACACCGAAAGGCCGTTCTTGACGTCGCCGATGAGCTTCTTCGGATCGGACAGATGGAAGAAAAACCGACGCGCGACGTAGCGGGGGCGCAGGTAAAACCGCCGGTGCGCCTCGTCGCGGTAGCGCAGCATCTTCTCCAGCGTCAGTCCTTCGGGAATCAGGTACGGCCAGTGGCCCGTGAAACCGTCGCCGAGTTTCCCGGCGATATACTCGTCCACCAGCGACGCGCTGAACTGTCCTTTGCTCACGCACCACTTGAAATACTCCGTGCCGGGAAATGGCCAACTGAGATGATAACCAACCTGCTGGATGTTCGTCAGCCCGGCCTTTTCGAGGCGGTAGGGAAACTCGATGGACTCTTTGATGTCATCCTCAGTTTCGCCCGGATGGCCGATCATGAAGAACAGGTCCGTGTGGATGTCATACTTCCGCAGGAACGCCATGCCGGTGAAAATGGCGTCGTCTTTCAGTTTCTTGCCGATGCTCTCGTTGCGGATTCGCTCGTTGCCGCTCTCGATGCCGAGCATCAACGACTTGCATCCGGCCTTCTTCAGCACGCGGACCACGTCTTCCGTGAGGTAATCCAGACGGGTGATCATGTGGAACGTCAGCTTGACCCGCTCGCGAACCATGCACTCGCACATCTCGATCGTGCGCTTCCGGTTGATCGTGGCGGCGTCGTCCGTGAAGAACATCTCGCGCGTGCCGTGCCGGATGCGTTCCTTCATTTCGGCCACGATGTTCTCAGCCGAGCGGCTTCGCACCTTCTCTTTCAGGAACGGCGAGCAACAATAACCGCACCGATGCGGACAACCGCGCGTGGCGAGAATATCAACGACGCCTTTGTAATCGAACCCGCTGTTCTCAATGCCGTCGTAGTCGGGAAACGGCAGCGCATCCAGATTCTGCGGGCTTTTCGCGTAGTGAACGCCGCTGACCTTCTCGCCGGCGAGAATCCGGCTGATGAACTCCACGATGAAGTCCTCGCACTCGCCGACCGCTCCGCTGTCGAAACACGGATACCGCCGCACGATCTCCGGGTCCACGCCGATGTGCACGCCGCCGAGCGTGACGTGCAGCTTGTCGCCGAACCGTTTCTTGGCCGCCTGCGCGAGGAAGACGGCCGAGCGGATTTGCGCCGTGAATGCCGAGAGACCAAGAACCTTCACCTTCTCGCGCGCGCAAACGTCCAACAGCTCATCAATGCCGAGCTGGGCCTTGTGATTGGAAATCACGCGGCACGAAATCCCGGCGCGCCGCAACATCTGCAGGAGATAGGCCATGCCGATCCCACACACCGAATCATAGTTGTAGTTCGCCCCCTTGTTCGTGAAGCTGACCGGCGGCTGGACAATTAACACATCAGTCATGCGGCCACTTTCAAGGCTCTGCGGAACGTTGTCAAGCGTCGCCCTGGTTACCTCAGCCCGGTGGCCTGCCGCACCTTGTTCATCGTCGCGTCGGCCACGGCGTTGGCTTTCGCGGCGCCGTCGCGGAGGACTTGCTCGACGTAATCCATGTTCTTGACCAGCTCGGCGCGTTTCTGGCGCAGGGGCGCGAAGTAATCCATCAACGCGGCAAACAACGCCTTCTTCAACTCGCCATAACCGTAACCGCCCGCGGCCAGCTTCGCTTCCTGCTCGGCGGCCTTGTCGGACGCGATGACTTTGAGCAACTGCAGCGGGATGTTCTGGTCGAGGTTCTTTTTCGGCGCTTCCATCGGCTGGCTGTCGGTGACGATGCCCATCACTTTCTTCTTCGTCGCCTTCTCGTCGCCGAAAATCTCGATGGCGTTTCCGTAGCTCTTCGACATCTTCTGCCCGTCAGTGCCGGGCATGACGGCGACGGCTTCGCGGATGCTGGCTTCGGGGATCGTGAAGACCTCGCCGAACTGGCGGTTGAACGCGCCGGCGATGTCGCGGGTGACCTCGATGTGCTGTTTCTGGTCCTTGCCGACGGGCACGACGTGCGACTGCACAATGAGGATGTCGGCGGCCTGCAACACCGGGTAGGTGAACAGGCCGGCATTCGGCGTCAGACCTTGCGCGACCTTGTCCTTGTAGCTCACGCAGTTCTCCAGCATCGGCAACGGCGTGACGCAGTCGAGAATCCACGCCAGTTCCGCCACCTGCGGCACGTCGCTTTGCCGGTAGAACACGGTCTTGGACGGGTCGAGGCCGCACGCGAGGAAATCGAGCGCGACATCGGCCACGTTCTGGCGAAGCTCGGCGGCGTCGTTGACGCTGGTGAGCGCGTGGTAGTCGGCGATGAAATAGAACGCCTCGCCCTTCTGCGCCAGTTCGAGCGCCGGGCGCATCATGCCGAAATAATTTCCGATGTGCAGTTTCCCACTGGGTTGTATGCCGGAGAGGATTCTCATGGCGGGGAAAAATACGGATTTCCACCCTCGCCGGCGAGCAAAAAATCAGGCGAACAGCGGCAGGTACACGTTGAAGGTGGCGCCTTTGCCGACGGCGCTGATGATTTCCACGGCGCCGTGGTACTTGTTGATGAGTTCGCCGACGACGGCGAGGCCGAGGCCGTTGCCTTCGGTTTTGGTTGTGAAGTACGCGGCGAAAACCTTCTGGATGTTTTCGGGGGCGATGCCACAGCCGGTGTCGCTGACGGAAATGCGAACGTGCGGACGTCGCGGATCGTACCCCGCGGAGCGGTGCGCGCAGTTGGTGGAAGGCAGGTCGGTGTGTTCGGCGCTGAAACGGAGCGTGCCGGAAGCGTCCATGGCCTGCAGGGCGTTGACGCCGAGGTTCATGAGGATTTGCATGATCTCGACGGAGACGGCCCGGATCAGGAGGGACGGGCTGAGGCTGTGGGCGTGAATGGTGGCGGACTTGCCGGCGGGATGGGCGCGCAACAGCAAGGCAACATCTTCGAGCAGGGAAGCGACGTTGATGATTTCGCTCTGGCCATTGGGAGAACGGGAGAAATGGAGGAATCGTTCGGACAACTGTTTGCAGCGTTGCAGCTCGCGTTGGATGGCCGTGACGCGTTGCTGCATGTGCTGGGTGACGCCGGTGTCGCCGTCGGTGAGTTTGGCCAGGTCGCGGTTGAGCAGTTGGACGTAGCCGGC
>CAZNOK010000297.1:0-4039 GCA_964574605.1 uncultured Verrucomicrobiota bacterium
ACTGTGGAACGCTACCGGATTCACGCAGACGCGACGCTTTACTACTGCACGTTCAACGTGGTGGACTGGCTGCCGGTGTTCGTCAGCGACAGGCCTTGTCAGATCATTACGGACAGCCTGACCTTCTGCCATCAGGACAAGCAACTCGGTGTGGATTCGTTCGTCATCATGCCGACGCATCTTCACCTGATCGTGTTTGACCGCGAGTGGGATTCCAATCGTCTCCAGCAAACGCTCACGGACTTTCGGAAGTTTACCGGGCGACAACTGGCTCAGTTCTGTCTCGACGCGATGCCATCGTGCTTTGGCGGCACGTTAGCAGCGGCGGCAAGCGATGACCGTGAACACCGGTTCTGGCAGCCGACACGTCACCCTGAATTCATCGAGTCGGAAAGATTTCACAGTCAGAAACGCGATTACCTGCATGATAATCCGCGGAGAAAAGGGCTGGTATTGCACCCGTCGCACTGGCGTTGGTCCTCGGCGCGCAGTTACGAAACGGGTGAAGACTGCGGGGTTCCGATTGCGCCGGTCATGTGGTGAAGGCAGAGGAGACCTTCGGTCAGCAATGTGCGCGGTCGGGAGACCCGTGCACAACCTAGCTCAAAAGCACAAAGCAAACTTCCAGCTCGGACACGGAAACAAGCTGGAAGACTCCACAATCGTCCTGCTCCGACGCAGATACACGCCGCAGGACTCCGCAATCGTGCTTCGCCGATACGGAACCAGCTAAAAAACTCCTGAATCGGGGGGGATGACCAGAAATTGAAGATTTCCTAAGGATTTTGACAGTGTTATCTTATTGATTCCTGTGGAGGACCATGCTCCGTCGTGGCCTCTTTGCCTAAAAAACTGTAGGGCAGGCGCTCCGCCTGCCGTTGTTCGCGACATGGCAACCGACGCGGTTGCCCTACAAATCGTCCTCAAGATTCGCGCTGACCTTGTTGCCGTCGTGTCTGCGGACTTGTCCGCCGTGGCGGGACTTGTCTGCCGCAGGCAGGTTGCTCTTTGCGATGACCACCGATACCTGTCAGTGACAGGCATCGGCAGAAGTGCGCCACAAGGCAGAGGGAGAAATCTGTCCAGAGTCAAGAGTTGATGCCAATCTGACTTGTCAATACTATGGACTGACCTTTTCCCTTCTATTGCTCTGAGGTGGTCCTTCCCCACGCACGAGGAAACAGCATAAGCAGGAACAGAAGTTGAGTGTGAACTGCGTGGTAACAGATACTTGCTTCGTGGTCATCTGACCGCGGAATGCCAAAGTGCATCTGCATTTCTTTGGGGGCGACCGAGAACCAATTCATGAGTGTTGAGTGGTGCAGGAGTGCTGACTGCTTCATGTATCGATGGTAGTGATGCCGATGCCCTATTTGGTATAAGCGGCGCTTGACTCCTTTGTCGAATTGCGACTCTGGAAAAAGGGCTGGAAACGGAATTGCGTTCCCGTACTCCTTCTCAAGCTGGTGTAGCTTGGCAACCCATCCTGAGAGTGATTCATCCTCCAAAAAGTCACTGATCAAACTGGCCGCCGTGTTGATCTCGTAGTTAGCCTGTCTCCGATTTTCATCAAGTTGTTCTTGGTCGGTTACCAATGGAACAGTCTCGCCAAAAAACACCTTAAAACCCTTAAGAAAGTTTTCGTCATTTACTATATTCCTTGCCAAACTGGCGTCGTAATTATTGCGCATCGTCCTGCCATCGCCAAACTCTTGAAGATAAAGTCGATCATTCCATAGACACCAAGCGGTGTAGGCCCGCAGCCGGTCGGTTACCGCGCTTTCGGTTGCTGCGGTCGGCGGATCGGGTTGGATGGAAAAAGGGTACACAATCGTCTCCGACCGAAGGAACGCCTCTGTCAGTGAACGCGACAACATCTCTGTAAGAAACGACGAATCCCCTTCGCACGCCACTTGGGTTGCACGCCATGTTGCTTTGGCGGTTTGCCACATAGCCATCCATGCCATGCGTTCCGGTGTCGCAGTAAAATCCTCAATCTTCGCAAGCTCTTTCAGTATGAGGTACCATCTCTGCACCAGCAGTTTCTCGGCCTCCGGCGCAGATGAGATATTCTTCTCCCAACATTCGGGCGACAGATCTGCCTTTGGTAGAACTATTGAGTAGTCGCTTAGCTTTGGCATTGTGTCCTCGGGGTCACTCTTGACTGTTGACGAATCTGCTCACGTCTTCTTCGCCATCGCGGCACTGTGAGCGTGTTTTTTTCGGCTCGCTTCGAGCGATGCGGTTCATGGCGCTGCGGTTGTGCCATGCGCAGGAGAATACACCGCTCGCCGAATCAAAAAAAGCCAAATGTCTGAGGATTTCTCTTACCAACCCGCTGCTTTGCCGGCGACGCGCGGGTCGTGTGCGCCGGTGAAACGGCGCGTGACGGGGTCATACGCGACGGCTTGGCTGACGCCGAGTGTGTTGACCTCGGTCAGTTTGTGACCGCGACGGCGCAGTTCGTCGCGCACGGCGGAACTCATGGTGCGCTCGACTTTCACTTCGTCGGGACTCCATTGGTGATGGAAACGCGGGTTGCCCAGCGCGGCATCCACGTCTTGACCGAAATCGAGAACGCCGATCAGGCCGAGCAAGGTCTGGCTGATGATCGTCGGGCCGCCGGCGGCGCCGATGGCGAGAATGGGCTGGCCGTCCTTGAGCACGATGGTCGGGCTCATGCTGGAGAGCGGTCGTTTGCCGGGCGCGATGGCGTTGGCCTCGGCACCGACGAGCTTCGCCGAGTTGGGCACGCCGGGCTGGGCGGAGAAATCGTCCATTTGATTGTTCAACACGACGCCGGTGCCGGGGACGACCACCTTCGAGCCGAATGTGGTGTTGATGGTCGCGGTGCAAGCGACCCAGTTGCCCTCGGCGTCGGCAGTCGAGAAATGAGTGGTGTGTTTGCCGAACACGTCGTCCGCCGCGCGGTCTGGCGTGCTGTGACCGGCAACGACGGTTGCGCGGTCCATGCGGATGCGCGCTGCCAAGGTTTTCGCGTAGGCGGGGCTGACGAGGCCGCGGGGCACGCTTGTGAAGTCCGGGTCGCCCAGCCAGTAAGCGCGGTCGGCAAACGCGAGTTTCATCGTCTCGATGACGAGGTGGATCATGTCCGGCGAGTTGTGGCCGAGCGATTTGAGATCGAACGATTGGAGGATGTTGAGCATTTGCACGACATGCACGCCGCCGGAACTCGGCGGCGGAAAGCTCACGATCTTGAATCCCCGGTAGGTTGTCGTGATCGGTTCGCGGAACTTGATGCGGTAGTTTCGGAAATCGTCGGCGGTAAGGGTGCCGCCGTTGTTCTTCATCCAATCGCCGACCATTTGAGCAAACGGGCCGCCGTAGAACCAGCCAATGCCGTGTTTGGCGATGGCGCGATAGGTCCGCGCGAGGTCGGGTTGTCGGAGCGTGTCGCCTTCCACCCACGGCTGGCCGTCGGGTTTCAGGAACACTTTGCGCGATCCCTCGAACTTGGCAAAAACCGCAGCGAGGCTCTTGAGCCGTCCGGCACATTTGTTGTCCACCTTGAACCCGCGCTCGGCGATCTCCGCTGCGGCGAGCAGATGATCTTTCAACGGTAACCGGCTGTGGCGTTCGCAGGCCGTCGCATAGACCGCGAGCGCGCCGGGCGTGGCGCTCGCCAGCAGCCCGGTCTGGCTCAGCGTGGTGTCGGCTTTGCCGTTGCGCACGTACATGTCGCGCATGGCTGCTGCGGGCGCCATCTCCCGGCCATCAATGGCCACAAACTTTCCGTCCGCCAGCCGGATGAGCATGAAACAACCACCACCGATGCCGGAGTTGTGGCTGTCCACGACGCCGAGCGTCAGCGCCGCAGCCACGGCGGCATCAATCGCGTTGCCGCCGCGCTTGAATGCGTTGATGGCCGCATCGGTCGCCAATGGATGGATCGTTGCGACGATCCCGCGTTCGCCGTGTGCCAGTTCTGCGCGTGCCGGAGGAATGAGAACGGCTAAAAGGGCCGCAACCATCCACAACCGAACTGTAGCCGCGGCGCTCTGCCGCCGCGCCGTCCCTG
>CAZNOK010000298.1:0-4030 GCA_964574605.1 uncultured Verrucomicrobiota bacterium
ATGTCGATGATCGCATGGCCATACTGGCCGCGTCCGCCGGATTGCCGGATGAACTTGCCTTCGCCTTGTTGCGCCTTCGTGATGGTCTCGCGATAGGCCACCTGCGGACGGCCAGCGCGGGCTTGGACGTTGAACTCGCGGAACATCCGGTCCTTGATGATGTCCAGATGCAACTCGCCCATCCCGCTGATGATTGTCTGGCCGGTTTCCTGGTTGCTGGTGATGCGGAACGTCGGGTCTTCCTCGGCGAGCCGCTGAAGCGCGGTGCCCATCTTCTCGCGGTCGGCCTTGCTGTTCGGCTCAATCGCCATCGAGATGACCGGCTCGGGGAACGTGATCGTCTCCAGCAGAATCGGAAATTCGTCGTCGCAAATCGTGTCGCCGGTGGTGATGTTCTTCAGGCCGACGAGCGCGCCGATGTCACCGGAGTAACAAATGCCAATCTCTTCGCGCTCGTTGGCGTGCATCTCCAAGAGGCGCCCGATGCGTTCGCGTTTGTTGTTGCGCGGATTGTAAACCGACAGGCCTTTGCGAATCTGACCGGAATAGACGCGGAAGAAAATCAGTTTGCCGACGTAGGGATCGCTCCAGATCTTGAACGCCAGCGCGCAGAACGGCCCGTTGTCGTCGGCGCGTCGCGTTTCGGTTTGTTTGTTATCCGGATTTGTTCCGTGAATGTCCGGCACGTCGAGCGGCGACGGCAGGTAATCCACCACGGCGTCGAGCAACGGCTGGATACCCTTGTTCTTGAACGCCGCACCACACATCACCGGCGTCAACTCGTTCTTGATGACCAAGCGGCGGATACCGGCTTTGAGCTTTTCAACCGTCACGTCGTGGTCGGCAAGGTAGAGGTGCATCAGTTCCTCGTCCTTCTCGGCGACGGCTTCAACAAGTTTGGCGTGAGCGGCCTTCGCGGCATCGAGCATGTTGGCGGGAATGTCGGTCACATTAAACTTCGCGCCCAGCTCCTCACCGGACCAGATGTACGCCTGCAACGCGACGAGGTCCACGCAGCCGACGTATTCGGCTTCCCTGCCGATGGGCAACTGGATCGGCACGGCGTTGGCGGCGAGACGTTCGCGCATCTGTTGAACGGCGGCATCAAAGTCGGCACCGGTGCGGTCCATCTTGTTGACGAATGCAATGCGCGGGACTTGGTATTTGTTCGCCTGTCGCCAGACGGTCTCCGATTGCGGTTCGACGCCGCCGACGGCGCAGAACACGGCGACAGCGCCGTCAAGCACGCGCAGGCTGCGCTCGACTTCGACAGTGAAATCCACGTGGCCGGGCGTGTCAATGATGTTGACGCGGTGCTCGCTCCAGAAACAAGTCGTGGCAGCGCTGGTGATAGTGATGCCGCGTTCGCGTTCCTGTTCCATGAAGTCCATCGTCGTGGTGCCTTCGTGGACTTCGCCCATCTTGTAGGTCTTGCCCGTGTAATACAGAATGCGCTCGGTCGTCGTCGTCTTGCCGGCGTCGATGTGCGCGCAGATGCCGATGTTCCGGGTGTGTTCCAGGGAGACCTGGCGTCCCGGAGCGGATCGTTGCTGCGTATTCTGTTTCGGTTGTTTGAGCACTGCTAACATCTCTTTTATCGTTTGGCGAAAAACGTCCCTATGTTGTCACTTCGGTGAATTCACGGTTAAAACTACCAGCGGTAATGCGCAAAGGCCCGGTTGGCCTGCGCCATCTTGTGCATGTCCTCGCGTTTCTTGACAGCGGAGCCGGTATTGTTGGCGGCGTCCATGATCTCGCCCGCCAATGCCTTCATCATGCCCCCCTTGCGTCCTCCGGCGAAATCAATGATCCAGCGCAACGCCAATGCTTCCTGGCGCCCGGGCGCGACTTCGACGGGCACCTGATAGTTGGCGCCGCCGACGCGACGGGATTTTACTTCGAGTTTCGGCTTGATGTTTTCCATCGCCACGCCGACCACGTCGAGCGGGTTCTTGTCCTTGTTCTTCTCGGCGATGACATCAAGCGCACCGTACACGATACGCTCGGCGGTGGACTTCTTCCCGCAACGCATCACGGTGTTGATCATACGCGTGACCAGCGGGCTGTTGTACCGCGGATCCGATATTCTCTCTCGTTGTTCTGCTCGTCGTCTGCGCATAACTAAAATTCCATTCCTACGCTGCCGGTGCTGCTGCTGCCGCGGCCGGTTTCGGCGCCGCACCGCCCTTGGGACGTTTCACGCCATACTTCGACCGGCTGCGTCGGCGTTTCTCGACGCCGAGAGCGTCCAGCGTGCCGCGCACGATGTGATAACGCACACCGGGCAAGTCCTTGACACGGCCACCGCGCACGAGCACGATCGAGTGTTCCTGCAGGTTATGCCCCTCGTCGGGAATGTACGCGATCACTTCCACGCCATTCGTCAGACGCACCTTCGCGACCTTGCGCAACGCCGAGTTCGGTTTCTTCGGCGTGCGGGTCATCACCTGCAAGCACACGCCACGACGCTGCGGACAGCCGGTCAACGCCGACGACTTCGACTTCGACCACAGCTTCGAGCGTCCTCTGCGAACCAATTGATTGATTGTTGGCATTCTCTAAATTTCTCTTTTCCCCTTCCGGAAAAGGAGCGCGGAAGTTATCACGCACCCCCTGTTTCGGCAAGAGTTTTCTGTACTATTCCGTCTCCTCCTCGACGGGTTCTTCCGCAACCTTTTCCCGCTCCATCTTAGGCTGTTCTACCGGCTCGGCCAGCGGTATCAACCGCAGGTTCTTTACCAGCCCGTAACCCGTGCCGGCAGGGATCAAATGACCCATGATGACGTTCTCCTTGAAGCCGCGCAGGCGATCCACCCTGCCCAGCGTCGCCGCGTCGGTCAGCACGCGCGTGGTGTCTTGGAACGACGCCGCGCTGATGAAACTTTCAGTCTCCAGCGACGCCTTTGTGACGCCGAGCAAGACGGGCTGTGCCTCGGCCGGTTTGCCACCAGCTTCCGCGACGCGACGGTTCTCCTCCTCGAAGGTGATCTTGTCCACCTGATCGCCCCAGAGGAACTTCGTGTCGCCAGGGTCGACAACGCGGACCTTGCGCAACATCTGACGCACAATGATCTCGACGTGCTTGTCGTTGATCTCGACGCCTTGGAGGCGATACACCTCCTGCACTTCGTTGACGAGATACTCTTGCAAGTCCTGCGGGCCGCAGACTTCGAGGATTTCGTGCGGCACGACGGGGCCTTCCGTCAACTGCTGGCCTTTCTTCACGTGATCGCCACGGAAGACGATGATGTGTTTCGCGTGCGGGATCAGGTGCTCCTCTTCCGCAAGCGTCTTCGGGTCTTTCACGAGGATGCGCCGTTTGCCGCGAACCGTGCCGGCAAACTCGACGATGCCCTCGATCTTGGCAATCTCGGCGGCGTCTTTCGGACGGCGAGCCTCGAACAACTCCGCCACGCGCGGCAGGCCGCCGGTGATGTCCTTGGTCATTGCCACTTTGCGCGGCGTTTTCGCGATGAGCGCGCCCGCGGAGATCTTCTCGTCCTCTTCCACCACGATGTGCGCACCGGCGGGAATCGCGTAGAACGCGAGAATCTCGCCGCCGTGGTTGATGATGTCAATCTGCGGGTGAAGGTCTTCCTTGTGTTCGATGATGACGGTGCCCATCAAACCGGTGGCCTCGTCGAGTTCCTTCTTCATCGTGATGCCTTCAATGATGTCGTGGAACTTGATCTTGCCGGCGACTTCGGAGAGCACGGGAACATTGTACGGATCCCACTGCACGAAGATGTCGCCCTTCTTCACCTTGCCGCCATCGCCCACCATGATCTCGGCGCCAACAACGACATTGTAGCGTTCGAGTTCACGGCCTTCGCCCGTGCTCAGCACGACCTGGCCGTTCTTGTTGAGGACGATCCAGTTGCCTTCGCTGCGCTGGACGGCGCGAAGCTCCTGATAGCGGAGGATGCCGTCGTTCTTGGCTTTGATCTGCGGCTGCTTGAACACCTGCGATGCCGTGCCGCCGATGTGGAACGTCCGCATCGTGAGTTGCGTGCCGGGTTCGCCAATGGAC
>CAZNOK010000299.1:0-3971 GCA_964574605.1 uncultured Verrucomicrobiota bacterium
TTCCCGCAGCCTCATTCAAAACTTACAAGCGAATTCTTGGACAGACTCCTAGCGAGGTAGAAAGTATCGTCGTTGGTTCTGACAATCATATGAGGCCAAGGTCGCGACACGTCATTCGAGCCGGGAAAAAACGCATAGTTCCCAATGCGCGCCGTGTTGACCAAGGCGTTGGTATGTGCGCGGACTTGTTGAACCATCAGGAGTGTGTCGTCGTATTTCAGCAAGCTTTCAAAGCTGCCGATTGCAAAATCCAACCGCGGTACCAGATCCAACGACGCCAGCAAAGTATTGCGTTGAACTTCGTTCGTTCCCGAAAAGGGACCGGCAGTATCACGGAGGATGAGCGACACCGGCAGATTGTTGGTAAACTGATAGGTGTAGGCATTGATACAAGCGGCATTGCTTGCCGAATAGTCGTGACCGGCATGAGGAACGAAAGAAATGCCCACAACGAGGTTCGTCGGCTGTCCTGGTGGTGAGCGGTACCACCAATCGAAAATCGGCACATCGCTCCACGGGTAGGTGTACGCCAGAGCCGACGAAGGGCTGAAAACACACATCACCCACACCCCAAACAGACCGGCAACACATTGTCCCAATCTGCTCATAACCGACAGGAATCCGGTTTTGCGGAGGACGCTAAAAGGAGAAAATCAGCCGAACACCTACTCTCCCACTACCTCCAGCTTGTATTCCGACCCTCATTTCGAGCGCAAGTGTAGGATTTCCCCCACCCGTCGTCAACACCCGTTCTGTTCCGTGCGTTCTTGACTCTCTGCCGTTGACGCTGTTCCTGCCGTGCCTTACGTGGTCAGCTTGTCCACCTTCCCGGTCATGAAATCTTTGTTCTTGTCACCAACCCAGTAGCGGTTGCCGGCTATGCACCAGATGAAATCAAGCTCCTGCTCCTGACTGAACACGGGATGATAGTTCAGGATCGGAATCGTGACGGCATCGCCTTCGTTCACGGTGCGCACAAAACTCTTCGTCTCCTCGTCGGCATAGACTTCCATCGAGCCGCGGCCCCTGACGAAGATGTAGATTTCTTCCTGATCGGTGTGGTTGTGCGGCGGCCACGAACGTTGGTACGGCTGAAACAGTGTGAACCCGGCGATGAGTTTGTCAGCGGCCTCGCTCACGTCGAACATCAGGAAGACGTCCTTGCCCTTGAGATGTCGGATGCGCTTTTCGTCGCGCGAGAACTTCTTCCATTCGGCGTAAAACACCGGGTGCGTCTTTTCGGCGGGTGCGCGGCAGATGATGATCTTGCTTACGCCGGTTTCTTGCGCGAGTTGGTAGGTCGCGCCGCGCGGCACGTAGAGCACGTCGTAATGGCTGAGCGTGTATCGCGCGCCGTTCAGCAACGCCGTGGCTTGTCCCTGCCAGCCGAACAGCAACGTTTCCTCGCCGGGATGCGCAAGCGCGCCGGAACAGACGGCGCCGGTCAGTTCATGGACGCCGTAGGTTAGGAACTGGAGGTTGGAGGTTTGCGGGCTGGACTTCTCGATGTAGCGGAAGGCGCTGGTCTCAGCCGGGACATAGGTGGCAGGTTTTGGTTGGCTCATGGTATTCTTCCTTTCGGGGTGATGCGATAGATGGGAAAATCAATCTTCTCCGGGGCGCGTGAGGTGTAGCCGGCAGGCCAGAAGGGGATGCGGAGATTCTTCAGTCGGATGCCGGTCGGCGTCGTCTCGGATTCGACGGGACGATTCGTTGGTTCTCCGGTCAGTTCGTCCACGGCGCACACGCTGCCGGAAAGCGAGAGGTCAACAGTCACTCCATCGTGATACCAGCCATTCTTCAGACGAACCCGGTGGAAGACGGTCACATAAGCGATGCCGTTTGGTTTCTTGAACACGACAGGCACCACACCGTCTTCGCGTCGCATTTCGGCCAACGTCGTGATGTTGGTGCGTCCGTCGGCGGTCATGACCGTGGCATCGAACAGTTCGCGCAGGAAAGCGTATGTGTCGCGCGGTTTGAGGCGTTCCAGAAAGTCCTCGGCCTCGACGGACTTCGGCCAGCCGCCGGTGGCCGACATTGGCAAACCGCCGTGTGTTGTGAAATCGAGCCGCCATCGAAATGTCGCAGGCAGGTTTGCCAAGGCAACATCGCGTTGTTCAGGGACGGTGAAATCCTTCAGGTCCAGCGTCTGTTCCACGCCGTTACCTTTGATGGTCAGCCGACAGTCGCGGGCGGAATACTCGCGGATATACCGGAGTTTAAGATGTGCGCCGTCCGCAGCGGGTTCGATCTCGAAGTCGCGCCAGAGATGCCAGAGTTCCCAGAGCGCGAGCTTGGGATGCCGGTCAAACGTCATCACGCCGAACCGACTGAAGCCTTTGTCCCATTCGCCGGTGACTTGTTTCTTCGCCGACTCGATGCTGTAGTCGTACAGGCAATAGGAAGTTCCGCCGTTGACGCCGGCGGCGATGTAGCTGTTCCAGCGATTCGGATAATTCCATGCGTGAATCTTTTCCAGCGCCGGCAGGAGCGGTCCGAACCGATAGGCTTCCGGCATATAAACATTTGCGCCCCATTCGCTCATCACCCACGGACGATAGCCCTCAACCGGATCGGTTCCCTGCCAGCGCGCGAACGTCTTGATGGGCGGCCAGTCACGGCTCCGGTCCTGCGACAAATAGGAGTTGTGCTCATAGACTTCGAGGAACCGCGGCGTGCGATAGCCGAGCAGGTTGTTGGAATAACCACAGAGCGCCATCGGACAGAGCGGCTTGATCTCGTTGTAGGCGAGGGCAAGCAGGTAATCGAGCCGCCCGTTGTAGTTCAACCCGTAACTGCCGGTCCACGGGTCGTTCCCGCCACCCTGTTCGTTGGCCAGTTGCGCGATCAACAGATACTCGGTGTCCATTGCGGCAGGCGCTTTGCGGTACATTCGTTCGAGATACTGACCGACCTGCTTGCGAAACTCGGCGTCATCGAGCGGCTTGTTGCAGATGTGGGAGGGACCTGCGCTGAGGCTCGTGATCAACATGAAACCATGCTTGCCGGTCTGTTCCGGCGAAACCCAGCCGCGAAGCGTGTTCGCGCCGAGCGCCTTCAAGTACGCCGCATCGGTGTCGTTGAGATCACGCGGTAATGTTCCCTTCACGAGGAACGGTTCGCCGTTCACGTAGAGCTTCGTCTTGCGCGTCTCGACGAGTGTGGTCGCCGCCGAAAGCTGGAAGTTCGTCGTCCCGCCGACGGCGAGAGGCGCGGTAACTTCGATGGCGAGCCGCGCAATTCGCGGTTCAAGCGAAACCCACAATGCGCCTTGCGCTTGCCGCGTACCGAGGTCGTTTTGTCCGTACTTGAAAGATGCCTTGCCTGTGAAGTTCGCAACTTCCAAATACAGCCGTCCATCGTTGTTTGAGACTCGACGGACAGTTGGCGTCGCCGTCACCGGCGCAGCGAGCGCGACCTGGAGCGTTTGCCGGTCTTTCCACCAACCATCAGGCAACCGCACCGGCTCGACCGGCTTTGGCGATTGGTAAATCGGTGGAATGGGAAATGCCAACGACGGATTCTTTGGCCCTTTCGCCGGATCTCCGCGACCAATGACGAGAAACTGTTTCCCCTGTCGGAGGACAATCTCCGCGTCCTTGTCCGCTGGAAAATCGGACATCTTCAAATCGCGTTCACCGTAAGGCGTCCGGACGTGGAGCACGGTGGTAAGCCCTCCTTCGACGAAAAGATGCAGGCCGTCAAACTGCTTGCCCACACCGGACTTCCACGACACCTTTGTTTCGTCAACGCTGAGAAGCTGGTCGCCGTATTCTTGCTCGAAACTGTAGGTCAGGACGCGATTCAACTTGCCGTTGGAAACCTCCAGTTGACCGTCCCACCTGCCGTTGAGTCCCCAAAGAATGAACAGTTCAGCCTCGGCGGCAAAGGACTGTGTCGCCACGCACAACCCGGCAACCAACAGGGTTGCAATCAAAGCAATCATGCGTTTACGGCAGCGTTTCCAT
>CAZNOK010000300.1:0-3937 GCA_964574605.1 uncultured Verrucomicrobiota bacterium
TCGTCAGCAAAGGCCCGCAAGCCAACATGTACGAACACGCCATCCTGACCTACGCACTGGCGGAAGGCTACGGCATGACCCAGTCGCCGGCGCTGAAGGAACCGCTGCAACAATGCGTGGATGTGCTCGTCACTTCCCAACAAGTCAAAAAGACCGACCCGCTGCACACAGGAGGCTGGCGTTACAAACGGGAATCTGAGGACGCCGACACTTCCGTGACCGGCTGGTGCGTGCAAGCTCTTGAAGCCGGCAAGCTCGCCGGCGCCAGCATACCGGCGTCAACGTTCGAAGGCGCCTCCAAGTACCTTTGGAACATGTACAGCGGCGGTTCGTTCGGCTACACCGCGCCGGCCGGCTACCGACCCGGGACGGCGGCCATTGGCATCTTGTGTCAGGCGTTCATGGGTCAAGGCGGCGACCCGCGCATCAAGCAGGCGCTCGACAAAGTCAAGAACGAGAAGTTTGAGTGGGAGAAGGACAGCGGATGGACAATCTACACATGGTATTACCAGACCCAAGCCTGCTTCCAAGGCGGCGGCTCCTATTGGGAACACTGGAACAATAATTTCCGCGACGCCCTCGTCCGCAAACAATCGTCTGATGGCCACTGGGATTTCCCGCCCAAGAGCAAGGAGACCTACGGCTTGGCGTATTCCACGGCGCTCTGTTGTCTGATGCTCGAAGTCTATTATCGGTACCTGCCCACGTACCAATCCATCGAGCAAAAACAACTCGAAAAGAAACCCGGTGCCGCGCCCTCGCCAGCGCCCAAGCTCCAAACCAAAGCCGCGCCCTGATCACCCAATCGTTCCCGGGTCCGCGACGCGCACCAGCTCCAACAACCGGTTGGCGTCCCGCGTCTCCCGGAGCCGCTCCACCACATACTCGCTCTGCATCAACCCGCAAATCCGCGCCAGCAACCGCACTTGGAATTGCGGGGCCGACAACGGCGTCAACAGCACGAAGAAAATGTGAATGTGTTCGCTTGATCCCGTGACCGGTACGCCCTCCGCGCTCTGTCCAAACACCAGCACCGGCCGGTCCAACGCCTCGAACCGCGCATGCGGCACCGCCACCCCGTGGCCCAAGTAGGTGCTGATCTCCTTTTCGCGCTCGATCACCGCCCGCTCGACCTTGTCCCGTGCCAACGGCAACTCCGCTGCGTCCACACGACCGAGAATGTTCCGAATTGCTCCGAAGATATCCGTTGCCCGCACATCGAACACGATCCGCCCCGCGCTCATCGTGTCCGCCAAGAACAACGGATGCTCCTTCTCGAACTCGTCCTCGATCGAACCGATGATCTCCTCGACTATGTCCTCCAGCGTGATATGGCCAACCCAACGACCCTTGGGATCTGTCACGATTGCCACCCGCCGGCGATGGCGCTGCAACTCGGTCAACAGGCTCTCCAGTGGCATGTCTTCGCTCACCTTCAAGTATGGGCGCAACACTGCCGTCAAATCCGGCGACTCCTGCTTGTTCAATTCCATGTGCAGCACGTCCTTCACATGGATGATACCGAGCGGCAACTCCTGTCCCTGCGTCACCAGCGGGAACCGCGAGTACTTCGAGTCGCGAATGAGCGCCAGACTCTCTGACCATGGCGCGGCGCGGTGGAGACACTTCACCGCCTTGGGCGACTTCATGGCATCGCGCACCTTCAACGTTCCCATGTCGAAAACGTTCTCCATCAACAGCAATCGCCGGAACGAAATCAATCCGCTGCTCTGCGACCGCTCCATGATGATGCGGATTTCGCCTTCCGTGTGCGCCGGGTCCTTCAACGGCGTCGCCATCCGGAACAGGCGCAGGATCAGGTTGGCGCTCGTGTTCAGCAGCCACAGCGGTATGAAGAAAATAAAATGCGAGATGCGCAACGGCACCGCGATCCACAGCCCGCTTGCCTCCGGTCGCCGGATCGCCACCGACTTCGGCACCAGCTCCCCCAGCAGGATGTGCAGGAACGACACCAGCAGATACGCCACCGTCACCGCCGTCGCCGACACCACCGCCGGGGAGGCGACCCCGAGCCATGTCAACGGCGCCGACACCAGCTTCTCAAACGCCGGCTTGCCCGCGAAACCGAGGCCGATGCTCGCCAGCGTGATGCCGACCTGACAGACGGAAAGATACTCGTCGAGATGCTGCTGGATGCGTTGGAGCACTTTCGCGCGGCGGTCGCCCTTGTCCACCAATTCCTCCACGCGCGTCGGGCGCATCTTCACGCTCGCGAACTCCGCCAGCACGAAGAACGCGTTCAGCATCAACAACAGCAGCGAAACCAGCAGCAATATGATCAACATGTCAGTCGCCAGATAATCCCAAACCCCGCCCGCGTGTCAACACCGCGCCGTCAAACCCCGTTGGTTGACATCTCAACCATTCTGTTTAGAATGGTAAACATGACATCGCACACAACTGTTCGTGACAGCCTCTGCGCCAACGCTGCGGCCCTGGGCCGGCACTTGCGCGCCTGCCGGCAGCGCGACGGACGCAACGGCCGGGACGAATGGTCGCTGCGCGCGGTCGCACGCCGCGCCGAGATCAACCCGGCCATCCTCTCCCAAGTCGAGACCGGCCAACGCCGCGCCACGGCCGACAGTCTCTTGCGGTTGGCCGACACGCTCGGCGAAGACCGCGAAGAACTTCTCGCGCGGGCCGGTTACCTGCCCGCGTCGGCGCTCGCCAACCGCGGCCAGTATCACCTCACCGCCGCCGAGCGCCTCCTGATTGATCAGGTGCGCGCCCATCCACGACTGCTGGTGCCGCTGAACGCCCTCCTGTCCCACGCCGCCTGACCACCGCGCCCCCAGCCAAACATGATGGTTGCGATGTCAACCATCATGTTTAGTTTCGTAAACAGTGGGACGGAATGCGACGCGGGCGCGGCTTTATTTTGCATTCGCCAGCGAGACGATGGCGTCGCACAAGCCCGATGTGACCCGCGCCAGCGCGTCGTAGTTGACCTTGTCGGGCGTGTCCGTCGCCTCATGGTAGTACGGGTAACGGTACGGCGCGGTGTCGGTCACCATGAACGCCCGGTAACCCTCGTGCCAGAACGAGCCGTGATCGCTCCAGTCAATGCCCGGCACCGCTGCAAACGTCGCACAGCACTCGACCGGAAAATCCGAGTGCGCCCGGAACGCCCGGACCGCCTCGTGCATCACGCCGCGCGACGACAAGTTCGACACGAACCCAATGAAGTTACCGCAGTTCGGATAAAAAAAGCCGAGCGGAAACGGATACTTCTGGCTGCCGGGGGCGTCGCTAAACCACCCCATCGTTTCCAGCGAGATCATCGCCCGGACATCGTCGCCGCGTTCGCGGCAGGCGCGCGCATACACGCGGCTTCCTTGCTGCGGCGTCTTAAAGAACGGCGGCTCCTCGTTGACGAACGCGACAAACCGCAGCGTCCGGGCAACCGGAACATTTCCGGAACAGAAACGTGAGAGTTCGAGCAGCGCAGCGACGGCGCTGGCATTGTCGTTGGCGCCGGGGCTACCCGGAACGGAATCGTAGTGCGCGCCGGTGACGATGATCTCCTTGTTGCCGGGGCGCGTGACTTCGAGGTTCTGGCAACCATCGCCGCAATCTTGCCGCACGACCTTGTAGCCTTGCGCCCGCCAGATTCGTTCGATGTAGTCCGCAGCGCGGGCCAACGTGCCGGGACGGAAGACGTTGCGTTCGCCGATGTCGCCGGCGAGCGCCTGAACATGCGCACGAAGTGCGTCGGCGGAAATAACAGGCGGTGTCATGGTGCGTTGGCCCGGTCGGGGGCGAGCGCACATGTACCACAGCCCGCCGGCGACGACGAGCAGGATCGCCCCGGCGCGGAGAGCTGCGTTGCGTGTGAGCAGTTTCAACAATTATTTCGGCGAGGCGTCGGCGGCGAGGTCGCAGAGGGCGTATTGGATGCCGGCGAGGTAGAACTGCA
>CAZNOK010000301.1:0-3935 GCA_964574605.1 uncultured Verrucomicrobiota bacterium
AGACGAGATACCGCTGGCGCGAAAAGTGTGTGCTTTTTGGTTCGCGAAATGGGTTCATTGTCAGACGACTTCGCTCACAAGCTGAGGCAGGACGGCTCAACTGCAAATGGCATTTGGATGTGGTTGAAGAATTAAAAAACGAAGGAGAACCGAATTGCAGCATCATTGTTGACATCAAACCTCATAGTCCCACACAAATATTTCTTTGTGAAATCACGGACATTTGGGGGCATTCTTTCCATGAAATATGGACAGTGGTGTTGTTACGACTTCAAGGATTGCTAATGGATGTCTCAACATCCGATTATGAGAAAACTGAATTTCAGCCTCGCTCTACTCTGCCTAACAATATTATTTATTCAATCCTTTATCTTTCAGGCGGAATTGAGCAAGGCAGGATTAGCAAAACGAAATGGTTGCCACCGGGGCCTAGTTCTACGAACTCCGCGCTATTGTGGCCCGGAACCTTGAGCTATTTCTACGGAGCCATTCAGAAGCGAGACCCTGAAGTGTGGAACTCTGTGCTTCTTCGATAGTGCGTGTGATAGATGTGCGTTACATCTTTTCAATCACTGCGTCGCCGAACTCAGAGCACTTAACTTCCTTGGCGCCTTCGGTGAGACGGGCGAAGTCGTAGGTGACGGTCTTGGCGTTGATGGCGCCGTCCATGCCTTTGATAATGAGGTCGGCGGCTTCGGTCCAGCCCATGTAGCGCAACATCATTTCGCCGCTGAGGATGACGCTGCCGGGGTTGACGACGTCTTTGTTGGCGTACTTCGGCGCGGTGCCGTGCGTGGCCTCGAAGATGGCGTGGCCGGTGAGGTAATTGATGTTGCCGCCGGGAGCGATGCCGATGCCGCCAACTTGCGCGGCGAGCGCGTCGCTGAGGTAGTCGCCGTTAAGGTTGAGCGTGGCGATGACGTCGAACTCCGCGGGACGAGTGAGGACTTGTTGGAGCGTGATGTCCGCGATGGCGTCCTTGATGACGATGCCGTTGGGCTTGCCCGCCGTGGCGGGAAGTTTGCACCACGGACCGCCGTTAATCTCGACGGCGCCGAATTCCTTCTTCGCGAGCGCGTAGCCCCAGTCACGGAAGGCGCCCTCGGTGAACTTCATGATGTTGCCTTTGTGGACGAAGGTGACGCTCTTGCGTTTGTTGGCGATGGCGTACTGGATGGCCGCGCGGATGAGGCGTTCGCTGCCTTCGCTGGAAACCGGTTTGATGCCGATGCCGCTGGTCGCGGGGAACCGGATTTTCTTCACGCCCATCTCGTTTTGGAGGAACGCGATGACTTTCTGCGCTTCGGGACTGTCGGCTGGCCATTCGATGCCGGCGTAGATGTCCTCGGTGTTCTCGCGGAAGATGACCATGTCAATCTTTTCCGGATGTTTCACCGGCGAGGGGACGCCTTTGAACCAACGAACGGGACGGAGACAGACGTAGAGGTCGAGCATCTGGCGGAGGGCGACGTTGAGCGAACGGATCCCCTTCCCCACCGGTGTCGTCAACGGGCCTTTGATGCCGACCAGGTATTCTCTGAATGCCGCAACGGTTTTGTCCGGGAGCCAGTTGTTGAGTTTCTGAAATGCTGTTTCGCCGGCGAAGACTTCGAGCCATTCGATCTTACGCTTGCCGGCGTAGGCTTTTGCCACGGCGGAATCAAACACGCCGACGCTGGCGGCCCAGATGTCGGGACCAGTGCCGTCGCCGCGGATAAACGGAATCGTCGGATTGTTTGGTACAACGAGTTTGCCGTTCTGAATGGAAATCTTTGCCATAATGCGCGGGGATACTAACAAAAGTCCGCGACGGCACAAGGCAGTTTACTTGGAAAGGCGAACGCGGTAGAGGCCGGTGCGAGCAGTGATATAGAGCGTCTGGCAGTCAGCGCCGGCAAAAGCAAGGTTGGCGGGTTGCTCGGGGCATTTGATGACGCCGAGCTTGTCACCCTTGGGACTGAAAACCTCCACGCCGGTTTGCGCTGTCGAGTAGAGGTTACCGTCGGAGTCCACTCGGACGCCGTCGGGACGCGGAACTTGGCAGAACACGCGACCATGGGTCAGCGTACCGTCAGCGGCAACGTCGAAGGCGCGGATGTGGTTGCCCTCGGTGTCGGCGATGTAGAGAACCTTCTCGTCCGGAGAAAACGCGAGGCCATTCGGCTTGATGAAATCTTTTACCAACAGCGTCACTTTCTTGCCATCAGGTGAAACGCGATAGACACCTTGGAAGTCGAGTTCGCGGAGTTCCTTCTTCACGCCGTAAGGCGGGTCGGTGAAGTAAATCGCGCCGTCGCGTTTGACGACAACGTCGTTGGGGCTGTTCAGGCGCTTGCCGTCGTAGCGGTTGGCGAGAGTGACCACCGTGCCGTCGGCTTCTGTGCGGCTGACACGGCGATTGCCGTGCTCGCAACTGACGAGGCGGCTCTGATTGTCCAGCGCGTTGCCGTTCGTATTCCCACTTGGCTCGCGGAACACTTCCGCCTTGCCGTTCTTGAACCGGTAGATCCGGTTGGTGGGGATGTCGCTGAACAACAGTTCGCCGCGTTTGGCATTCCAGACCGGGCCTTCGGTGAACTTGAAGTCGCCCGCGACTTTTTCAGCGGTGGCGTTGAAGTCGAGCGCCGTGACGACGCTAGCCGCTGTGACGAATATGAACGATGTCACCGTCTTCAACCACATAGTCTTTTCCTTTCAAGAGAAGCTTGCCGGTTTCCTTGAGGTGAACTTCGGCGGCGTGGCCTTTGTCGCCGGCTGCAATCAGTTCGGGGTATTTCATGACCTCGGCGCGGATGAAACCGCGGGCGAGATCGCTGTGGATGGCGTGAGCAGCTTCGACAGCAGTCGCGCCGTGGCGGATGGTCCATGCGCGGACTTCGTCCTCGCCGACGGTGAAGAAACTGATGTAACCGAGCGCCTTGTAGAGAAGCCGTGTCAGCAGATGAATGGCCGGTTCTTCCACGCTGAGGGCGGCCAGAAATTCGGCTCGTTCTTTCGCGTCTTCGATCTGGGCGACTTCGAGTTCGAGTTTGGCGTCGAGCCGGCAAGCCAGGTTGCCGGCAAGTTCACCGGTGCCACCGTTGTACGCGATGACGAGCGGTTTGAGCGTGAGGAATTGGAGCGAGCGGATTCGTTTCTCTTCGCCTTCGCCCCAAGGGTAATCCCGCAGCAATTTGCCAGCTTCGAGGTGGGGCTTGAGCCGCTGGAGCAAGTCCGCTTCCTTGGCGCGGTCGTCATCGCGTTTTTTCTTCTGGTCTTCGGCGATACGGTCGAGGCGTTTCTCGATGAGGCTGAGGTCGCTGATAGCCAGTTCGAGGTTCATCTTGTTGATATCCTCGTGCGGCTCGGTCTCGCGGTCGAACGCGCGCACAACGTGACAAAGCGCATCCATGTTTTTGAGCGTTTGCAGCCACTGGTCGCGCGCCTTGGCTTGTTGCGGCGGGGCGGGAGCGAGTGTGCACTCGATCTCGGCGTACTTGGTCTTCTTCGGGTTATACATTGCCGAGAGTTTGTCCACGCGCGGGTCGGCGATCTTGACGGCACCGATGTGGTATTCGCCGGCGCGTCCGAGCAAATGGTCAAGCGCCATGCCGGTCAGGAGGGAGAAGACGGTTTTCTTCCCGGTCTGCGGCAGGCCAATGAGGGCGATTTTCATGTCGTGGCTGGTCGCAGCGCTGAGGCCGCTCCCACTTTGTATTTATTTCAGCGAGCCACAGAACGCCGCGATGCGTTCGAGCCCCTTTTGGATGTTCTCCATCGAGCAGGCGTAGCTGAGGCGCATGTGGGCGTCGGTGCCAAACGCGATGCCGGGCACACAAGCGACTTTCTGCTCGTCAAGCAATCGCTCGCAGAATTTCGTGCTGCCGAGTCCGAAACTGGAAATGTTCGGCAGCATGTAGAACGCGCCCATCGGCTTGACGCAGCGGACGCCGCGG
>CAZNOK010000302.1:0-3878 GCA_964574605.1 uncultured Verrucomicrobiota bacterium
ACTATAGATTGTTGCCTGCGGATTGTGAAGCATATCCGGTAAATGTGGGTTAAAGACGGGTGTGCCAAACAAGGTTTGATTACACAGTCACAAAGATGTTGATAGGTGATGTGGATAAACTGTTTGCAGTCCGGTTCCGCATCAGCATCCGCAGTCAAGAAGACCAAGAAATCGTGCGCGTACGAGGCGTGATCTTTTTTGGCAAACTGATAGTACTTGTCTGTTTGATCCTTTCCTTCTTGCGCATCGATTTTGTTTTCGATGATTATCCGCAACCTAGTACGCTCACCTACACCAATAATGTCCAGCCGACCGGGTTTCCCGCCCGCCGGCACAGGATAGTTCACTTCGGTCTCAAACCGAACGTCATCCATGTCCATCTTCTCGATCGTTCCAATGTCCAAATCAGGTTTCTCACCCACCTCACCCACTGTTATCACTGTCGTCAAGAACCGCTTAAGCGGAAAATCGCCCAATCCCAAATCAGAATTCGGATCCAGCAACCATCGGACAAATGCGCTATTCCACATCTCCAAGTGTGAAACAGCTAAAGTCTCGAAGATGTTTGATTGCCCTCGCAATCTGTGTAGGAGCAGAAAGCTTGGATCAGTCAGGAGTTTTTCCAGTTTCTCAGGCAGATTCGCAGGCGACAGCTCTGATGAACATTCATTACTCATTCTCATCTCTCCTTTTCGCGTATTGGACCCGCATCACTCCTTACAACGGCGCGAAGTATAGCGATTTCGCAAAGGTGGAACAAGGAGGAACTACACCTCCACCGCCATTACGGAATCGTCAGTTGCTGGCCGATGCGAAGCTGGTTCTTGTCCGGCAACGTGTTACGGTTGGCTTGGTAAATCTTGTCCCACGCCGAACGCGAGCCGTAGTAGCGCAACGCAATCGAGTAGAGCGTGTCGCCCTTTGCGACGACGTGCACACGCGCCTTTGGCGTCTCCCGCGCCGGCGGCGGTGCATTGGTCGGCATGACCGCAGGTGTGTTGATCGCGGCGTCGTAATCAGCGAGCTTCGCCTTTAGCGCGGCGACCTCGGCAGCCAACGCCGTGTTCTGTTGCTGGAGACGAAGCAGCTCGCTGGTGTCTATGCCGGAGCTTTGCGGCAGCTTCGCGGCAAGCGAGAGGCGCGCGCGTTCGATGAAGTCCTCGACGACCTTCCGTTTGTCGCTGTTCGGTTCCAATTCGAGGTAGCGGCGATAATGGTAAATCGCGGCGATGGGGTCGTTGAGTTTCTCGTCGTAGAGCAGCCCGAGATCGAGGTAGGCGCGCGCAAACCGCGGATACTCGTCGAGTGTTTGCCGGTAAAACGCCGTCGCGGCCTTCCATTCGCCGGCGTCGGCGGATTTGCGGGCCTGTTCGTACGCGGCGCTTTGTTCCGGGTTTGTGCCGGTCGGCTGGCAACCGGCCAGCACCAGCAACAGGATGGGTAGCAGACGTTTCACGGTCGCTACTGTATCAGAGCGACGGCGCCGCTTCAACGCTTGACGCTCTCCGTCTTCGCCTCTAAAATGCCGCCACTTTCCCCAAAGGAGAACATCATGGCTGAAGCCTATTGTGTGAAATGCAAAGCAAAAAAGGAAATCGCCAAACCCGAACAGGTGACGATGAAGAACGGTCGTCCCGCCATCCAGGGCGTGTGCCCGGACTGCGGCACGAAACTGTTCCGCATCATGGCGCCTGAGAAGAAAGGTTGATGAGCAACGGCAGCGACCAACTCGCCTACGTCCTGATCAACCCGTACACGATTTACAAATCGCGCACGGGCGGTGTCATCGCGCGGCTTTTCACGCGCACCGCGCTCGATCTCGTGGCGGCGCGGATGTTCGCGCCGAGCCGCGAACTGGCGGAGGAGTATGCCTCGGTCATCGTGACCGCCAAGGAGCCGGGCAATCGCCGGATCCAGATGCTCATCCGCCAGTATATCCTCGACAACTACGCGCCGCACCCGCAAACCGGCCAGCGCCGCCGCGTGATGATGTTGGTGTTCCGCGGCGAGGACGCGGCGAAAAAGGTGCGCGCTGCCGTTGGACCGATTGAGCCGGGCCGCACGATTGCTGGCGAGACGATTCGCGACACCTACGGCGATTTCATCCTCGGCCCCGACAACGAAGTTCGTTATTTCGAGCCGGCGGTGCTGGCTGCGACTTCGTCCGAATACGTCGAAGAACGCCTGAAGATTTGGGCCAAGTATTCCGACACGGACGGCGGTCTGCTCGAAGGCGTCGTGCACTACCCGAACGGAACCAAGCTCCAACAGACGCTCGTGCTGCTCAAGCCTGACAATTTCCGTTTCGGCAGCGCGCGTCCCGGCAGCATCGTGGATCTGATTTCGCGCACCGGGCTTTTCATCATTGCCATCAAAGTCCATCACATGAGCATGGCGGAGGCGCAGGAGTTCTACGGCCCCGTGCGCGAAATCCTGCCATCCGTGTACGCCGGCCTCACCGGTCCCCGCGCGAAGACGGCGCTCGAAAAGGAATTCGGATTCGAGTTGCCCGCGGGATCGGAAAAAACGCTGGGCGAGATGTTGGCGCCGCGCGCTGCCGAACATCAGTTCAACCGGATCGTCAACTTCATGACCGGTCACGCCGCCGGTCAGGAATCTTCCGGTGACCCCGGCAAAATGGTCGCGCTCGTGTATGAAGGCCCTGATGCCGTCGCCAAGATCCGGAACGTCCTGGGCGCGACCGACCCCAACAAAGCCGCGCCCGGCACCATCCGACGCGAACTCGGCCAGGACGTCATGGTCAACGCCGCGCACGCCAGCGATTCGCCGGAGAATGCGAAGCGCGAGATGAACATCATCAATATCCGCGAAAACAACCTCAAACCCCTCATCGAGAAATTCTACAAACGCACATGAATCCACTTGCACTGCGCGCCACGACACTGACACCGTCGCTCACCCTCGCCATTGCCGCCAAGGCGAAGAAGCTCAAAGCCGAAGGCGTTGATGTGTGCGGCTTCGGCGCCGGCGAACCGGATTTCGACACGCCGCAGCACATCAAGGACGCCGCCGCGGCTGCCCTTGCCGCCGGATTCACGAAATACACGCCTTCCAGCGGCACGCCGGAATTGCGCGCCGCCATCGCCGAGAAACTCAAGAAGGAAAACGGCCTCGACTACAAACCCAGCCAGGTCATCGTCAATTGCGGCGCCAAGCATTCCTGTTTCAACGTCATCCTCGCCACATGCGGAGCCGGTGACGAAGTCCTCATCCCCGCGCCGTATTGGTTGAGCTACCCCGAAATGGTCAAGATCGCCGACGCTTCGCCCGTCATCGTCCCGACGCAGGAATCCAACGGATTCAAGCTCACTCCCGATGAGTTCCGCGCCGCGATGACCCCGGCGACGAAGTTGATCATCCTGAACTCGCCCTCGAATCCCACGGGTGCGGTGTACACCAAGGAAGAGCTTCAGGCGCTCGCTGAAGTCGCCCTCGAAGAAGAGATTCTCATGCTCTCCGATGAGATTTATGAGAAGATCACCTACGACGGCACACAGCACACCAGTCTCGCGTCGCTGGGCAAGGAGGTTTACGACCTCACCATCACCGTCAACGGTTTTTCGAAGGCCTACGCGATGACCGGCTGGCGACTCGGCTACATCGCCGCACCCGAGGGAATCGCCAAGGCGATTGACTCCATCCAGTCGCATTCCACGAGCAACCCAACCAGCTTCGCCCAAAAAGGCGCGCTCGCCGCGCTCAAGGGCGACCAGTCGTTCATCGGCGAAATGCAGCGCGCCTTTGCTGAGCGCCGCGCGTTCATGCACGACAAACTAGCCAGCATCCCCGGCGTCACCTGCGTCAAGCCGATGGGCGCGTTCTACATGTTTCCCAACATCTCCGCCTTCGGCATGGAT
>CAZNOK010000303.1:0-3709 GCA_964574605.1 uncultured Verrucomicrobiota bacterium
GCCTCGCCCACCTCACTCACCACCCAACATAAATACTTGGACAGACTCCTAGGAGAAGGCATCCCGTGTTCGCGTGACTGTCGTGTGGGCGTTGGGGCAGATCGCCGATCCCGCCGCGCAGCAGACGCTCACTCACGCCCTCAATGACGACAACAGCCTCGTGCGCAACAACGCCGTTGAAGCACTCGCCAATCTCAAGGAAAAGCAGGAACGCGAACAACAATTGGCCGATACACGGACGAAAGCCCCGCTCAATGCGTCGCCCGCGCCGGCCCCGGGCAAATCCCGTTCGGCGAGCGCCGCACAAAATCAATAAACTCCCGCGCTTCCGCCGTCGCAAAGCCGACTTCCCGCGACGCCTCCGCGAGCGCCTGCGTCCCGTTCAAGCCGGAGTGATAGAAAAGCTTGAACAACTTCTTCAACTCCGCAATGGCTGCCGGGCTGAGCCCCGCGCGTTTCAAGCCGACCATGTTCAGCGCGTGCACCTCGTTGCGTTCCGCCGCCAGCGTGAACGGCGGCACGTCCATCGAGACGCGTGCCCCGCCGGAAAACATCGCCAGCCGCCCGACGTGCGTGAACTGGTGAATCAGCACGCACCCCGACAGGAACGCGCGGTCGCCGACGTGCGCGTAACCGGCCACCAGCGCGCCGTTGCAGATGATCACCTGGTTGCCGATGACGCAGTTGTGTCCGACGTGGGCCGTCGCCATCAGGAAACAATCGTTGCCGATGATCGTCGCGCTCTCCGGGTCCGATGCGCGATGCACCGTGCTGTATTCGCGAAAAATGTTCCGGTCGCCGATGCGCAGGAAGCTGCGCGTGGACGGCTTGAACTTCACGTCTTGCGGCTCGTGGCCAATCACGGCGCCCATGTGGATTTGGTTGTCCCGCCCAATCTCCGTGTGGCCGGTCAGAAACGCATGCGCCATCACGCGCGTGCCCGCGCCGATGCGCACGCTTTCCTCGATGATCGCATACGGACCGACTTCCACGCTCGGATCCAAATCCGCTTTCGGACTCACAATCGCTGTCGGATGAATAGCCATGCGTTTCTTATACCCTACGCCTTCAATCGCGGCAATGTTGTTCCCACGCCGTGATGCCGCCCGCGAGATTCTTCAGGCGCGCGTAGCCCTGCTCGCGCAGGAACCTCAACGCCCGCGCGCTGCGTCCGCCCGTCTTGCAGTGCAACACAATCAATTTGTCCTTCGGCAGTTCCCCGAACCGCCGCGGCAGTTCCGGCAACGGCAGCTTCACGCTGCCCGCAATCTCGTTCACGGCGAACTCGTCCGGGTCGCGCACGTCCACGAGGATGAAATTCTCCTTCCGTTCGCGCATCGCCTTCAATTGCTCGACGCTGATGTCATCGGGGGAACAACTCATGGGAATCTCCTTCAACTCCGTGATGGTCGGGTTCGATCCGCACAATGGACAGTTCGGGTCGCGCGGAATCCGGTGCTCCCGAAAGCTCATCGTCAGCGCATTGAAACGCAACAACCGGCCCAGCAACGGCTCGCCCGCGCCGATGATCAGCTTGATCGCTTCCGTCGCCTGGATGTTGCCGATGATGCCGGGGAGCACGCCGAGCACGCCCGCCTCCGCGCAACTCGGCGCCGCGCCCGCCGCCGGCGGCTCCGGATACCAGCAGCGGTAGCACGGCCCGCCGAGGTGCGGCGCAAACACGCTCGCCATCCCTTCAAACCGGTAAATCGAACCGTACACATTCGGCTTTCGCGACAACACGCAGGCATCGTTCACCAGATAGCGCGTGGGAAAATTGTCCGTGCCATCCACCACCACGTCATAGCCGCAGAGAATCTCCAACGCATTTGACTCCGTCAACCGTGTCTCGTGCGTGGTGAACGTCACATTCGGGTTCAGCGCCGTCAGCTTCTCGCGGGCGCTCTGCAATTTAGGTCTGCCGACATCGCTGGTGAAGTGAAGAACCTGACGCTGCAGATTGCTCGCATCCACCACGTCGAAATCCACCATGCCAATCGTGCCGACGCCTGCCGCCGCGAGATAAATGGCCAGCGGCGATCCCAGTCCGCCCGCGCCAACCAGCAGCACCTTCGCCGCCTTCAACCGCTCCTGTCCCTCGCGACCGACCTCCGGCAAAATCAAGTGCCGCGAGTAACGTTGAAGTTCCTCGCCGCTCAGGGCTGCGCGGTTGGAGACGACCGGTTTCATCGCCGAAAGGCTGGTGGAGGTGAGGGGATTCGAACCCCTGACCTCCTCGTTGCGAACGAGGCGCTCTACCAACTGAGCTACACCCCCAGTCCACGGGCGCGGCACTTTACTGTCTTGACCTTTTCCCGTCAACGCTTCACTTTGGATGCTGTTTGGCCACCATGACGACACCGAATCCCGACAACCAAGCATTGCCTCTGGACGAACTCAACATCGTGCCCGAGTGGATCAAAGCCACACCCAAGTCCTACGAAAACCACGCGGGTGAGGAACCAGACCGTCCCCGCCGCGACTGGGGCGACCGTGACCGCCGGCCGCCACGTCCACGTGGTGATCGTCCACCGCGTCCGCAAGGTGACCGCCCACCGCGTCCGCGCGGCGACCGTCCGCCGCGCCGCGAAGGCGGGCCGCCGCGGCCTGACCGTCCGCCGCGCCGCGAAGGGCCTCGTCCTCCGGAGCGCAAGCCGGCCCTGCCACCGCCGCCGGCCGCCGTCGAGATTCAATTCCTACCCGAGGAAAAGGGCCTTGCCGCGATGGTCGAGACGATGAAACACTCGCCGCACGCCTACGCGCTCTTCGATGTCGCCAAGCTCATCCTCAACAAACCCGAACGCCACCTCCTCAAGCTCGCGCTCAAGCCCGGCGCCGACGGTACGCGCGCCCCGCTGTTCCTCGCGCTCGCCGACGAAATGGTTTGTCAGAACAAGGACGAAGCGGTGCGCCACGTCTTCCGTCGTCACGCCGACAAACTCTATCGCACCGAAAAGAAACCGTGCGATCCGCCGAAAGGCGCCTTCGCCTCCGTCAACCGTTGCGGCATCACCGGCGAAATCTTCGGCCCGTCCAACTACCACGACTATCAGGCGACCATCGTTCGCTTCCACCAACGCCGTCTCCGGTACATGTCGTTCGACGACTTCAGGGCGCGCATCCAGACCGTCAAGGACGAAGCCGTCGTCAAACAATGGGTCGAGTCCAAGAGCTTCGTCACCGAGTTCCACTGCCTCTTCTGCGCCGAAGCGAAACCGTTTGCCTCGCGCGAGGAAATCGAGAAACACCTCACCGAAACACACCTTGCCGCGCTCGTCACTAGCGGCCCCGAACTCCAGATCAGCGGCGCCGCCAGCCGCCAGCAAACGTGGGCTGCCCTCAGCGAGGCGGTGCGCATCGCGTGGATCAGCGAGTGGCGTTTCCCGCTGCGGACCGCCCAGCTTCTCAGCGACCGGCTCCGGCCCGAAGGCTTCCACTTTTTCAAACACCGCAAAGGCGTGACCTACGTCAGCCACATCAAACCCAAACGCATCGAGAGCCTCGACGGTCTCAGCGACCAGATTCAGAAAATCCTTACCTTCCTCCGCGCCCATCCCGACAGCGTCCGCAAACAACTTGCTGACAACCTTCAGATCAGCGACCAAGACCGGTTCATGGCTGACCTCCACTGGCTGATTGCGGAAGGCAGCGTTGTCGAATTCGCCGACGGACGTCTCTGGGCGCTGGAAAACAAGCCGCCCACCGAGGA
>CAZNOK010000304.1:0-3696 GCA_964574605.1 uncultured Verrucomicrobiota bacterium
CCCTGACCTACTGGGCCACGTTCCGCAAACTCAATCTCGATGCCGTCATTCGAGTGCTCGCCACCGAAGGCAAGCTCCGGGTCCTCTCCACGCCCGTCATCCAGACCCTCCACAATCAGGAAGGCAGTATCATCGTCGGCTCCTCCGTTCCCGTGGCCACCTCGACGCTTTCCGACGTCATCACCAGCGGCAGTTCCTCCACCAACCAGTTCGCCAGCGGCCTCCGCGCCAACGTCGAGTACAAGGACGTCGCCCTCGAATTGTTCGTCACGCCCCGCGTCAACCCTGACGGTTACGTCACGCTCGAAATCAACCAGAAAGTCAACGAACTCGGCGAAGACAAGAACATCGGCGGCATCGTCGTCCCCTCGATTCAGAAACGTGAAGCCCAGTCCGTCGTCATGGTTCAGGACCAGAGCACCGTTGTTCTTGGCGGCCTCATCAAGGACAGGAAAAGCCGCAGCGAAACCAAGGTGCCCGTTCTCGGCGATGTCCCGCTTCTCGGATGGCTGTTCAAATCCCGCAAGGATACCATTGACCGTGATGAACTGATTGTCTTCATCCGTCCCGTTGTCCTCCGCACCGAGACCGCCGCCGCCGCTGAAGGCCGCCGCCGCCTCCACATGCTCGACTCCATCAAGGAACTCGGCATCGAAAAGAAACTTGACCCCACGCCCGCCACCAACACGCCGCCACCCGTCGTCACGCCGCCGCCTCCGCCTGAACCGCGCCGCGGCGCGACCCCCTCCAACCTCAAGCTCGGTCCACGAAAATCCGAACAGTAAACCGTGTAGGGACCTGTAGCCGCGAGCCTGCTCGCGGCGGACTTGATGCAGGCAACAGCGGGCCGTCAATGTGGGAGGGGCCTTGGTGCCCCGACCACCCAAGCCCGTCGCCGCACTGAGGCGGCTCCCACGTTGGATCCGGCAGTGCAACGGGCGCTGAAGAACTGTGGCCGCGAGCAGGCTCGCCGCTACAAACAACATCGGGTGGCAGTGCCCAGATGCGCCCGCAGGAATGGCACCAACACACCAGCATTGACTTGGCGTGGCGAAGTTCTATCATCGCTGCCATGAAAAGTCTGCTGATCGCATCGGCTCTTCTTCTGTCACACTCCACTTTTGCCGGCGATTGGCCGCAATATGGCGGGCCGTGGCGGAACAATCTGTCCGCCGAGACGGGCCTGCTCAAAAAATGGCCCGACGCCGGGCCGCGCTTGCTATGGACGTTCAAGAACACCGGCACCGGCCTCACCGGCCCGGCCATCGTCGGCGAACGGCTCTACATCACCGGCAGTCGCACGGGCACGGAGTATCTCATGGCGCTGAACGTGAGGGCTGGCACGGAGGCATGGGCCGCCGCCATCGGGAAGACATTTGATTGGGAACGCAACAAATGGCACGCCGGCCCCAGCGCCACACCCACCGTGGACGGCAACGTCATTTTTGCGCTCGGCGGAGCCGGCGATTTGATCTGCGTCGAGGCGCTCACCGGCCGATTGATCTGGAAAAAGAACTTACCCACCGAACTGGAAGCCGAGATCAATCCCATCGGCGGTGGACCGAAGAAACTCGGCTGGGGCTTCACGTGGTCGCCGTTGGTGGACGGCGAACAATTGATCTGCCTGCCCGGCGGCCCGAAGGGAACATTCGCCGCGCTGAACAAACGAACCGGCGCGGTCCTCTGGCGCAGCGCCGAGGCAACGGATCAGGCTACCTACACGTCGCCGGTGATCGCTGAGTTCGACCGCATCCGCCAATACGTTGCGCTGACAAACAAGGGATTGCTCGGTGTGGACGCGAGGACTGGCAAGTTGTTGTGGAGTTGGCAGCGGGAGAAACCCTATTCCACGGAGGTCGTCAACTCGCCCATCGTTGTCGGTAATCTCGTCTATGTAACAGTCGGCGCCGGCAACGGCTGTGATCTGCTCCGCGTAACGCGCGCCGGGGCGCAGTTCAAAGTCGAGCCAGTCTGGTCCAACAAGAACCTCGCCAACCATCACGGCGGCGTTGTGCTGCTCGGCCATCATCTCTATGGTTACGCCGACCGCCAAGGCTGGACCTGTCAGGATTTCAAAACCGGCGAGGTCGTTTGGGCCGAGCGGCAAAAGCTGCGCTCCGGCTCGGTGACGTTCGCCGATGGCCATCTCTACTGTTACAGCGAGAACGACGGCACGGTCACGCTGATCGAAGCGGTCCCGACCGGCTGGAAAGAGAATGGCCGGTTCGCCATCCCGCAGCAATCGTCCTTGCGCAAGCCTGCTGGCAAGCTCTGGACGCCGCCCGTCGTCGTCGGCGGCAGATTATTCCTTCGCGACCAAGAGCTACTCTTTTGCTACGACGTGAAACAATGAGACTCGCGTTGCTGCTTGGTGCCGCCAACAAAACTGCTAGCCGCAGGCTTTATGCCTGCGTTTCCCACGCAACCATAAAGGTTGCGACTACAGGAACCAAAATTCTGTTAGCCACACTCATCTGCGCGACTGCCATGGGAGACACACGGCCAGCGCAGTTGCGGCAACAACTCACCGAGATGCTCGGCATCCCGCGCCAACGCGTGCCGCTCTCGCCCGAATCGCGCGGCGAAGTCGTCCATGACGGCATCGTCATCGAGAAATGGGTGTTCACCGCCGAACCTGGCTCGCGCGTCCCGGCTTTGTTGTATCGTCCAAAGGATCCGTCCGGCCCGATGCCGGCCATCGTGTTCACGTACGGCCACGGCGGCAGCAAAAGCAGTTGGGCTTACCAATACGGCGCCCAGCTTTACGCGAAGCTCGGCGTCGCGACGCTGGCCATGGATCCGATCGGCGAAGACGAACGCAACATCAAAGGCGCCACCGCCACGCGGGCGCATGACGCCAAAGGCGTTTCCGAACGCTGTGACGCAGCTGGCCGGCTCATCATGGGCAAGTTCGTCTTCGACACGATGCGCGCCGTGGATTTCTTGATGGCGCGCAAGGACATCGCGCACAACCGCATCGGCATTGCCGGCAACTCGCTCGGCGGCGCAACCGGTGGCTGGGTGGCGGCGTTGGAGACACGGCTCCGCATGGCCATCGTCAGCGGCTGGGCTTACGACGACATCACGATCCCAACCAAGCTGTGCACCCGCTGGCCGAATGAGCGGATGCGGAAGCTTTGCTCATGGGTAGATTTCGCCGCGCTGCCCGCGCCGCACTGCGCGCTGTTCATCATCAACGGCGACGCCGACATCATCATTGACCAAGGCGGCACCGGTGTTGCATGGAGCGGTACACGCGCGGCAGTGGACGGAGCCAGAAAACATTATCCTCCCGGCGGCATCGAGGCGTGGTTCGATCCCGGCGGCGGTCATCGTCCGTATTTCGCCTACAAGGTCGCGCTCGAATGGATTCACAAACATCTCGGCACACCGGGCTGGACGCTGGAGAAAATCCGCGCCCTCCCGACGCTCAACGCCGGCGACTGGTGTGACCAGCACGGCATCAAGCTCGAAAAACTCTACGGCACGCCGCTTCACCAGCGCGGCACGATCTTGCCGGACATGGGATTGCGTCCGTTGCCGCGCGAGAAACTCGCCTGCCTTCGCCCCGATGAAATCGGGCAACCGGAGTTCACGTTGGAAGGTTGGTTGGAACAGATCAGCAAACGATGATTGTCGCGCGCAGAGCTTGCGTTCGACTCGCTGCCGGGCGTATTCTTCGCGCTGAAGAAAGGA
>CAZNOK010000305.1:0-3639 GCA_964574605.1 uncultured Verrucomicrobiota bacterium
ATGCGTCGGCGCGGCTCTGGAAATCCACGAGAAACACGAGTCCCTTCTTGCCGGCGGCGAGGCCGCTTTGCTTGAAAGACAACGCCCCCGGCACATCCACGGCAATCGGCTTGGCGGCGTAAACGTGCAGGCCCGCCTCGACCGCTGCGTGCGCCTGTTCGGGCCGGAAATATGGCGGTGAGATGATGGCGACAGCGTCGAGGCCGCCTTTCGCGATCATCTTCTCGGCGCACTTCAGGCCGGTGAACGTCCGGTCTGCTGCGACCTGATGTTTCTGGGCGACTTTCTCGACGCGATCCTGAAAGAAATCCGCGACGCTGGCGATTTGATAGCCGCCGTGAGCCGCGAACAGGTCGGTAATCCAACTGCCGCGTCCGCCGCAACCGATGACGCCAAGGCGGATCTTGGCGTTGGCGTCCGCGCCGCGCACGAGCGCCGGTTTGATGATGGTGAACGCAGCGGCAGTAGCAAGGCTGCTGGTGATGAATTGACGGCGGTTCATGGTTGGTTCCTTTCGTTTGTTTTGCAGTGTGTGGATTGTGGCGGTGGAGGAGGCCTAAACGTAAGACCTTTCCAAGTTGTAAGAATTTTCAGGTACTGATAGGGATCAGGCCAGGTGGAGGACGGCTCGACGATGGTGGTTTCCGGCCATTCGTTGAAACTGGTGATCAACGCCACGTCCGCGCCGGCGTCGGTGATGGCGCGCAGATAGCCGCGCAACGTCGCGCCGTTCTCGCGCGGGATGACGAAGAAATCGTTTGGACGAAAACCGCTATTGTCGTGTCCTGGATGCGCGGGCAGGAAGACCTTTTTGCCGGCAGCGTGAGCTTGCTGCGCCATGCGACGGTAATGCGGCACGATTTCCTCGTATTTCCAGATGCGGCGGAGGCTGAACGTTCCGTAGATGCCGATCATCGGGATATTGGGGATGTTCAGCCACTGTTCCGGGAACGTCAGGCCGCCGTCCTTCGCGTTGCCGATCTTGTCCATCATCCAGTAAACCAGCCCAATCTCCTTCTCCACGCCGCTCGTCAACTCCGTGTACGTCTCCGGTGTCAGCTTCGGCGCGAACGGTACTTGGTAGAGATAAACGACTGGTTTGCCGTCCACCTTCAAATAACCAGGGCTGTCCTTCACGCGGCGCAGGGTCTCGGCCATGTGCGGCACGAGCATTTTGACATCGTGGTGGAACTGCGCCAGCTCGCAACACATCGCGACCTTGAATTTTTCTTCGGCAGCCACCGGCAGGATGACTTTCTCGAACGCCGCACCGCTGACGTTGGCGCCGCCCCACCACGACACGAGAAATGCTTCGATGCCGGCAGCTTTTGCCAACCGGACATGCCAGCGGACAACGTCCGGATTGTCGCTGTCGTAGTAGCCGATCAACGGCTGCGCTTTCGAGCGTGGCGTGCCGTCCTTGTCGTTGGTCCACATGCTCGACTTGCCGCCGATCTGGTACCAGGCGTAATAAACCGCCCACAACGCCGGCTTGTTCTCGTTGGCATGGACCGCGGCCAGCGGCGCGAGCAGCAGGGCCGTGAGGAGGGTGAAGGTGAGTTTCATGGTTTTACTGTTGGTGATGTTTTTGCCGCCATCACATCAATCTCGCTCATCATGAACCGCACGCTGACGATGGAACAGCCGACGTCATCTTGGCGATACGTGGTGTAGGTCGTGGCCACGATGGTACCGTCGGGCAGCAGGTGAATGCCGGGGTAGAAGCCGTCCTTGAAGGTTTTGAGCAGGCTCACGCGATATTGGCCGGGCTTGCATTGCTTGATGTCGTCGTAGGCGCCGATCCAGGCGATGAAGCCGCCTTTGTCCTTCGCGTCCGGCGAGGCGTTGCGGAAGACGATGACAAGCCGGCCATCGGGGAGGCAAACTCCGTGGTGACGGTCGCCGGTGAGTCCCCACGTTGTGTCCACAGCCTTGCTCCACGTTTGTCCTTCATCGCGACTGAACATCATCAGGCTGGTGCCGCTGCGACGGTTCTCGCGCATCATGCAACAGAGTTCGTCACCGTCGGGCGAACGGAAGACATACGGCTCGCAGGGATCCTTGCCGTCGAGCTTCGTGCCGTCGCAGGCCATCACCGGTTGCGACCACGTGAAACCGCCGTCTTTGGTGGCGGATTGAAGCACTTGTAGGTTGGCGTCCTTGCCAGCCGCGCCGCGATGGAACATGCCGAGGTACGAACCGTCCTTGAGCCGCAGGATGCTGGAGAATGTCATGATGTTTCGGAACGGATTGTCCTTGCTGACCCGTCCGCCGATGGGCGGCAGTTCGCGCCACGTCCTGCCTTCGTCTTCGCTGACAATGCGCGGCATGTAGCCTTGCAAGCGACCGGGAATATTGTTGATAACTTCCTTGTCCGTCGCCGTGCGCGCGGCGAAGACCCACAGCCGCTCTTTGCCCTGCGGGTCAGTGAGCCGGTAGATGCTGGGACAGTTTCGGAAATTGATGTAGTTCGGCGGCAGCGAATCGTCGAGCCGCCTCCACGTCAACCCGCCGTCATCGCTGCGGGCCATCGGTCCCGCGTGACCGCCGTGGCCGATGTTCCAGACGCAAAAGATGGTCTTGTTGTCGGCAAGCATCGTCGTGGTCGGATGCGCTTGATAAACCTGCGGCGTGCCCTGCGCGACGATGACATGGCGATTCGTCTCGGTCGAGATGTCGAGAATCTTCAATGCATCCCTGTGCCGCTGCCAGAGCGCCTTCTTCTCTGCCGGTGCCTTCTCCCAACCGCGAGTCGCAGCAATTACAGCCAGCGGCGCGAGCAGCAGGGCAGTGAGGATTATTAGCGCGTGTTTCATGGCTATTGCCTCACTTGTTGGTGAATCGGACGCTCCAGCGCACCGCGCGGCTGGTGGTGCTGTTCAGTCTGACGCGCAGGTTTGCGCCGTCCGCGGTAAACGTCGGTGTGATGCCCGCTTTGGCATCGTCAACGGAGACACTCACGCTGGCCGTCTTCCAGCCGCCGGCCTTCGGCATCGCGATACGCAGTTCATAAGGATCATTCCCCACGACGGCGCTCACGCCGGAGAGTGTCTTCGTCGCGGCGTCCCGCACTTCGCCGGTGACATCCACGATGCCCTGGGTGACGTGGCGTGACGTGCTGATGAGTTGCGGTGTGTCGGACACGGGACGAACGGCGATGACGCAGCAGGAATCCTTTTCGAGGACGACGGACAGCGTGTCTTTGAATGGTGGCAGGAACCTGTTCGCCCAGAAATCGAAGCCGACGTATTGCTTTGCCGACGGCAGACCGAGACGCTCGGCGGTGATGGTGAACGGGCCGGTGTCGCCCCACCATTTGTAGATGGCCACCACATCACGGCGGACTCTTTCGCGCGTATCGGTGAGCAGCCAGACTTGAGGAAACATGTTGTCGAGCACGTCCACGGGGCGAGCGGTGGTGAGGCCGTGCGAGGGCATGGTGCGCTTGAGGATTTCCAAACGCTCGGCAGGCAGGTCGGGCAGCCAGTCGCTCACATAGTAAAGCTGTCCGGCGATGGCGGGCCAGGTGGCGTTGCGGCGGGCGACGGCCAGCGAGCATTTGTCCGGGCGCACAATCACGCAGTCAGGATCGTTCCACCAGACCCGGCCATTGAGGAACCACACGCGTGAGCCCGGTCC
>CAZNOK010000306.1:0-3628 GCA_964574605.1 uncultured Verrucomicrobiota bacterium
CACCAGGGAGGAGAACAAGCGATAGGTGATGTCGGTGCTCGAATTCTCCGAGGCTACGATGGGATTGAAGGTTTTCGGGTCGCCGAGGGTTCCGATGAGCACCCGCCCACCGTACTTTCCCGGCGGGCACTTCGCGGTGTCGGCGTCGGCAGTTTCCTTGAAGGTGACAATGGCTTCGCCTTCGACGTACTTGGTGGCCGCATTCGCAGCGGCAGCCAACGTCACGGCAACGGCGGTAAGCAGGATTATCGTGCGCACCATGCGGGCGCGCTAAAATAACACATCACAAGTTAGCCTGCCAGTGCTCTCAGTAGAGTGCCGGCTTGCGCAGCGGTATGAATTTGAACTTCTGGCCGCCGATGCTGGCCTCGAACATCAGGCCGCCTTGGGCGAGGGTGAACACGATGACGCCTTTCTGGTAGTCGGCGTCGGCGGAGGCGCCCACAGCGGCGGCAACGGCAGTGGCTTGCGCGCTGAAGGCGAGTTGGCCGGCGGCGAATTGATCCAGCGTGAGCTTGTCCGCAAAGAAGATCAACTCGGAGTACTCCTGTCCGCCGAGTTGCAGGCCGAGGGTGACTTGGGTCATCGTGGCCAGACCGATCACTTTGTTCTTGGCGAACACTTCGCCTTCACCGTGCGCCGCGCCAATGCCGGCCCCGCCCTTGGTGACGCTCGGGAAGATGGCGTACCCGGCGCAGTTGTCGAAGAATTTTACCATTTCCGGATCTGTCCGCTTGAACGCGGCAATAGCGGCAGCCGCTTCCTGATCAAGCCTGCCTCCGGTTGTGTAGGGTTCCGTGGCGCACCCCCCTAGCAGTGAAACCAACGCGACACCAACAATCAATCCTGCAAAGTTCCGACGGTTCATAGTGTAACCTCCTTGACGTGCATTCTAAAGCAACTCCCGCAAAAGTCCAGCTTCTACTTGCGTCGTTCGGCGTGGAAAAGATACTGCTGCGCCCAGCCAGCGTAAGGGCCGAAGTCCACGCGGCGGTTCACTCGCTGCAACGCGCGTTTCATCCAGACATCCACGGGAAACGCCTCGTCATGGCCGCACGAAAAGAGCAGCACACAATTGGCGATTTTCTCGCCGACACCGTGCAGTTTCAGCAACTCCTCCAGCGCCCGCTTGTAGTCCATCGTCCGCAATGCCGCCAGATCGAGCTGGCCGTCGGCCACGCGCCGGGCTGCCGCGCGCAGGTACGCAGCGCGGAACCCGAGCTTGCAGGCGCGCAAGTCGGCGACGGTTGCCCGCGCCACCGCCTCTGCCGACGGGAAACTATAAGCTGTACCGACTGGCTCGCCGAACCGTTGTGCCAGCAACTCCACAATTTGCCGAATCTGGACGATCTGCTTCGTCGAACTGGCGATGAACGATGCCAGTGTCTCCCACGGCTCCTGACGCAACACGCGCAAGCCCCAATGTTTCACTACCGCGTCGCGCAACGCCGGGTCGTCGGGAAATGTTCCGGTAATGTTCCGGAGCGACACGTCGAGCGCGAGGTAATACCGGTCCACATCGCCTTCGAGTACGTTGCCGGTTTGTCGGAGGCGCAGCACGCGCTTGCGGACGACGCCGGTGAACCAGCCGTCGGCGTTGTGACGCCAGCGGAACGCCTGTCCGCATTCAAGCGTGGTGGCGAGATTGAAATCTGAAACGTTGATTCGTGCCGGCATTTCTGGTATGAACGCTAATCGTGTTGACCAAGGAGGTCAAATCAGTTCATTTCGTCGGCATCTGCGGCACCGCCATGGCGGGCGTCGCCGCAATGTGCCGCGACCGCGGCTACATCGTCACCGGCAGCGACCAGAACGTCTATCCGCCGATGTCAACATTCCTCGAATCGCGTGGAATCCGAATTCTGAACGGCTACTGCGCTGAGAATCTCGACCACCGACCCGACCTCATCGTGGTGGGCAACGCCATGAAACGCGGCAACCCGGAAGTTGAGCGCATTCTCGATGAGCGACTGAACTATTGTTCTGTTCCGGATTTGCTCCGGGAGTTTTTCATCCGCGGCAAACACAGCATCGTCGTCGCCGGCACGCACGGTAAGACGACAACAACGTCGTTGCTGGCGTGGGTGCTAGAGTCGGCGGGTCTCGCGCCCGGTTTTCTCATCGGCGGCATCCCAAACAACTTCGGCACGGGTGCGCGAGTGGGGAAGGGGGCGCACTTCGTCATCGAGGGTGACGAGTATGACACGGCGTTTTTCGACAAGCGCAGCAAGTTCGTCCACTACCTGCCGGACACTGTCATCCTCAACAACATCGAGTTCGACCACGCCGACATTTTTCCGGACCTCGCCGCGGTGAAGCGGTCGTTTCGGCAATTGGTGGCTGTGGTGCCGCGGCGCGGGTTGATCGTCGCGAACGGCGACGACGCGAACGTGCGCGAGGTCGTGACCGGCGCGCAGTGCCCGGTAAAGTTTTTTACGTTGACGGATTACCGGGTACCGTTGCCCGGCGAGCATAACCGGCGCAATGCGGCCGCCGTCGTCCTGTGCGCGGAGGCGTTGGGGCTGACGCGCGAACAAATCCAGCGCGGCTTCGACACGTTCACCGGTGTGAAGCGTCGGATGGAGGTGCGCGGTGAGGCGGCGGGCGTGACGGTGCTCGACGATTTCGCTCATCATCCGACGGCGCTAGCCGAAACGATCCGCGCGATCCGCGCGAAATATCCGGGCCGGCGGTTGTGGGCGTTGTTCGAGCCGCGCAGCAACACGACGCGTCGGAATGTTTTCCAGCGCGAGTTGACGGAGGCGTTGGCATTGGCTGACGGCGTGTTTGTGGCGCGAGTGGACCGGTTGAACGAGTTGCCGGAGTCGGAGCGGCTCGATCCGGAGCGGCTCGTGGCGGAGTTGGTGGCGCGCGGCAAGCCGTCGGTGTACGCGCCGGGCGCGGACGAGATCGTGGCGGCGTTGGCGCCGCAGTTGCGAAGCGGCGACGTGGTGGCGGTGTTCTCGAATGGCGGGTTTGGCGGTGTGCACGACAAGCTGCTGGCGCGGCTGCGTCAAAGCTCTTGATTTCCGTTGGTCGGCGGGTATTCTACGGCGCGTTCAGGTGCCCTCATCGTCTAGTGGCCTAGGACATCAGATTCTCAATCTGAGAACACCGGTTCGACTCCGGTTGGGGGTACCAATTCCAAACACCCACGCCCGCAAGGGCTTCTGCAACCACGCGATGACAGAGCCGCAGCACGCCCCGGCGTGAAATATACCCGCCGATATACCCGGCGACCTTTTGCGGTGGGGCTGTGAACGCCGAAAGCATAAGAAAAGCTAAGATTCAGAAAGGCGGGGCAGAGTGAAGGCTTGAACAACCCGTAGATCGGGCGGCAGCGGGCAACGTCGGAGCGGGAAGCGGCGTTGTGGCGGCTGGCGTGAAAGTGGCGAGGGCCGGGAGCACCGGCTACACAACAGAATTTGAGGTGAGACCGTGAGTGGACACCACTCTGTAAGTCGTAGAATGGTGACCAGAGAGTTCTTAGAGTGGTGTCCACTTTCCCGCTCATAAACCAGAACTCCCGTGCTGAGAACAACGCAAGGGCAGCGGCGGAGACCACGTTTTGCGCGTGGGAAATAACAACTGAGCGCAAATGAGGGAAGAAGCCATATCTCCCGGAGTC
>CAZNOK010000307.1:0-3588 GCA_964574605.1 uncultured Verrucomicrobiota bacterium
TTTTGCTCACCTTCTACTCCCTACGAGGGGGGTCACGATGTACCTGTCCATCCCTAACGCGGGACGCTGTCCACTTGACCATTACTGAACTTGGTTGCATTCTCCAGACATGACGATGCGTTCGCTGAAAGGACAACTCCTTCTCGACGGTGGCAAACTCGCTGACACCGAGTTTCATCGCACCGTTGTGTTGATCTGCAAACACGATGCGGAGGGCGCGTTCGGTCTGGTGCTGAATCGCCCCAGTGAACACAAGGTCGGGAGAGCGCTGGATGATCCGTTGCCCGAACCCGTAAAACATCTGTCCGTTTTCCTAGGTGGACCCGTGCAACCGCAAGCGATGAGTTGTCTGATTCACGATCCAACCGACAATGACCCGTCTGAATCGCAGGTGATACCCAATCTTCGTCTTATTCACGACTTGGATGATCTGTTGGAAGCGAAAGAAGATTTTCTCTCACGATCACAATTCAAGTTCTTTGCCGGCTACGCCGGCTGGTCGCCCGGACAATTGGATAACGAGATGAAACAGGGCGCATGGTTGACACATCCCGCCACCATTGATCTCGTGTTTCACTTACAACCACAGGAATTGTGGAAGCAGATTCTGCTCACAAAAGGATTGCAGTACCGTCTGCTGGCGGAAGCCCCGGACGACGCGTCACGGAACTGACGCCCAGCCGCTTACTTAAGCTTCCACGCTTTCAGATCATCCACCCACGCGAACTTGTTTACCGCCAGCGTGATCATGCGCTTGGTCGGATGCGCAATGCCTTCGGACTTGAACCGGCCGACGAACTTCCCGTCCACTGTTGCCCGCATCACGTCGCCTTCCACGACGACAAGGAGCGTGTGCCAATCGTCGGCCTTGAGATTGAGCGGGAAGCTGGTCATCTTGGTTTTGAGCAACTTCGCCAGCTCGGGTGATCTATCGTTCTTCAACCGGCGCTCGCGGATTTCGTTGTTCATCGCGCCAGTTTTGGAGTCGGTGAGTGTAACCCCCTTCAACGTGACTCGCGCCATGCAGAGATGTCCCGCGTGGACCGACTTGAGTTCGCGATCCACAAAGTCCAGCCCCAGATCATCGCCGGGGCCGAGCTTGAACTTCATTTGGACCGCGCCGTCCTGAAACGCCACGTTGTGGAAGATGGCAACGCCGTGATCGGCCTCGGCGTGCTTGGTGACGTGCATCGCGCCGCGGTCGAGATCAACCTGCTTGTGGCCCTTCGCGCGCCAAGCGCTGTTGCTGGTCCAACCGCCGCCGATGTCCTCCTTGTCGGGCGTTTTCTCGTCGCGATTGAAATCGTCCTCAAACAGCAACGCCCCGCGCGCCTTGACGAGCGCGACATCATCGGTGGCAAAGACAGGCAACACGGCGAACAGGATCAGAAGCGTGAGGTTGGTTTTCATATCATTCCAAGTAGGGTTTGAGTTGGACGAAGTTGATGATGAGTTCCTCGCCCGGGTTGGCGCTCGCATCGTTGAAGGTGATGACCAGAGTCGGCGACTTGGCGCGGAAGATAATCCGGTTGAGGTTGATCTTGCCGAAATCGGCGTTGGGGCCTCTGCGGCTACCCTTACGACGGTCAATATGAACGAAGCTCTTGTCGGGAAGAATCTCGGCACCGTTCAGTTCCGCCGCGATGCCGTAACGACGCGGGTTGTATTTCTTCCCGACGACATCCTTGCGATCAGCGGTGACGAATTGGAGGCAATAGACTTTGCCTACGGTGAGTCCTTTCGCCGTCTGGCTGATACGATTCGGCTGGCCGGCTTGGCGCGTCAATACGCAAACGGCGTCACCCGCTTTGCCGCCGCCCCAACGGCCCTGGCTGTTCTTGCCGTAGCCGGCGATAGTGGCGTGGCGGATGGAGCCGGTAGCAGCGGGCGCAAGCGTCCATCCGTTCAGACCGTCGGCGAAGTCGCCGTTCGCCAGAAAGCGGGGGTTGTATTTGAAGCCGTAGCGTTTCGACAGCATCTCCTTGCGACCCTCGACCGCATAGTGGCGCATGAGCAGGAAAGACCAACGCGCAAGTTCCTCGTCGCCGTAGTATGTGCCCCAGTAGCCAGTCGTGGCCAAGTTCACAAAGTCCGGGCTGTTGGCGACTAGGTTGACCTGCATATCCAAGAAGTATTTGAAGTCCACCGATGGGTCGTGTTCAAGCGAGATGATCGGAATCTGGTTGAAGTTGCCGAAGATGATGCCGGTGCCCGCGGCGGCACCGGGAAAGGTGGCGTTGAAGCGGCGGATGGTCTCGCCGAGCATGTCGTCGAGGTAAGCGGCAGCAGCCTTCTCGTCGGTCTGCGGATGGCAATAGGCTTCGAAGAGCAGCCGGCCCCGGCCGCGGGACGCATTCAGCGCGGCGGACATGAAGTCGGTGTGCAACGCGGGGATACTGGGCTTGCCAACGATCCACGTGTAGATCAATCGGTGTTCGGGATTGCGCAGTCGCCAGAGGGCCTTGGTGTAGTTGTCAATGGTGGCGCGACCAAAGAAAAGCTCATCGCTGGTGATGCCATCGTGCTGCGGTTGGGTCAAGCCGGCGTGTTTTTCCATCCGCGCCTGCACGTTGGCCGGATCGTCGACCGGAGCGACGTTGAAGTTGGCGAGCCACTTCAGTCCGCGGGCTTTCGCTTCCGTCAGCGCATCGCCCGGTAGCGCGCCGCCGTTCAAGGTGGTGACGGCCGGGAGAATGTGCCGTTTCATGAAATTCCAATCGTAGCTGCCGTTTTCCTTGACCATGGAGTTGGCGCACGGGGGATAGTCGAAAATCTCCGGGATGGAATGCACGAGCAGGCGCGCAGCGGCGGTGTTGTCGCTGACGCGAATGCGATGCGCGCCCACGGTCAATTCGCGGAAGGCTTCGAGCCTCCCGGCGTTGGCCGTAAGCATCACGTCGCGATCATCAATCTTGACGGCCAACTTGGGCGCGAGCGAGTCGGTGGAGAACGCGACGAAGACCCAGCCATCGCGCGGATTGACGAACGTGAACGTCTGCGCCGCCGGCATATTCTTGACCGGTTCGTTGAGGACTTCGGCGACGAGATTGTTCAGTTGCTTGATCCGGCTGCGGTCGCAGGCGGGGACGTCAATGATGCTGATGGGATAAGTGACATCAACCACCGTCTGGCGCGTTGCGCGGTGGCGCAGGATGGCGTTCAGCGTGTAGTCACCGCAGGGAAGCCCAGCCAGTTTGACCGGCAATTTTCCATCCTTGAGCGGGATGGTCTGCGGCGGGACGCGGTCGCCACCGAGAGTGACGAAGCCTTCGTAGGCTTCCTGTTTTTCCGGCAGGACGCCGTAGAACTTGAGAGTGATTTCCGGGTTCGTCCGCGGAATCCGGTTGAGCAGCGGCTGAAGGGGCACCAACCGCGGAGCCGTTATGAGTCCCATCTGCGTGTGCGAGCCTTTGCGCGCCCCTTCGCTCACCGCTTCGAGCCTCACATCGGCGAAGCAGATTTCACCCGTCAGATCAGAGGCATGCATGGCGACGCCGTATTCCTTGTTGCGCGACGGAAACAGCTTGAAGGTCTTTTCCCGGAACGTCCAATCGGAATCGGCGGGCAGGTTCTTCAGGCCGGTGTCGG
>CAZNOK010000308.1:0-3454 GCA_964574605.1 uncultured Verrucomicrobiota bacterium
GGCCTTTCTTGATGTTGAGAGAAAGGCCAGTTCCTTGCGCCGTGGGACATGCGCCACGCCATCGCCAAGGCCATCGCTGCCGGCGCAAAGGGCCTTATGCTGACCGAGCGCGGCACGTCGTTCGGTTACAGCAATCTCGTCGTGGACATGCGGTCGCTGGCGATGATGCGCGAGTTCGGGTGGCCGGTGGTGTTCGACGCGACGCACAGCGTCCAGATGCCCGGCGGCGGCGCGACGGGCAGAGTCACTGGCGGCGATCGTCGGATGGCGCCGGTGTTGGCGCGGGCGGCGGTAGCGGCGGGTTGTGACGGCGTGTTTCTCGAAACGCATCCGCGTCCCGACAAGGCGCTGAGCGACGCGGCGAACCAGATTCCGCTGGCGGAAGTCAAGTCGCTGTTGTCAACGTTGCGCGAGCTTGACAGCATCGTGAGGAAAGGTTAGTAAACGATTGAAGGAGGTCTGCAATGGAGAAGAAACAATACGTAGAACCGACGTTGGAGAAACGCGACCAGCTCGTAGAAGTCACGGAGATGGGCAAGATTATCTCTGGCCCCGTTGACTGACGACCGCAGCGTGGTCCTATAATTCCTGTTGTGGTTGAGCCGACTCGTACCGTGTGGGCTGCCATATTGTTCCGTCAGACGATTGGAACCACGGGCGTTTTTTCTTTGTGTCTGCTCGATCCATCTGTTTGATTTCTCCGATCCTGTACCACTTCGCCCCAGACCGCACGAATAATGAACCGAATGCCCGCAGCCGCCGTATGATCTCTGCGCTGGAAAGCTCGGCGGGATTCACAATCGTCCGAATCTGCCGCGCTTCTTTCTCGGGAAAAAATCGGGCTGAACCTTGTTGTGGAGTTCCCGGTGCACGGTTCACCATCATCTCCAGCAGACGGGGCAGACATGCGGATGCCATCACGGCCTTTTCCCATTCGAGGTCCCACAAGCTGGAATCGGGACGAATCGGAACACTCCCTTCCAAGAGTACCGGTCCTTGGTCCAGACGCGATTCCATCAGGTGAAACGTGAAGCCGCTCTCGTTCTCCCCGTGATACAGCGACCACGAAGTGGCGGAGACACCCCGATATTCCGGCAACGCGCCGTCGTGGTAGTTGACCGCATACTGGAGCGCCTTCAGCAACCGGTCGCGGAAGCGTTGGCCGCAAAAGAATGAAAACGCCATGGTCGGTCGCACCACGTTCTCCAACTCGGCGACAAACGACGGATGATTGCAGTTGGCTGACGGCGGCGACAGGACTCGGAACCCGTATTGCCGTGCCAGCCGAGGAAGATTCAACGGAGCCGGCGGCGCAACTGTTCGTTGCGGTTTGCGTCCCGTGAGCAAGCCGATCCTTCTGCGCAGCAATCCCAGAACGTGTCGGTGCAGCAGGCGGTGATAGGCTTTTGGTTTTCGCACGCAGACGGCGACCACTTCGATGTCACTGCGACGACGCACCGCCCGCAAAGTTTCGCGGGTCAGCAGCACCGGCACCACGGCAGAGGGGTCATCCAAGAAAATGGCGAGCCGATGCATGATGCGCCGCCGCGGTCACGGTGGGGGAGCGGCCTTGGGGCGTTCGCCGGGTTTTCGTCCTTGCAAGAGCCAGCGGTCGAGGAGTCTCGGCTTGGCGCGTTGAAATTCTGCCGTGGTCATGGCGCGCACCTCTTCCAACAGATTGGCGTTATTGGCGACGATGCGATCCAGCACGGCGGGATCTTGAATCCGCCACTGCTGCTGGAGGTTGTCGCGAATCTTGTCGAGCAATTGTTTCTTTTTCGCGAGCCATTCGGATTCGGGACAGTGTCGTGTCTCGGCGAACAGTTGTTCGGCGAACACGCGACGTTGTTGCAGCCACACCGCGACGTCTCCCGGCGAAGGCGGCGCCGGCTTGGCGCGCGCCTTCATCTGGGCGACGAGCGGCGCGACGACCACTTTGAACATGGCGAACACCGTCCCTCCGACCAAGGCTGCACCCAACAATATGCCGCCGACCAGCCACAACCACGGCCGGCGTTTGGGCATTGGGGCGGTGTCGTCCGTGACGACCGTGGTGTCGGAGCCGGTCCCGTTCAGCAGGGACGTCAGCTCGCCGCGCGGCACGGGGGTGAGATTGGCGTCCACCTGTTCCGGCTCGATCCCTTCGGCCTTCAACAACTGTCCGACCGCGCGCTCGTGGAACGGGGCGGCGGCCAGATACGCGCGGGAGGCATTATCAATGGGGCGGCGTTCCAGCCACGGCAGAATCCCAGCCAGCACTTCCGCAGCGGACTGATAACGCGCTTCGCGGTTCTTCTCCGTCAGCCGTGCGATAAAGTGATCAAGCTCCGCTGTGAGTTCCGCGTCGGCAAGCCCGACGGACGGCATGGGGTCCTGAAGATGCGCGGCGCAGACAGCGGCGGCGGACGTGCGCTCGAAAGGAGCCTTGGCGGTCAGCATCTGGTAGAAACTGATCCCCAGCGAATACAAGTCGGTGCGGAAATCCACAGTCTTCGGGTCTCGGATTTGTTCGGGGCTGATGTAGTTGGGTGAGCCGACGACCATGCCGGTGATGGTGAGCGAATGTTCGGTGTCGAACATGTCCTTCGCCAGACCGAGGTCCATCAACTTCAGCCTGCCGTCCGCGTTGATGAGCATGTTCTGCGGCTTGACGTCGCGGTGGATCAATCCCCGGCTGTGGACGTAGTCGAGCGCGACCGCCGCCTGCTGCAGCCAGCGCAACGCCAGCGGCACCGGCGCCGGGCCGCGCATTTGGAGAATGTCGCCCACTCCGAATCCCTCGACGTACTCCATCGCGATGAAATGCTGGCCGTCGAACTCGTCGCCGTCGAACACGCTGACGAGGTTCGGGTGCGAGAGCGACGCGGCGGCGCGCGCCTCGCGGAGGAAGCGTTTGTCAGTGCCGGGTTTCTTGGCGAACTCCGGGTCGAGCAGTTTGACGGCGCAAAACCGGCCCAACGCCTTCTGGCGGCCGAGCCACACCACGCCCATGCCGCCTTGGCCGATTCGCACCAGCAAGTTGTATCGTCCGAATCCGATCATGTTGTTTCCCACTGTCTGTACAGACGCAGTGAGAATAACAAAGTTACGATTCTTTGTTTATGAGAAAAATTGATGAGAAAAATTGAGAGATAATTGGGATTCTTGCAGAATGCGCTTTGCAAAGGGATTTTTTCGAACTTTTTCTCTTCCGCGTTGTCATGATCTTTCCATGAACAACCCTCTGCTCGCCCTTTGGGGCGGACTCCAACGCCACCTGTTCCCCGCTCTCCAAGAAGAACTCGGCCCGCTCACCCACGCCGACCGCGAGTTCGTCGAAACTCTCGCTGTGCTCCAGCCGCACCTCGACGCGCTGCTTGTCCCTTTCGCCTACTGCGGCATCGGCGCTAAACCCAAGGGGCGGCGTGCGCGCCCTCCGTGCGACGGTCCGAGACGATGCTCTCCAACTCGGCCT
>CAZNOK010000309.1:0-3448 GCA_964574605.1 uncultured Verrucomicrobiota bacterium
AAATGACGCCATAACCCCCCTGCTGGCGCCGTTGCGAAGCCCCTCTGAAAAGCAATTTCCTATCAGTTCAGACTTTTAGCACTTTACGGCGATAGGCTTCGTCGGGACGACCGGAGATACGGCCTACATGATGCGGCGTCATGAAGTTCGGGCCGCCGAGCGTGGCGGCGGCGGTCCAGATGCGGGCGGTCTTCTCCGCCATCAACATTGCAGCCAACACACCATCGGCAGTGCGACCGAGCGTGATGATGCCGTGGTTCTGAATCAACACGACGCGCGGCACGCGACCACGGCGTTCACGATACTCCTCGGTGGCTTTTTGAACGGCGTGCGCGAGCACGAGACCGGGATCGGTGTACGGAACGAGTACCGACTCGACATCACAGCAGACGATTTCGTCGGGGAAGATGCGTTTCTTGGCGAACTCCTTCGCGCGACGTGAACAGAGAATGCCGGTCACCGCCGGGGCGTGGGTGTGTCCGACGAACTCAACATCGGGCAACGAGAGGAAGTAGCCGTGGAACAGCGCTTCCACTGACGGCTTGCGTGGGTTCGACTCGTTTACGCGGGCGTCCATCAACGCAGCGTCCACTTCCTTGTCGCTGAGTTTCTCTGTTTTCAGCAACGCGTGAATAGCTTCAAAGCTGCACTCGACGGCTTCGTCTGCCTTCAACGTGCCGAGGCAGGTGCCGCTGGCCTTGACGAGGAACGACTTCTCGTCGAGCCGAGTCGAGGTGTTGCCCTCGCCGAGGATGGCCAGCGAGCGCAGTGGGTTTCCGAGTTCGTGCGATAATCGCAACAGTTCATTTAGTTTTTGTTCTCTTGTCATAACTGGTTGTCCTTCTACGGTAGGGGCGACGCATGCGTCGCCCCTACGGGCTAATACTTTCCGTAGACCGGGCCGAGTGTTTCGCAGGCGCGGGTGTCGCAGCCGAAGGCGGTCCAGACGCTGGGGCGATAGACCTTTGTTTCACAAACATTGTGCATATAGACGGGGATGCGGAGCATCGAAGCGAGCGTGATCAACTCAGCGCCGATGTGACCGTAGCTGAACGCACCGTGGTTGGCGCCCCAGTTGTTCATCACCGTGTACGGATCGCGGAACTCGCCGCTGCCGGAGCAACGCGGCACGAACCACGTCGTCGGCCATGTTTCGTTGGTGCGTTTGTCGAGCGCGTCGTGGACTTCGCCGGGCAACTCGACCGTCTCGCCTTCGGCAATCTGAAGGGCCGGGCCGAGGCCTTTGATAATGTTCAGACGCGACATCGTGACGGGCATGCCGCCGCGTGTCCGATAACGCGTCGAGTATCCGGCGCCGCAGAAGTATTCGAGCACCGCGGTGCACCATTCGGTGTTGGCAAGACATTTCTCGGCGTCTTCCGGTGTAACCTGCCACCACGGTTTGATGGCGGGAACACCGTCAATCTCCTGTTGGCCGGTGCCGTCGAGAGCGGCGGGGCCGGAGTTGATAAGATGGAGGATACCGTCTTCGGCTTTGCCGGTGAGTTTGTGCCCGGTGACGCGCTTGACGGCGTCGGCGCTCCAGAAGGTGCGGACGTCGGCGAAGATTTGTGCGCCGCCGGTGAGCAGATGGCCGAACAACATGCACGCGCCGTTGAGCGAATCGTTTTCGGTGGCAACGACGTATGGCTGGCGAATGCCGTTCCAGTCAAAGCTGGTGTTAAGGATCGCTTCGAGGAAATCGCCATTCGGAAGGTGGTCAGTCCACTGGCGTTGACCTTGGAACCCGGCGAGGATGGCGTTGTGGCCGAGTCCTTCTTCACCAAAACCAAGCTCAGTAAGGCGTGAGTTGCCGACCATCAGGTCGCGCGCGATCATCGCCATCTTCACGCAATACTCCCATTCCTTGTTCTTCTGTTCGCGGGTGTGCTGCTTCTTCGGATCGTTCGGATCGTGGCCTTCGCGGCAGTTCTCGCGCACCCACTTGATCGCCTTCGCGAATTCCTTCGGGTCGTAGATGCCGCGCTCGATGCGGCGGACAAACTCAACCATGTCAACGAACATCACTCGCATTCCGAGAAACGCCTCGAAGAACGACACGTCCACGATGGAACCAGCGATGCCCATCGAGGTGCCGCCCATCGAGCAATACGATTTGCCGCGCATCGTCGCCACGGCAAGCCCAGCCTTGGCGAACTGGAGGAGCATCTTCTGCACGTCGGCGGGAATGGTGTTGTCACCGCTGTCCTGCACGTCGCGGCCGTAGATGTTGAAGATCGGAAGTCCCTTCTGATTGTGGCTCGCGCTGACGGCCGCCAGATAAACCGCGCCGGGGCGCTCGGTGCCGTTGAAGCCCCAGACGGCTTTCGGTGTGAGCGGATCCATGTCCATCGTTTCGGAGCCGTAGCACCAGCACGGCGTCACGGTGAGCGAGACAGCGACGCCTTCTCTGGCGAATTTCTCGGCGCAGAGCGCGGCCTCGGCGATGCCGCCGATGCAACGGTCGGCAATCACGCACTCGACGCGGGTGCCGTCGGCGTGGCGGAGGTTCTCGCGGAGGAATCGTGCGGCGGACTTGGCCATGTTCATCGTCTGTTTTTCAAGCGACTCGCGGACGCCGCCGAGCCGGCCGTCAATGGTGGGACGGATGCCGATCTTGGGGTTGCTGCCGACAAGACGGTTGTGAGGACGAGTGACTTTCAACATGGTTGTCTCCTTTGCTGTGAAAATGCAGGTGCAACTTAGCAAGCTCCTTTCCAGTTGCAACCTCAAAGTTCCTGGACGCGTTCATTCGTGTTCATTCAGTCGTTTTCCGCTTGGCACGCTTTTGTCAGTCTGCTAAGTATGCCTTCGTAGTTTCGCTCACACCTTGGAGAGGAGGGTAACGGCGGTTGGGTGCGGGCTGTGCTACGAGAGGCAGTAGGATAAAATTGCTGATGTGTAAAAGGTCGGGCGAGTGAGAACAGATAACCAAGTTTCTTGCGATGGCGGTTACGGACCGCGTGCATCTGTTTCTCGTTTTCTGCGCAGAGCCATTCGATTCTTGCGTACTATCGCTCTTTGCATGGCTACCCGTTTACGAGTCCAAGATTGGATCCGCATTGCTTTCCTCCATACACGCGCTTCTCGTCGCAGCATTCTGTTTTCGTTCTGCTCTATCCGCAATAGCTGGCTAGTCAACAGTTTGGTATTTCTCCTGTTATCTTTGATACCCCGAGTAGACGCAGGCACTATTGATTGGACAAGCATAGACAATAAATATACCAATCACACTGAGTTAGTTCAGGCTAGCGCGTATTACTTTGATTCGAATGGAAACTTTACCGGTTGGTGGAGCGTATGCGAATGGGTCCCATGTTACGGCAGTTGTATAGGCACCCATGTCGAGAGCCCAAATCTTCTTTTTCCGCCGGGGACAGTGGTCAAGTTTAATAGCGGCGACACCATTTGCCCCGGCGAAAACGTTGGAGTTGGCCGTCGTTTCCAA
>CAZNOK010000310.1:0-3437 GCA_964574605.1 uncultured Verrucomicrobiota bacterium
CGGTCATGGCTGTTTCGTTGACAATGCCGTTGGACTCTCCTAGTTTGTTGTGCGCTACGCGTGATAGCAATAGAAGGATGCTAAGTGGAATGCAGCCCTATGACAATAGGTGGAATGCAGTAAAGTAACTGTTAGGCGGAGAAGACCATGGACATTCTTGTGTGGCTGTTCAAACCAATTCAGCCGTTCGTCATGCATCCAGAGCGAATTGCCGCAGTTGCTGGCATCTTATTCATCGGCTTCTTCGTGTTGCTATCTACTCGTCGCTTTCGCAGCTGGCCGATTCTCGTCCCCGCGTTCGTATGGAGTTTGTTCGTCCCTTGGGAAGCATACTGCAACGCCCAGAAGTACAACATCCGCGCTGACTTGGTGCTGCTGTATCCCGTTCTTGTTGTTGTCACAGTTTGGGGCGTTGCGGCAGCATTTCGTCGGCGCAAGGAAGAACGAACAATGGCTGCCGCAAATATGAAGAACAAGGGACTGCTGTTACAGCTTCAGGATTTATCATCCTGCTAGTCTCACTCAATGGGTTTTTCGTTCTGAAGAGCACAGCACTGTACTTCCCCGGTATTGTGGTGGGCTTGATTGTTTGTGCAGTCTGCTTGTCCAGAGGCCGCTCATTGCTCAAGCGGAGCAAGGAGCAGAAGTCCTGCGCAGACCGAAACACTCAACAATCCGCTGGAGCTAACCTCGCCCCGCGGAGACCGCCGTGCCCACCATCGTCGCCAAACTCAACGAACTAATCAATGTGTTGAAGAGGCAGTAGGTAGTAGTTGGCAGCTGGGGGCTTGATGCGTCTTGGCGCCTTCGTTGTTCCATTCCCGTATCCCCGCCGCCGGAGGGCGTCGCGCCGACGCGTCCGTTATCATTGCGGTTGGGGTCGGCTCAGCGAGCCGACCCTACCTACAGTTGTTACGCGCCGTTAGGCTTTCGCGGCGGCGACGGCCCTGGCGGCTTCCTTGCGGTGATACCAGAGCACGAACGGGCTGGCGATGTAAACCGAGCTGTACGTGCCGGTCAAGATGCCGACCATGAAGCAGAACGAGAAGTCATTGAGCACACTGCCGCCAAACCCGTAGAGCACCACCGTGCACAGAAACACGCTGCCGCCGGTGAGAAGCGTCCGCCCGAGCGTCTCGTTGACGCTGCGGTTGATGAGGTCGAAGTAGTTGAGACGGCCGCTGGTAAGCTTCTTGTCCTCGCGGATCCGGTCGAAGATGACGATGGTGTCGTTGATGGAGTAACCGATCAACGTCAGGATCGCCGCGACGACGGTCATCGAGAAGGTGCGGCCGGTCAGGCAGAACCAGCCGAGCGTCATCAGGATGTCATGGATGAGCGAAACAAAGGCGCCAACGCCGTAACTCAACTCGCCGAACCGGAAGGCGACATAGAGCATGATGGCCACCAGCGAGGCCAACACGGCCCACAACGCCTGACGGAGCAATTCGCTGCCGACAAGCGCGCCGACCCGTTCGGTGCTGAGCTCCTTGAATTGAGCGGCGGCAGTCGCTGAATCAGTCTGCAATGCTTTGATGGCCTTTTCGGTTTCGCCCAGCGGCAACCGGAGGTTGAGCACTTCGTTGCCGCCGCCAAGATCGCGCTGATACTGGATGAACCGTTCCCCAACACCCGCCTGGTCAAGCACCTTACCGACGACTCCCGCCTCCACCTTCTGGGCAAAGGACAACGTGACAGCATCGCCGCCTTTGAAGTCAATGCCATAGACTTCGCCGTGGCCGATGTCGAGGCCGCCGCGTTTGACGAAGCTGATCATGCCGGCGATGATGACCGCCCACGAAATGGCGAAGGCGAGTTTCCAGAGGCCCATGAAGTTGATGTGTGGGAGATGGCGGAAGACCTGAAGCATACTGAACGACTTCATCCAGCCGCTGATGGCCATCCAGTCGAAAATGAGCCGGGTAACGAACACCGCAGTAAACAAGTTCGAGACGAGACCAATCGCGAGGGTGATGCCGAAGCCCTTCACGGGACCGGTGCCGAGGAACAAGAGGATAACGGCGGTCAGAATGGTTGTGAAGTTCGAGTCGAAGATGACGATCCACGCACGCGTGTAGCCGGCGACGATGGCGGCGCGCAACGGTTTGCCCACAGCCAGTTCCTCGCGGATGCGTTCGTAGATGAGCACGTTGGCGTCCACCGACATGCCAATGGCCAACACGATGCCGGCGATGCCGGGCAGCGTGAGCGTGAACTTGAACAACGCCAGCACGCCGACGAGGGTCACGATATTCAGGACGAGTGCGATGTTGGCAACCAACCCGGCCCGCATGTAGTACACCAACATGAAGATCACGGTGATCGCCGAGCCGATGACCGCAGCGCGCATGCCGCTGTGAATGGAGTCGCGCCCGAGCGACGGGTCAACGCCGCGCTCTTCGAGCACCTTGACCGGCGCTTGCAACGGGTTCTCCAACACGCTGGCGAGACGCCGCGCCTCGACGAGGCTGAACTGACCCGTAATCTGGGCATTGCGGATGACGCCCATCGCGCGGGCATCCTCGGAGAGTTTCGGCTGAATGACCGGCGCGGACTGGACTTCGCCGTCGAGAATGATGGCGAGTCGGCGTTCCGAGTTGGCCGCGGCGACCTGCGCGAAGATCACGGAGCCTTCCTTGTTGAAGTTCAGCGCGATATTCGGACGCCCGATGTCATCGCTCGCAACATAAGCGCGCTCCACATACTTGCCGGTGAGACCGCGCTCGGGACGCACTTTGACATACAGATGTTCGGTGACCGTCTGCGTGTCGCGCGTCGTGACATAGCTCATGTTGGTGTAGCCGATGGGCGGCAGGAAACGCGGGTCCGTGGCCGCGCGCGCCTGAAGCTCGTCATTGTTGGCGTGGACGATGCGGAACTCCAAGTAGGCGGTCTGCTCGATGGCTTTGCGCGCTTCGGCGCGGTCGCGCTCCGCGAGACCGGGCAATTGCACAAGAATCCGGTCGTTGCCGATGCGCTGGATGATCGGCTCGCTGACGCCGAATCGGTTCACGCGTTTGCCGATGATTTCAATGGCTTGGTTGACGGCAGCGCCCCGGCCCGCCATGTCAATCTGCGTCATGTCCATCCGCAACAGGAACGACGTGCCGCCCTTGAGGTCGAGGCCGAGTTTGATCTTGCCGCCGCAATCGCGGTCAATCCGGTTCAGGATGTCGAGGTTCGGCGTCTTGGACTCGGCTTTGGCGAGATCAGGGAAATAGTTGCGGAGGTCCACCTTCTGTTCCTCGACCGCCTCGCGCAGGTTCTGGAACTCGCGCAACGGCGCGGCGGCCTGCTTGGCGTGGACCTTCTCCATGAGCGTATTGAAGGCGGCGTCCCTGGCCATGGCGCGGACCTCGAACTCCTTCACGAGGTCACGGTTGAACGGCGGCCACATGAAGTAGAATGAGGCCAGCGCGACGGCAATGACGGTTCCA
>CAZNOK010000311.1:0-3342 GCA_964574605.1 uncultured Verrucomicrobiota bacterium
CTGGAAGAGAAGATGTTGATGGCGTTTCTGTGGCAGCCGCAACTGGAGGCGTTCTGGCGCGAACATCTCGGCGCGGAGACGCTCGCATATTTGCGGCGGGTGTTCCCGCGAACGTGGATCGTGGACGCGACGCCGTTGCCGCCGCATGCAGTAATACCGGAACTAGACATCACGGACTGGCGGGAGATGGCGCGGTTTTCGCAGAAGCAACGGGAACTGGTGTTGAAGATTTCCGGGTTCCACGAGTCGGCGTGGGGCGCGCGGAGTGTGTCGGTCGGACATGACTTATCGGCAGGCGAGTGGGCAGCGGCGATTGAGCGGGCGGTGGCGTCGTGGCCGGAGCATCCGTTCGTGCTCCAACGGTTCGGAAAATCGCGGCTAGTCGAGACGGAGTGGTTCGATTTCGAGGCAAACGAAGCGCGGACGTTCGCGGGCCGGGTGCGGTTGTGTCCGTATTATTTTGTCATTGGTGACACAACGAAGTTGGGCGGTGTGTTGGCAACTGTCTGTTCGTCCAACAAGAAGGTGCTGCACGGGATGTCCGACGCGGTGATGGCGCCGTGCCGCTTGCAGTCTCCCGGAACATCCGTATAATCCGCGGCACTCAAAGAAGGAACACATGATCTCAGCATTCTTCGCAGCAGCAGTGAAAACCCAGGCAGTGGAACAAGTGTGGTGGTCAGAACAGGCGTTTGGCCTGAACCGGATTGAAACGCTGCACCGGTCGGTGGCAGGCCGTCCATTGTGGCAGTACGTGGCCACGGGACTGTGGATCGTCATGGCTTTTCTGGTGGCCCAAGTGGCCGATTTCGTGATGACGCGGTGGGTGAAACGGCTCACGGCGAAGACCGAAACGGACTTGGATGACAAGTTGCTGGAGATTCTTCATCGCCCGCTGAAGATCGTGGTGGTGTTGGTGGTGTTGAAGGTGGGATTGCAGGTCTTCAACTGGCCCTGGATGCTGGAGAAGGCATTGCACATAGCGTTTGCCGTGGGCATGGCGGCCACCGCTGTCTATGTGGCCATGCGGCTACTCGATTTGTGTTTGGACGCTTCAAAAGAGCGCCTGTTCGCCGGCGACGAGCGGTTGGCGACGATGATGTTACCGATCATCAGCCGTACGCTCAAAGTGTTTGTGATCGTCACAGGCGCGTTGACCGCGGCGCAGTATGTTGGAATCCCCATCACCAGTGTGCTGGCCGGTCTTGGCGTGGGCGGCATTGCCGTGGCGTTGGCGGCGCAGAGCACGCTGGCGAACATGTTCGGCTCCATCACGATCCTGACCGACCGTCCCTTCCGCGTCGGAGATCGTATCCAGATTGATAAATATGACGGGATGGTCGAGCAGATCGGTTTGCGAAGCACGCGCATCCGTACATTGGAGGGGCACTTGGTAGTGATCCCGAACAAGACGGTGGCGGATTCCGCCATCAACAACATTTCTCTGCGGCCCAACATTCGCGAGACGTTCAGCTTGAGCCTGACCTATGACACACCGGCAGAGAGAGTGCAGGAGGCCGTGGCCATCCTGAAAGAGATTTTTGCCGCGCACCCGATGACGCACGATGTCATTGTGTTCTGGAAAACGTACGCTGCGGCGTCGCTGGATATTTTCATCGTCTATTGGTGCAAGACGAAAAACTACCGGGAGTTCACCAAAGCGATGGAAGAAATCAATCTGGAAATCAAACGGCGCTTCGACGCGGCGGGGTTGGAATTCGCGTTCCCGACGCAAACGATCTATTTACGGCAGGAGAACGCTTGACGCTGGCGAAGGCTTCGGGCAGATTGCGGCGTGCAATGCGGGCGTAGCATAGTGGTAATGCGCCAGCCTTCCAAGCTGGTGAGGTGGGTTCGATTCCCATCGCCCGCTCCAACTCTGATGCTGGCCCTGTTCTTCGCTGCTTTCGCCGACGGTCGCATGGAACTGAACGTTCAACACGTCGGTGAATACGCTGCGGTGCCGTGGGAAAAGGCAGACGGTACAATCCAACCCGGCTCGCGCGCCGACCGCGTCCACGACCTGAACTTCTCCGTCGCTTCCGTCAACCTCCGCGACGATCTCTCCGAGGAATTCTTCCAACGCTGGCGCGCAACACCTCAACGAGGCAAAGTGCTCTTGCCGCGCGTGCATTTCTGGGATGGACGGGATCGTTTCGAGGGGCCGATGCGCGACATCGAGGTTTACTGGAAACGGTTGGACCACTTCTTGGGAGCAATGCCACTCGCGGAGTTTCAGGGAATCGTGCTGGCTGAAGAAAACGTTTCTTACAGCGGCCGGCCGGAGGTGCTCACTGAATTGTATCGCCGGATCAAGGCCAAGTATGACGTGCCGGTCTGGCAATGGTGGTCGCCCAGCAGCGCCGTGCCGGAGTCGGGTGGCTGGATTCCCGCCGACGGCTGGGTCGTTGATCCCTATTTCAAACCCAACCCCGACTTTCGCCGGTTCGTTCGCAAATATCTCGTCACCGGCCTGCCGCTGGTCATCATGCCATGGGCATCCACCGGCGAGAAAGCGCCACCGATGACGCCAGACAAATGGAAGGCCAACAACGACCAGTTGGACGTCGCGATCGAGTTCAACGTTCCCGTGGCGTTCTACTGGGTCTATGGCAAGGGCACGGGAGGAACCAGTTGCTATTTCGGGTGCAACCGCGGGCAATTGACGACAGAGATAGACAAAATCAACCAGTGGGTGTGGAACTACATCGCGCGGGTTGGCGCGTTGTCAGCGGACTACACGGGGTTGCCGTCAGCAGACCTCGCCGACGGACGCGTGATCGAAATCGGACCACGCTTCGTGTATCGCGACGACTTCAGCACCCAGCGATGCATTGACGACGCTTCGATGACTGGGTTCCGCGACTTGGTGATGGACGGCAAAACACTCTCGACGCGGGGATTTCGCGGTCGCCCGGCGAATGTGACGCTGTTGTATCATTTTGCCGGCGACTACGCGGCGCATCATCCCACCATGTCGCTCGATGTGCTTGGCGGCAAGGGCGTCGAAGTCGCATTGTCTGCCGACGGCAAAGATTGGTCGCATCGCGGGGCGACCTCCTGCACCGCGCCGTTTGCCGGTGTGCGCGAGTTCTGGGCGCGCATCAAGCTGAACGGACAGGTGAGCGTGGACAACCTTCGCGTCGAGGCGACCGTGCCGCCGCCGAAGGACACAACCGTCACGCTCAACCGCCCCGTTTACGAGGACGACTTCCGCACCGAGAAATACCTGTTCACTACAAGGCGGAGCGGCGACGACAAGCTCGAATGGAGCGAAGGCCAACTCGCCGTGCGATTGCGTCCCGGTGGAAGCAAACCGGAATTGATCTGGCACTTTAAGAC
>CAZNOK010000312.1:0-3289 GCA_964574605.1 uncultured Verrucomicrobiota bacterium
TTCCCGCAGCCTCATTCAAAACTTACAAGCGAATTCTTGGACAGACTCCTAGTTGCTTTCGTGTCGCGTTGATGGCGTTCGCTTCGTCGAGATTCCCGGCGTTCAACGCGGCCTTCTGCGCGGCGTCAAGGTCGCGAATGTATTGCTGCACTGCCACGGTAGCCGAATGTTCGTAGCGGTTCTTCGCGGTATTGGCCAACGTGGACTTGAATTGCGGGCTGGCTCGTTTGCCGTCTTTGATGTCGCGGAGAACGTCGCGGATAGCATTGGCTTCATCGAGATTGCCCGTCCGCATGGCGGATTGCAACGCAGCGTCGAGATCGGCAACATACTGCTGGCTGGTAGCCGCCAATGACTGCTTGTATCGCGCCTCCGCTTCAGCGGCCATACGCGTCGCCTGCGACGCTGCCTTGGGGGATGACGCTGGCGTGGCGGGAACGACAACTGGCAAAGGAACCGGTGGCGCGGCAACTTTTACAGGTTGTCCCTTGTCACTGACGACAAGCAACTCGACTCGATGAAAGCGAACACGACTGCGATAAGCACCCACACCTAACCGTGTGCCATGATGGAGCTTCATTCCATCAGACAGGCTCATGTCTTGGTAATCAGTTTTCCACTCCGCGAGCAGGTGGCCATTGAGGAATCCCTTGAGACCATCATTGCGGACTTGCACAACGGACTCATACAGCTTGCCATACTCTATCTTGGGGCCGTCTTTTACGGTGCTGGGATTCCTATCGTACTCCTTGCCGTTAATCTTTCCGAAACCAAATGTAGTTTGGTTCGGATAGCCCATATACCATGCAAATTGACGACCGGACTTTGCCAAGATTTGCACCACATGCTCTCGCCCACTGAACACCGTGAATTGGACACGGAAATCGTATTCTTCCGGCACATTGTATGGAATTTCAACGCGACTTCCGCCGCTCTCCTCCATCATGAGAGCACTGCCTTCGATGCGCCATTTGCCCTCAAGTTTGTCACGTTTGATGTTAATGAACCGAACAAGGTTCACCGCCTTCAGCCAAGCGGCATCATTTGTTGGCAACGTCTCCGCTGCCTCCATCTGCGCTTGCGCTCCCAACAACGCGCACAGGATCACGAGAGCATATCGTTTCATATTTGTCTCCTTTGGCCAGTGCTGGGCAGATTTATACCGCGAGAAAGGTTACGCGCCAATCCTTTTCGAGCCGTTTGGAACTACTTCACCGGCGTTGCGTCGAGGACGATTACCTCGAACGGTTTCAGCGCGATGCGCAGCGGCTTGCCGGCCTCGGCGGTGAAGGCGGCTTCACTCCACGGACTCTTGAGCGCGTAACGACGCGGCGCGCCGGCGGGCAACTCGAACGCTGTGGTAACGTCCAGATCGAACTCGTGCGGCTGGTCGTCGGGGTTGCGAAGCATCACGATGCCCTTGCGCGGCGACCACGAGGCGTAGCCATAGACTTCGAGCTTCGACGGATCGCCGCCGATCCAATGTGTGTCCGCCAGCACGTCGGCGTTGGCGCGCGACCATTTCGCGGCCTCGGCGAGCACTGCCCAATCCTCAGGAGATAATTTGCCGGGCTGGATGTAGAGTTCTTGCAAACTGGTGCCGGCGCCGAAGAAAGCGTGCACATCGTCCTTGAACCCCGCCGAGTTGAACGTCGGTTCGCCGGCCATGCCGTTGCGCGAGTAGGCCACGCCTTGTGTCATCAACGCATTCAACGGGAAGAGCGGCCCTTTGCCGACGATGTTGCGGAAGACTTCCTGGTCGCGATAGGTCAGCCATTGCTGTTGCTTCGGGCCTTTGCCCGCAAAGCCCATGTCGTGGCCTTGCCGCCAGATCGAGTCGGCGTAACGCAACCAGAACGGCGACGGCCACGAACCGGTGGTGAGATTGATGTAGAGGTTCGGGTCTTCGCGGCGCAACTCGATCATCAATCGCCTCATCGCCTCGCTGTCGAGCACGTAGGCGGCAGCGCCGCTGGAATACGCGCCGCCGGCGATGCCGTCGAACTTGAAATGGTTCACGCCATACTTGCGGATCATGCCGACGCACGCGTCCTTGAACGCGGCATAATATTTTGGCCCGGCGAGCGAGAAGCCGAGCGCGTTGATCTCGTAACCCTGCTCCTTGCCGAACTGGAGCCGTTGTTTCTTCAACTCGCCGTAGCCGCCAAACGGCGACAACCAGACGCCGAGCCGGGTGTGGTATCGTTTGCACAGCGACGCCAACGGCACGAAACCGTTCGGGAACCCGTTGTTGAATTGCCACAACGTCTTCGGATCGTCCCAGCCGTCGTCGAACACCATCCCGTCCATGACGACTCCGTGCGGCTTGATGAACCGTTCGCCAAAAATCCGGATCGCATCCAGCGAGGTCGCTTCGTTGAAGAGCGCACCGCGCCACGAAATGTCATACCACGAGTTATAGTGCAGGTACGGACGATATGGATGCGCCCGTTCGCGTTCGAGGTAGCACAAAAACGCCCGGCGCAACTGTCCCGCCGTCGCGACGCCGGTGACGAAGCTCTGTGTGATCGTCTCGCCCTTGCGCAACGGCGCATCCCGACGCATCCGGAACAAAACCGGAGCATTGGTCGCCACCGCGTGCGGATCTTCACAGCCGAAGAAGAAGTTCCCCGCCACGACCGGTGAGCCGTCAACTCGCCCGGCCACGCGCGCGCCGGGAATCGTCTTGTCCATCCAGACGATTTCCTTGATGACGCAATCATCGCTGGTCGCAGTCACGGCAATCTCCTGCCGGACGTAATTGGCGCCATCGTTGATCAAGGCGCGCCAGCCCACGCGCAGCCGTCCATCCGCCGCGCGCAACGTCGCTTCGACCTGCCGGCGGAAAACTCGTGGTCGGCCCTGCGGCGCGAGTGCCGAGGCGACGTAGCGTTGACCGTCGGCGAGGACAATCTGGAAAACTTCACCATTCAACACCAGCGCCTGTCCTTCGCCAAAAATCGCGGCAGGCTTGAGCCCTTGTTGTGTCAAAGTCCACGAAACTTCAATCGCCGCGTTGTGCGCGGTGAGCCGTGTTCCATCGCATGCGACAGCGGCCTTTCCCGGTGGCGTGCCGGGATATTCGATTGCCAACGCCATGTGTGCAGAAAGAACAACCGTCAGTAAAAGCAAGGTGTGGCGCATGTTCACTTTTTACGCGATTTTTCCCGCGTTGTCAGGCCAGATTGTAGGGCAGGCTGGGCAGGCGCTCCGCCTGCCGTCGTTTTCGGGGAACGGCAAGCGGGGCGCTTGCCCTTGTATCTTCAATTCGTGGTAGTCTGCCGCTTGG
>CAZNOK010000313.1:0-1063 GCA_964574605.1 uncultured Verrucomicrobiota bacterium
CTGCCGAGGGTTGCCGCGTCGCCGTCTGCGCCCGCAGCGCCGCAAAAGTCAACGGTTGCCTCGCCATCCGGGCCGACGTCACCAAACCCGACGACATCCGCCGCGTCGTTGACACCATCGTCGCCAAGTGGAAGGGACTTGATATTCTCGTCAACAACGTCGGCGGCGGCGGCGAACGCGAGCCGCGCCCTGTCGAAGAGGTTCCCGAAGCGAAATGGCTGGAGGCCTACGAGCGTAACGCGCTGGCTGCAACGCGTTTCACCATGTTGGCCATCCCGCACATGCGCCGCGCCGGCTGGGGTCGCGTCGTCACCATCGCTTCGCTGCAAGGCCGCGAAGGCGGCGGACGCCCGTGGTACAACATGGCCAAGAGCGCCGAGATCAGCCTGATGAAGACGCTCGCAATGAATCACGACCTCGCCCGCGCCGGCATCACGTTCAACAGCGTGGCTCCCGGCCGCGTGCTGGCCGAGGGCAACGATTGGGATGCTTTTCGCCGCGCAGACCCGGCGCGATTTGATGCCGTGATGAAACAAGACCTGCCGCTGGGCCGTCCCGGCACGCCGGAGGAAATCGCGGCGGCGGTCCTGTTCCTTTGTTCGACCCAAGCCAGCCTCGTCAACGGCGCCTGCCTCGCGGTTGACGGCGGAGAGGGCCGCAGTTTCTGAGGTGAAACATGAAAACGCAAAAATATGATGCCATCGTTCTGTCGAGCACATCGGAGAAGGACGCCCAAAAGGCGTTTGCAGCGCTCCTGAAACAGACGCCGTTGCCCGATGACGAGTTGTTGCCTAACCTCGGTTTGTTCCTGACCTCGAAAGCGTTCTCGCGGCTCCTGTTCTTTTACGAAATCTACAAGAAGATCGTCACCACCCATGGCGTCATCATGGAGTTCGGCGTCCGCTGGGGACAGACGTTGTCGGCGATGGCGGCTTTGCGCGGCATCTTCGAGCCGTTCAATCGCCACCGCAAGATCATCGGCTTCGACACCTTCGCCGGATTCAAGGGACTCAGCGACAAGGACGGCAAACTCTGCCAGAACAAGGACGGCAGTTTTTCCGTC
>CAZNOK010000313.1:1163-3274 GCA_964574605.1 uncultured Verrucomicrobiota bacterium
AGCATCCTCGTGTTCGATGAGTTGTGCGACGACATTTTCCCCGGTGAGACACTCGCGTTGCAGGAGGTCTTCGGATTGAACAATTGCCGGGTGCAGCGCCTGCCCATGACGGCGCGCATCTCGTACATGGAGATCGAGTAGATGACGCCGGCTGGCCGCGAGATTCGCAAACTCATCCTCAACGCCTCCCGCGCCAGCGGTCACGGCCACATCCCGACGTCGTTCTCGATTGTCGAAATGCTTTGTGCTGTCTATGACACGATGAGGCACGACCCGAAGAATCCGCAGTGGCCGGAGCGCGACATCTTCATCCTCAGCAAAGGCCACGGCGCGCTCGGTTTCTACGCGGTGCTGGCGCAATACGGCTACATTTCCGCCGAAGAACTGAAAACGTTCGGCGCGTTCCAGTCGCGGCTTGGTTGTCACGCTGACCGCTTCAAGGTGCCCGGCGTGGAACTCTCGACCGGGTCGCTCGGCCACGGCATCGCGGTGGCCGTCGGCGTGGCATTGGCCTTTCGGCTACAGAAGTCTTCTCGCCGGGTCTTCACGCTCGTCGGCGATGGCGAATCCAACGAAGGTTCCGTCTGGGAAGCCGTTGCGGTCGCCACGCACTTGAAGCTGGCCAACCTCGCTGTCCTGTTCGACCACAATCGTTCGCAAGTCCGTTCGCTGCCGATTCCGAATCCCGCCGAGCGATTCGCCGCGTTCGGCTGCGACACCATCGAAGTGGACGGACACGATCTCGAAGCGTTGAAAGCCGCCCTGACCAAACCGGCGAGCAACACCCGCGCTGTCATTGCCAAGACGATCAAGGGTTACGGCTGCCCCACGCTGGTCAACAACGTGTTCGAGTGGCATCGCAAATCACCCAAGCCGGACGAGTTCGAGAAACTGATGGGAGAACTGAATGCGTAAGCAGTTCAAGGACACCATGCTTGACCTCGCCGGGCGCGATGACAAGGTGATCGTCATTCTCGGCGACATCAGCCATTTTCTGTTCAACGGTTTCCAGCAGAAGTTTCCGGATCGTTTCTACAACATGGGCATCTGCGAGAACGCACTCATCAGCGTCGCCGCCGGGCTGAGCGCGCAGGGGTTTCATCCGTTTGTCCACACCATCACGCCGTTCCTGACCGAGCGAAGCCTCGAACAGATCAAGCTCGACCTCTGTTACAATCAGTTCGGCGCGAACATCGTCTCCACCGGCGCGTCGTTCGACTACGCGTGGGACGGCGCGACGCATCATTGCTACACCGATCTGGCCATCCTGCGGCTCATCCCCGGCATGGAAGTCACCCAGCCCGGCAACCGCAAGGAACTCGATACCCTCATCCGCAGCCAATACAACAACGGCAAGCCAACCTACTTCCGCCTCTCCGACCACGGCCACAACATCGAGATGCCGATCAAGTTCGGCAAAGGCGTCGCTCTCAAGGACACTGGCGCAGCCGTCACCGTGATGACAGCGGGGCCGATTCTCGGCGACGTGATGGAAGCTTGCGCCGACTTGCCAGTCAACGTCGTCTATTTTCACACGCTCAAACCGATTGACCACGAACTCGTCGCCCGTTACCGGCGCACGAAGATCATCGTGGTCGAGGATGCTTTCGGGCTGCACGAAGCGATCCACGAAGTGCCGGATCTCCAAACCGTCCGTCACGGTCTGCCCGACCAGTTCTGTGTCTGGTATGGAACCGTCCACGACATCCGCAAACAAATCGGCCTCGACCCCGCCGGCATCCGCGCGGCCATCCAGAAACGAATCCATGACTGACACCAACTTTTACCACGGCAAGAAAGTCCTCGTCACCGGCGGCACCGGTTTCGTCGGCACACATTTCGTCGAGGAGCTTCTCCGGCTCGGCGCGCACGTCCGCGTCGCCGTTCACCAGCGCCCGCTCATCGTGCAGGACAACCGCATCGAAACCGTCGCAGCCGATCTGATGTTGCTCGATGACTGCCGGAAAGCGATGCGCGGCGTCCAATACGTCTTCCACGCTGCCGGCGCTGTTTCCGCCGCGGCGGTCACGGCGAGCAACCCGATGTCGGCCATCACGGACAACCTGGTCCTGACGGCCCGCTGTCTCCAAGGCGCGTGGATGGAAAACGTT
>CAZNOK010000314.1:0-3064 GCA_964574605.1 uncultured Verrucomicrobiota bacterium
CACGTCGGTCGGATAATGAATCGCGCGCGACGGCCCCGGCACGGACGGCGCGCGCTGCGCCGCCAGCGGCACGCGGTTACTGGCCAGCGGAACGCTGTGCGGTGTCTCGTGGCAGCCGATACAGGAACGTTTCTCGCCGGGACGATAGTTCACGTAAGTCCGCTCACGCTGAAGTTCCATGAAATTCTTGTCGAGCACCTGAAAATAAATGTTCTTGTCTGCCGGCACGACAAAATGCGCTGAGCCATCCGATTCCACCGGCGCGATGCCGTGTTGCACTTTCAAACCGAGTGCGCCGTCCTTGCTGACGACAACGTGCTGTTGATCATACTCGTCGCCTTTCCACGAGTAACGCGCCGCCCACGGACGCGGCACCTGTTCCATCACGCGAATCCATTTTGCCTCGCCACGCTGGACGTTCTCCAAACCGTGATACACATCCTGCACAACGCAGACCGCAAGATGTTTTGCCGCAAGTTCCACGTCGCGCGCCTCTGACAATACCGGTGGACGCTTCCGCGACTGCAATGGCACGGGCTGGAAGCAACTGATCGCGTCATCGCGATAAATCAACTCGGCTTTGCCTGTCTCGTCGAGTCTGTAAAGAGCGTAGCCTTTCGGATCATGCCACGGCGCGCCTGCTGGTTTGTGCGCGACGAGGAACGACTTCGCCGAAAGCGGATATGGATCCCTGAACAACAGCCCTTTGCCCGCTTTGTCCTGTTGCCACGTGCCGTTTGGCTGGCGGAAGGCAAAGCCTCCTTCGTCTCGGATGTCAACATCAGGCGTCATGTATGTCATCGGCTCACGTGTGCGGATGTTCTTGGTTGTGTCAATGCGGATGACCGTACCGACCGCGCTCTGCGGGTAATGCGGCGCGCCGAGCACCACAAATTCCGTGCTTGAACCCGGAATCGCGCGGCCTTGAATCAACGTCGGCGGCAATGCGATGTCGTTCCCAAAAATCTCTGCCGAGCCGCTGCCATCAGGGCGCATTGCCCAGAGGCATTTCACGCTGACCGCGCCTTTGTCCACATACTCCCAACGCGTGTACAGGATTCGCCCGTCGCTCATCATGGTCGGCGTCGCTTCGCTTACCGAACTGTTCGTCAACTTCTCCATCCGTTTCCCGTCGCCGTCCATTCGGTAGAGCACCGTTGTCGTAAGAACGTCCGACCCGTCGCACAGGATGCCGAACTGGCAACGCGTCGAGATGAAACAGATCCCGCCATCCGGCAAATAACACGGCTCCATGTCGTCAGTGCCGTGGTGATAGCCCTTCTGGTACTTCGCGATCAATTCCGCTTCGTTCGGTTCCGGGAACGTCAATTGCCGCAGCCTCGTCCCATCAACGCCGCACTCGTAGATCCGATACCCTTCGTCGGCGCTCTTCTTCCAAGCGAACACGACCCGTTTTGCATCAAAGCTCAGATCGAACCGCCCAAACACACCGCCTTCCAACCCCTTCACCACCTCGGCCACCTTCCCCGACTTCGTGTCGAGGATGCAGATGTTGCCACCCGGCATGAACTGGCTGTTGATAAACTCGGTGTAATAGTGGTTCGAGTTGTACTGAACCCGTTTGACGAAGATGATCTTCTCCTGCGCCACGGCGGCAACCGTCAACGCGAGGGAAAAAAGAAGAAATCTCATGTGCACCGACCAGACTACGAAGCCAACCGCTGCAACGCAAGAGCAACCTGATGTTCTGTCAAAACTCTTTAGAAATGTCCCTTGGGTGGTGCCGCGCCTACGTCCGCGCCCGCCACAGCCACCCACGTTGACCGCGTTCCGCGACGGCCGTTTGCCGCGCGGGCTTATGGCAAGCCGATCTCCTCGACTCTCACCTGCACCAACCGCGTCCGCAGGCGAGCCTTCCTTGAGCAAAACACGGTCGGTGGCGGGCGCGGACGGACCGGCACGGCGCGTGGCCGGACCCGCCGCGATCCCCCAACGCCGTCGCGCACGCGTGATAACAGTTCCAAACGTCGTCGTTCCTTCGGACTCATACGAATGACTTCCATTCTGCCTGCTTGGGGAGGCGTTGATGAGGACATTTCTATCGAGTCCGCAAGGGGGTTACGACAGCCTGCGTTCTACCTGCGTTATGGTTCCGCCGACGTTCTACCTGTGATTCCCTTGCAACTTCTCCCAAATGCGGCGCCAAGTCGGTTGGTGAGGATCATCCTCGGGTGGGGCTGGATATTTGGAAGCACGATGTTGTGCGACTATGATCAGAATGATTGCGCCTACCGCAAGCACTGACAAAAACAAAATGACTATGGCGTCGTCCATTTCAAACAAATATGAACTTGCTAACGATTTGGCAACAATGAATCACAGCACTGACCGTGTGCTGTTACGGGGGCTGTGTTCCGGAAATGTTCCGGCTACGCCAGCTATGACTTCTTGGCCTTCGTCTGCTTGTATGCCTCGAACTCTTCGGCGTCGGAATAGACCTTCGCGCCGCACTTGGGACAGGTGGCCATGTCGTACGCGAATGGCGTGCTGCATTTGGCGCAGGTCCAGCGGGTCTTCATGTCAGCCAGCCATTTGGCGTGACCGTTGGCGCGGATCTCGTTGAGGTATTTCTCGCGGAGACCGTACTTCGGTTTGTCGCCGCGGAGCGTGTTGAACTTCGCGCAGGGATATTCCTTGCAGACGCCGCAGGAGACGACCTTCTTCTCGATAGCGCACTTGCGGACGGCGCATTTGGTGCGGTACGGAGGCGGTTTCTGGGCGCTCTTGCAGCCGAGACATTTCACGTCGGCTTGGCGTTTCGCTTTCTTGCTGTTGAGCAGCGCGGAACACGCGCCGCAATAGAGGCCGCAATAGGCGTCGGGACTTTCATCTGTGGCTGCGTCCGCCAGCAGACACCGGGCTGCGCACACGCAGACGACGGCTTTACCGGTCGAACCGAGGAATTGGCGGCGTGTGAGAGTGTTCATGCGCGTTTTGTCCCACAAAAGCGTGAGGTGTTCCAGCCATTTTTCATCGCTGTTGTTGCGCGAAACTGGCGGCGCGTTTAGAATGACGCCATTCATGAACAGGCAGGATTCTTGGC
>CAZNOK010000315.1:0-3045 GCA_964574605.1 uncultured Verrucomicrobiota bacterium
TGCCAGAAGAACATCGCCAAGGAGATCCACGAGGCCGACGCCGAGTACGTGCTGATGCTGAAAGCCAATCACGGCACTGCCTACGAGGAGGTGCGCCGTTTTCTCGCCGACGCCCGGCAACGGGCCTTTGCCGGCGTGGCGCACGACTTTGTCGAGACGGTGGACAAGGAGCACGGGCGGTTCGAGGTCCGCCGTTACTGGAAAACCGAGCAGATCGGTTGGTTTGCTGACCGAGCGCCGTGGGAGAAGCTATGCAGCGGTGCGCGGCCACTGGGGTATCGAAAACCAACTGCACTGGGTGCTGGACGTGCAACTGGGCGAGGACGACTGCCGAGTTCGGACCGGGCACGCGGCGGAGAACATGGCGACCTTGCGCAAGATCGTCCTGAACCTGTTACGGCGCGACACGGACACCAAAGCGGGCATCTGCGCAAGCAACTCAAAGCCGCATGGGATCACGCCTACCTCCAATCCGTCCTCAAACCATGATGCGTTCGCCATCTGTCGCCGAAGGAACGAGAACACCGCTTGCGCGCAATCTTCGACCTCGCTGACGATGCTCCGCTTCCGCAAGGCATGACTGATCCAACCCAATCGAACCAGATCAAACCACATGAGAAGCCAACCGAAACTGGGTTTTTGCGAAACGAACCCCAAATCGGGCAGGAGACTGGCGGAAGCTGCGGAGGCCTGATAGGATAAGACGAAAGATTGGAGATTTCAGATTGGAAATCGCAGATTGCAGCGGAAGCGGACGGAAGAAATTAGAAATCAACACGGAGATTTGAGGCCATGAGCTATGAGCGGTTTGAACAATTGCGGGTGTGCCAGGCGGGAATGACGCTGACGGAACGGATCTTCAAACTCACAGAAGACAAGAGATTCGATTACAAAGGCGATCTTCGCAGCCAATTGCAGCGGGCCGGATTATCCATCCCCAATAACGTCGCCGAAGGCTTCGAACGGTGCACGACACAGGAGCTGCTCACGTTTCTGTACATCGCGCGCGCTTCCGCGGGTGAAGTTGGCTCGATGCTGTGCCTGCTGGATCAGCTGCCTTATTTTCCCCATTTGAAATCTGAGATTATAGATTTGAAATCGCTGGCGGAGTCCATTTCGCGGCAACTCCGGGCGTGGGCGGAGAGCTTGCAGAACTCGCCGATCACCGGTCAGCGGCATCTCACGGAGAAAAATCGCCGGTTGACAGAGGAGAAGAAACGGGCGGACGCCTTCCTGACCAAGTTGAAACAGGTTCGCGCCGGGAAGAAGTCATGAGACTGGTCTGTCTATGGTTTCTCTTGTTGCTCGCGTCCGCGTGGGCGCGCGAGGTGCGAATCACGGTTCTTCACACGACCGACCTGCACGGACACGTCGAGAACTTGGCGCGTTGCGCGACGGTCATCCGCCAGATTCGCGCGGCGGAAAAGAACGTGTTGCTTGTGGATGACGGCGACACGATACAGGGGACGGCGGTGAGTTGGTTGACGGGCGGCGAGGTGATGCTGCGGACGTTGAACGCGCTGCGCTACGACGCGTGGGTGCTCGGCAACCACGAGTTCGATTGGGGTTTGCAAAAGCTTACGAACTGCATCGCTCGTGCTGCGATGCCGGTGTTGGCAGCGAATGCGAGCGGCTTGGCGCGCGTGCAGCCGTTCGTGATCCGCAACGTGGACGGCGTGAAGGTGGCGATTGTCGGGCTGACGACGCCGGGAATTCCGAACTGGAGCCGGCCGCGTCTGATTCCGGGGCTGCGATTCGCGGACTCAGTGGAGACGCTTCGCCGCGTGTTGCCGGCGGCGCGCGCGGCCGGCGCGGAGATGTTCGTGCTGGTGGTTCACCAAGGCTACAAGGAACAGGGCGACGATCATGCGAATCAAATCCGGGCCATTACGCAACGGTTCCCGGAACTGAGCCTGATCGTGGGCGGGCACACGCACCGGGAGTTCGATGGACTGCGGCTCAACCGGATTCTATACACGCAAGCGGGGTTTCACGGACAATACGTGGGACGCGCGGATTTGGTGTTCGACACCGAGAAGCACAGGGTGGTGTCGCAGCGTTTACGCGCTGTTGCGACGGCGAAGGGCGTTGCGGAGGACGAGGCGGTGGTGGCGCTGGCACACGACGATTTGGAACGGGCGAGGAAATATCTGGCGACGCCGCTCGGGGAGGCAGCGGAGGATTTCACGACGCACGGCTGGCCGAAAGAGGAGACGCCGGTTCACAACCTGTTGTGCTGCGCCATCGCAGGCGCGCTGGAACGACGCGGGGCGAAAGTGGACGCGGTCGTGCACGGCTTGCTCGCCGAGCGCGAGTCGCTGGCGAAGGGGCCGTTGACGGTCGCCGATGTGTGGCGAATTGTGCCGTACGAGAACACGGTCGGCATCGCGCAGCTTCGGGCGTCGCAATTGCGCGAGATTCTCGACGAGAACGCCGGCACGCACGGCAAGCACGAGTTTCGCGGCATCTGGGGTTTGCGCTGGCGTTTCGACCCACAAGCCGCAGAGGGGCGCCGTGTGCTGGAGTTGCGGCGGGCCGGCGGCGAGGCCATTGGGGAGGGGGAACGGTTGGCGGTGGCGTTCAACAGCTACGAATTGGCCAGCGGCGGGTTGCGGTGGAAGACACTGCGGCAGATTGCAGACTTGCCGGAAACGAGGCTGGTGGAGTACGATGTGAGCACTCGAGAAGTGTTGATGGAATATATCCGTCAGCAGCATGTTGTGACGCCAACGATTGGTGGCTGGTGGGAAGCAGTGAAAACTCCTCGCCGGGGACGCCAACCGTTGGCATACTAACGGCTAACAAGTAACGCGGAGACTTGATTTCGATGGCAACGTTCAGTTATCAGGCCAGAGATGCTACAGGCAGGATCGTAAGCGGCGACCTTGAGGCCGCCGATCAGACCGGCGCGGCTGCGCTGTTGATGAACCGCAACCTTGTCGTGGTGGAATTGCAGATGGCCTCAAGCCGAAAGACCGCTGCCAAACGATACCAAGGGAAAGTCAGGCCACAGGACATGGTGGTCTTCACCCGACAGTTGGCCAC
>CAZNOK010000316.1:0-2466 GCA_964574605.1 uncultured Verrucomicrobiota bacterium
GAACGTCATCTCGGGCGCCGCCTCAGGCAAATGCCGAAGGAGGTGAATTATGTATTGGCTGACGCCGGACTTGCCGGAGTCGCCCCCAAAGGTTGTCACGAGCACCTTCGCGCGCTTGCGAAACGCCTGAAGGCGCCGAGCGGCCAAGGCCGCCGCGGGCGCCAACGCCGGAGCCGCGCTCCCTGCCCCCGGCATTACGGCACTTTCCTGAACGATCCCCATTGGCTTCCCTGTGTTTTTCTATTTGTTTTCTTGCTTGCTCTTGCTCTTAATCTTGCTCCGAGAACTCTTGGGACCTTTGGGGCATTTGGATCATTTCGGTGATGTCAATCGTCTCAATCGTCCCAACCATGTTCCATTTGGGCAAGCAAGATTAAGTCGCTTCGCTTAGGCAAGAGCAAGAAACAACATTGTTACGCTTGCGTTGCCGAGACGGCTTCTTCGGGCGCCACATCCAATACGGGCTCGTGCGCTTTGACGTTGCGCCCGTTCAGATACCCATCGAACAACTCGCGGTTGCTCTTGAGGTAGCCGCCACGGGTGCTGCGCAGCCCATTCAGGACGATGCCAATAATGTTGGCCTTGGTCTGATGGAGGTCCGCCAGACACCGGCGCGCCATGCCCATATTCGATACTTGCGAACCAACCACCACGAACACGCCGTCCACAAACGGCGCGATCACGTGACTCTCGGAAAGGATCAGCGACGGCGGCGAGTCAATGAGAATGTGGTCGAACTGGCGTTCGGCTTCGTCGAAGAATTCCATCATTTGTTTCGAGGCCAGGTTGCCAGAAAGATGCTCTTGATCACTTCCCGCCCCGAGGACCCACACGTTATTGAAGCGCGTCTGCTGAGCCGCTTGGGCCAGGGAACTCTTACCGTTGAGAATCTCAGCCAAACCGTCGTCAAGCTGCAAGTTGTAGTGCGAACCCAAGTCCGGGTTCGACCCGCTGATGTCCACCAGCAGAACGCGCCGGTTGGCCTCGGCCAGCACGGACGCAAGGTTGCATGCCACTAGAGTCTTGCCGTCCCCCCGAGTTGGGCTGGCGATCAGGATGGACTTCAAAACCTCGGTCCGGTCCGCCGGGCACAGCACCCGGGTCAGTAACCGCCGAAATTCGCTTGCCGCCATGGACTCGGGATGTTCCGGCACGACTGAATAGAGCGAGTCGGCGGTTATCCCCGCGTCCTTGCCCAGACGTGGCACTGATGCGACCACCGGCAATGGCGTCACATAGGACAGGTCCTGCGCTGAATGCACTTGCTGATCCAGGAATTCGCGCATCGCGCCCGCGGACAACGAGATGCTCAAAGACATCACAAAGGCCACGATCATCATCATGTACCGGCGCCGCAAGTTGGTTGCGCCGCCGATGGCCGTGGTTTGCGAGGCCAAGCGGACACGAGCGGGCGCGTTGCTTTCAATAGCGAGATCCGTGATTTGCCGACGCACTTCCCGCAACAATTCCGTGGTCTCTTCGGACTTGTTTTTCATCTTATCGAGCTCGGCGCGCTGGGTGGCCGTCACCTGGAGCCGCTCCTCATAGGCTTTGAGAAGCGCTTGAAATTTCTCGACCCGCTGTTGCGAGTCGTGCAATTCCTCACGGGCCGCCGCCAACCGGTCGCGGCACTCGTTCCGCAACGCCCCGATTACCTCGGCGCGCACCGTATCCTGCATCTTTTTGAGGTTCTCGCGAATGACCGAGATGCGCCTTTCTTCGGATTTCCGCAGCGGCGATCCCTCCACCATTTTTTCAATGTTGATGCTCGCGTTGGTTTCCTGCCTTACCAGCTCGTCCTGCAACGACAGTACACGCGGGTCGCCCCCGATCCGCGTATCCACACCGGGATTCGTGTCGCCGGTGCTCATCTTCTGCGCAAGTTCGGCTTCGAGCCGGGCCACCTTGCCCTGCGCTTTAGCCACGTCATCCTCCGCCGTAAGGAGCTTCTCGCGATAAATATCCGAGTCTTTTCCCTGAATGATGATGCCATTGGCATCGGGACTTTCAATGCTGCTCTGGAGTTCGGCAATCTGGCGCAACTGCGCCTCGAGTTCGGCTTGCCGCGAGTCCCGTTCTTTGCTCAGGACACGAAGCCGATCCCCTCCGGCCGTGACTTCCTCGCTCGTCGCATAGCTCATGTAGTGGGCAATGACCTTTTCAACAATGGCTTTGGCGGCATCCTTGTCTTTCAGTGTGCAAGTCACCCGCACCAATTCGCTGTTGGGTAATGACCGCGCATCTACCTTGCTCTTGAGAAACTCAAGCGGGTCTTGGCCGGAAGGAAAGCAACCCAACGCGCGCACCGCCGGATCGTCAATGACCTCCGTCAACACTTGATTGCCCGTGATCAACCCAATCTGCGTGTTCACAAAGTTGTCGTAGGGCGTGACTTGACCCGAAGCGGAAGACGGCAGAATCCGCGGCGCCGACGCCAGAAACCGAACCTCGGCATTGGCCGTATAC
>CAZNOK010000316.1:2476-3043 GCA_964574605.1 uncultured Verrucomicrobiota bacterium
ATACTCGGCCGGCGTCAGAAACCACGCCGCCAAAACCGAGGGTACAACCAACGCGAGAAAAGTCAAAATGATAAAAGACAGGCGCAGTTGAAGCATTCGTTTGAGGTTGATGCTTTTCAGCGCTACAACGCCGCCACCGCTTCCCACGGGCTTTGATCGGAATTCCTCATCCATGTCAATCCTGCCTTCCACGTTGTCGTTTTTAACTGGTGTCGTCACTGAGGACCCATGGCCCTCGCCGAGGCAAAGAAAGCAAGTAAGGTGCCAACATGATTTACTTGAATTCCGTGGAATACCGCGCTTTTGTTAGGCAGGATACGCGCACTGCGGCATTTTTCCTGACCGGATGTGACAAAACATCTGTCAGAAATGAACAATCTTTGCTCTATAATGTGAATTCTATGTCGAAAACAGCATAATATCCTGTCACTGTCAAGCGACAATTTGTCTGTCTCTACCCAGTCAAAACGACCAGAAAGTTGAGCACGAGGTCTGATCCGGCTATGAAAATAATAAAAATGCAAAAACTATTCATATAAATCGGCATGTTTTCAAGACGTGCTGGCG
>CAZNOK010000317.1:0-3011 GCA_964574605.1 uncultured Verrucomicrobiota bacterium
CGAAGATCGAGCCGCGCATCGCTGAGATGTTGTTCAATCAAATGGTGGAGCGTGAGAAGACGCTGACGGTGTTGCTCGGTCACATTGTCGTCGCCGCCGAACGCGAAGGCGCGTTGCTGAAAAGCGTGACGCTCAAGCCGATGCACGGTGAAGGCGCGATCAAGGTCAGCGGAAAAATCTTTGCCGATGCGATGTACGAAGGTGATCTCATGGCCGTTGCCGGGGTGAAGACGCGAATTGGACGCGAGGCGCGGAGCGAATACAACGAACCGCACGCGGGCGTCATCTACACAAAGGAACGCCACAAGGAACCGGGCCAGCGCGGGTTCCCAAAGGCTGCCGACGAAGGCAAGCTGAACATCCGCTACAACAGCCATGCCACCGGTGAAATCATCGCCGGACCGAACAGCGGCGAGGCTGACGGTTCTGTAATGGCCTATAACTACCGTCTCGTCCTCACCCGTGACCCCGCGAACAAAATCATGATGGCAAAGCCGACGAATTACGATGTCACCATCGCCAAGGCAGCGGCCAGCGGCGGTTTCGTGCCGAATCTGCCGAACAAGAAAGTCGCATGGAATGGTGGGCGGCTCATCGGCCCGCAAAACGAATATCCCGCCGCCGATTGGCCGACACGCGAACGCATCTGCCGCCAGTATCTCGACGCGATGCTGATGCGGTTGTGGTGGCTGCAAAACGATCCCACGGCACCGGAGGCGGAGCGCAGGAAGTTCGCTGGGTACGGACTCGCGGCGGATGAATTCCCCGACAACAATCACGTGCCCTACGAGATTTATGTCCGCGAAGCCCGCCGATTGGTTGGGCGATACGTTTTCAAGGAGCAGGACAACGTCATCGCCGACGGCATCGCCCGCACACCGATCCACGCCGACAGCATCGCGATCACTGATTGGCCAGTGGATTCGGTCGCCTGCCTGCCACGCAAGGCGCCCGGCGGCAACACCGACGGCATCTTTTTTCTCGGCGAGGAAACCCGTCCTGCACAAGTCCCATATCGCAGTCTGTTGCCGAAGGAGCTGGACAACCTGCTTGTGCCGGTGGCGCTCTCTGCGTCGCACGTCGGCTGGGGTTCGATTCGTCTCGAACCGGTCTGGATGCAAACCGGCGAGTCGGCCGGGTTTGCCGCCGCGTTGGCGGTGAAAACAAAAACCACTCCAGCCGCGCTCGACACCGACCTGCTTGTGCGCACACTGGTCCAGAACCGCGTCATGGTCAGTTTCTTCAACGACAAGGACGCCATGGAGCCTGCCCTTCAGTATTTCGGCGTGAAAGGTTTCTTCAGCGACTACGATGCGCGGCTCGATGAACCGCTGAAGGAGAGCACGCGCCGCGCGTGGGGACAGGGTCTCACGGCGATGCGCGAGGGGAAATTGAACCCGATGGAACTGGCGGCATTGGTGCACAAAGCCGAGTTGGAGGATTCGCCGCGACTGGAACGGAAACGCGGCGAGGCGTTGTTGAGCATGTGGAAGAGTTCTGGCTCGGCAAAAACTGTGGCGCCCAAGGCCACGCCTTCACCGTCCACGCGGAACAGCCTGAAAGTGCAGCCCGTGCGCTCCGCATCGGCGCAAGAAGTGAATGGCAAGAGTTACGACCTCATCGTCATCGGCGGCACGCCGGGCGGCATCGCGTGCGCGGTGCGCGCGGCGCGGGAAGGACTTTCGGTCCTGCTGGCACAGCACAACCGGCATCTTGGCGGCATGGTGGTCAACGGCCTGATGCAGTGGGACGCCCTCTACGGCGGGCATCGCGCGCCGTTGTTCAACGAGTATGCGACGTTGATCGAGAAACATTACCTCGACGCGCACGGCGCGGACTCGAAGCAATACCGCGCGGCGCGATTCACCCAGACGCATTACCCGATGAGCCGGTTCGAGCCGTCGGTAGCGGAGCATTTGTTCAACCGTCTCGTCTCGGCGGAAAAAAACATCACGCTGTTGCTCAGTCATTACCCCGTTGCCGTCGAACGCAACGGCGCGCTGTTGCGAAGCGTGACGCTGCGCGAATGTGGGGCGGGTTTGCAACCTGCCGCTCCGTACAGGCAGGTTGCAAACCTGCCCCACACTATTCGTGTACGCGCGGCGGTGTTTGCCGATGGAACCTACGAGGGCGATCTCGCTGCGTTGGCGAAGGTGCCTTATCGCGTGGGGCGCGAAGGACGCGACGAATACGGCGAGCCGCACGCGGGCAAGATTTTCACCAACATCAAGTCCGTTCGCGGGCCACGCGATGCCGTCGAAGGCCGGTTGAACTTGCATCCCTACAGCCACGTGCAGGGCAGCATTGACCCGAAGAGTCCGTTCACCGCTGACCGTGCGATTCAAGCGTACAACTACCGCTTTTGCCTGACCGATGAGGATGGCAACCGTCGTTTGCCGGACAAACCGCCGGGCTATAACCGCGAGGAATACGTGAACTATTACCGCCTCGGCATGAGCGCCGGCGCTCTCAACGGCAAAAGCTCGTTCAACAGCGCGATTCTGCCGGGCGAGAACCACAGTTACCCTGACGCCGACTGGCCGGCGCGCGAGAAGATCATCGAGCGCCACAAGAACTTCGCGCTCGGCTTGATGTATTTTCTCCAGAATGACGAATCCGTCCGTGCCGGCTCACGAGCCCGGTACCGGCAGATTGGCTTGCCGCTCGACGAATACCTCGACAACAACAACCTCCCCTACGAGATGTATGTCCGCGAAGCCCGTCGTATTGTGGGCCGCCACGTGTTCACCGAGCACGACAACCGGCTTGCCAAAGGCTACGCACGCACGCCGGTTCATCCCGACAGCGTCGCCATCACTGACTGGGCGATGGACTCGCACGATTGCACTTGGGACCGCAGTCCCGGTTACGCTTTCGACGGCAAGATCATCCTCACCGAGGAATCGCGTCCCGCCCAAGTGCCGTGGCGCAGCCTGCTCCCGCAGGGTGTGGACAATCTCATCGTGCCGGTCTGCCTGAGCGCCACGCACGTTGCGTGGGGCGCGGTGCGG
>CAZNOK010000318.1:0-2992 GCA_964574605.1 uncultured Verrucomicrobiota bacterium
GGATGAACCTGTTCTTGTCATCGTATCGTTTCGGCAAACCGATGCCGGAGATCGTTCGCTCGGTGTTGCCGATGTTGGCAGTCTTCTTGGTGGGCGTGCTCCTGATTACCTACATTCCGCCAATGACCACATTGCTGCCGCGCCTTTTTGGTCGCTGAAAGAGAATACAGATGAAACGGTTGATGTTGTTTATGACTGCGTTGGCGCTCGCGTCGCCGTGCCTCGCTGATTATGATTTCCACGCGATGATCCAACCGGTGCCGGCGACGGCGAAGTTCAGCGATTCCGACTACTACATCTGGTGCGGCACGATGGTGAAGGGCGACGATGGGAAATATCACGTGTTCTACTCGCGTTGGCCGCGCGCGCTGGGGCATGCCGCTTGGGTGACGCACTCGGAAGTTGCACACGCGGTCGGCGATTCGCCGCTCGGACCATTCAAGCACAAGGAGGTGGCGTTGCCGGCACGAGGGAAGAAATTCTGGGACGGGTGTGACACGCACAATCCAACCATCCACAAGTTCGGCAGCAAGTATTACCTCTACTACACCGGCAATACCGGCGATGGCGTTGCCATGAAGACGCTGAACTGGACGCATCGCAACAACCAGCGAGTCGGCGTCGCGGTGGCTGACAGCCCGGACGGCCCTTGGAAACGGCTCGACAAGCCGTTGATTGACGTGAGTGCAGATTCCAGTGCGCCCGACGCATTGATTACGACGAACCCAAGTGTGACGCGCCGTCCCGATGGCGGTTATCTGATGGTCTATAAATGCGCAGCGAAGAAAGCCGCTGCCCCGGCGTACGGACCGGTGGTGCATATGGTGGCGATCAGCGACAGTCCAACAGGGCCATTCAAGAAACATCCCAAGCCCATCTTCACGAAGGAAGGAGAGCATTTCCCCGCCGAGGACCCGTACATCTGGCACAGCGGCGACCGCTATTGGGCTATCGTCAAAGACATGCGCGGCGTCTTCACCGGCAAAGGCAAGTCCACCGCCCTGTTCGAGTCGGCGGATGGTTTCGATTGGAAGTTGTCAGTGCATCCGCTCGTCGCGACGACGGAGATCGCTTGGGCCGATGGCCGCAAACAGAAACTCAACTCGCTGGAGCGCCCACAACTATTCTTTGAGAACGGCAAGCCCGTCGTGCTAATGTTCGCCTGCGACGAAGACTCCAGGCGCGTGCACTCGTTCAACATTCAGATTCCATTAAAATGAAAACATATCATCTCTCTACCATCATATTGATTGCGGCGAACGCCTTCGCCGGTGAAACCTCTCTTCGCGAAGCTGCTTGCCGGATTCCAGTCATCAACGAGGTTGACGTGGTTGTCGCGGGCGGCTCCAGCGGCGCGGCGGCGGCGGCGTTGGCGGCGGCCAAGACAGGCGCGAAGGTCGCGATTGTCGCGCCACGTCCTTATCTTGGCGACGATATGGCCGGCACGTTGCGGTGCTGGCTGGAGGACGGCGAAACGCCCGACACGGAGCTGGCGCGAAAAATCTTTGCGCCAGTGGCCGAAAAAGCGCATGGCGCGCCTTTCAACTACAAGGCGAACAAACCTTCCGGCGAGATTCACAAGGATACATCGCCGCCATCGCTCTTGAATGATGGATTCTGGATGGATCCGGTACGACAGAGCGTTCAATACATGGAGAATGTCACCATCGAACTCGATCTCGGAAAGGTAATGCCCATTCGCCGCGTCGAGGCGATGGTGTTCAAGGGACGCGAGTATGCCGTCGAGCGAATGACGGTTGAAGCGAGCGCGGACGGGAAGGCGTGGCGACCGTGCGGCAAGGGTCGCGTGGAAGACAACACGATTCGCGTCACACTCAACGGCGAGGCGCGTTATCTCCGCTGCCTGTTTGAGAAACCGGCCAACATGACACGGATGCTGTTTGGCGAGATCATCGTGGATGCCGGTGACGCCGCGCCGAAGACGGGGATCGGCCGGTTCACGTATCCGTTGCAAGTCAAGCGTGTGCTCGACCAAACGCTGGCCGAGGCGGGTGTCGAAGTTTGGTATAGTTGTTACGCCACCGATCTTATTACCGACAGCGCCGGCAAACCGGCGGGCATCGTAATGGACAACCGCGCGGGACGACAGGCGATTCTCGCCAAGGTTGTCATTGACGCCACGTCGAACGCGCGCCTCGCGCAGGCGGCAGGCGCGTCGCTCAGCGAATTTCGCGCAGGACCGCAGAACGTGAGTTGGACGGTGATCGCGACCAACGGTCCCGGCGCGAAGGCGCGGAAACTGCCGGTCGGGTTTGTCGGTGTGCTGCAAACGAAGAGGGATTTCGCGGTTGATGCGGCAACAACAGCATGGTTCGAGTATTCGCTCAAGCTGGAATTGCCCGACGCGAGTTGGGCGGCGCGCGCGCGGATCGAACAGGCCGCCCGTGACGCGTCTTACAACGGCTCCCAGATTTATTCGCCAGAGACGCCGTTCGTGTTGTTCCCGCAGACGGTTGTCAGCGGCGTGCCGGGATTGTTGGTGTTGACGGAACAGTCGCGTCCGCTTGCCACAATGCGCGACGGCGAGAAACTTGGCGGCGCCGCTGCCGAACAGGCGAAGAAGACAAAGTTGGGCGCAGACCTCCGAGTGGCTGTTGCCACGCCGAAGTCACAGGCGCGTGGCAAGATCATGGAGCCGCTGGCCCCGTTGCGTCCGCAATGTGGGGCAGGTTTGCAACCTGCCACCGCTGCAAAGGAAAAGCAGGTTGCAAACCTGCTCCACATTTTCCAAGGTGAACGCGATTTGCCGGTGCTGGGCGAATACGACGTGGTGGTCGTCGGCGGCGGCACGGCGGGCGCGCCTGCCGGCATTGGCGCGGCTCGTCGTGGCGCGCGGACGTTGGTGATCGAATATGCCGGCGGTCTCGGCGGCGTCGGCACCATCGGCGGCATCGCAGGATATTATTGCGGCAACAAGGTCGGGTTCACCGAGACCGTGCCGGCCAGCCCGGCAGAAGTCCGCATGGAATGG
>CAZNOK010000319.1:0-2952 GCA_964574605.1 uncultured Verrucomicrobiota bacterium
CAGATTAGAATCGTAAGCCCTTTGAAGATGGTGTCGTAGTGGCCAAAGATCGGCGAGAGCACGATGGCGATGATGGTCGCGACGACTGTCGTCCAACGGCCAATCTTCACGAGACTGTGATCGGTGGTGGCCGGGTTCCAACGTTTCCAGATGTCGTACGCGAACAGCGTCGCGGCGGAATTGAGTGCCGCGGAGCAAGTCTGCATTGCCGCCGCCAGCATCGCGGCGGTAACGAGTCCTTTCAGGCCGATGGGTAACAGGTGTGTGATCATGAACGGATACGCGTCCTTCGACGATGCGGGGCTGACGCCGGGACCGAAGTAGCCTTTTTGGACGAGCGCGACGCAGATGACGCCGGGCAGGACGAAGAAGAAGACCGGCAGAATCTTGATGAACGCGCAGAACAACGGGCCGAGCCGAGCGTTCTTTTCGTCTTTTGCGGCGAGCACGCGCTGAACGATGGTTTGGTCGCAGCACCAATACCAGATGCCGATGACCGGGTAACCGAGCAGGATCGAATACCACGGCACGTTGGCGACGACGGTGTTGTCGTTGGCTGAGTGCATCATGTGGAGGAACGACTTGGTGGAAAGTTCCGCCGCGCCCTCCTTGCCCAGCAACGGATGCGGCTGCGTCGTGAGCAGGTTGGTAAGCGCATCCCAGCCGCCGACGGCGTTGTAGCCGACGACCGTGATGCAGATGGCGCCGACCAACAACAGGATCGTCTGGATGCTCTCCGTCCAGACGACAGCGAGCAGGCCGCCGATGACGGTGTAGATGCCGGTCAACACGCCGAGCACGATGATGAAGAACATCAGCGCGTTGACACCGCAGATCGTCTTCGTCTCCGGCATCCCGAAGATGAAACAGAGCACCGCCGCCGCCGTGAACAGCGCGACGCCGATGTGAATGACGATGGCCGAGATCAACGACACAAACGACAGCGCGTCGCGACAGTTCCGATTATACCGGCGTTCCAGATAGTCCGGCAGCGTCGGCACACGTGATCGCAGGTAGAGCGGCGCGAAGAACAGCGACAACAAAATCAGCGTGAAGCCCGCCATCCACTCGTAGTTGCCGTAGAGCAGGCCGGACGTGTACGCCGATTGTGCGAGGCTGACGAGGTGGACGGTCGAGATGTTGGCGGCGAACATCGCCAGGCCGATGATTGGCCACGTCAGCGATTGGTCAGCGAGGAAGTAGTGGCCGCCTTCCGTGGTCCGGCTCCGGAAGAATCCCGCCGCCACGCCGATGCCCACGACGCCGATCATGTAAGCAGCGATAATGATCCAGTCCAGAGTTGTCATGTTTACCTCGATCGCGGCGCGAAGAGTTGGAACTCGAAGATCGTCGGGCCGCCTTTGCCTTCGGTGATGTTGAGGCGAACGACGCGGGCGGTCACCGGATCAAACTTCGCTTCAAGATTCTTACCGATGCCTTTGCCGCTGTGGAAGGTCTTCCACTCGTTGCCGATTTTGTATTGCAACTCGAAGGCTTTCACGCGCGCGCCGTATTGTACGCACTCTTCGATCACGGCGCGGTCGAACGTCTGCGGTTTGTCGAGGTCAACCTCCAGCCAGCACGCCCCAACGCCGGCGTCGGTTGCCCAACGCGTTTCCTCTTCGCCATCCACGGCTTTGGCGGCGCCGTAGCGGTGGTTCTTCTGAAACACGTTGGAAGCCGTGGCTTTCTTGCCGGTAGTCAGCGATTCGGCAGCGACGGTGATCGGCGCGATGGCGATGGCGGGTCGGTCGAGTTCGAGCGTGACGATGGTGTCAATCGGCTGGCGGTCGGCAGCGGGCACGGTGATCGTGAGCGCGGTGCCGGTCTGCTCGAACCGCGCGCTGGCTTTGATGATTTTGGCGGGAAGCGGGGGCAACTTGAGTGTTTCTTCCGGCCACGCAAGGATGTGGACGAACACTTTGTTGTCCTTGCGCGTCGTTGCGACGTGCTGCGCCGGTTTGTACGGGCCGCCGCGTGTGCCGTAAATGCTCTCGCCATATTTCGCGAGCCACGCGCCGATTTCCTTGAGCCGAGCGACCTGCTCCGGATCAATCAGACCATCGGGACGCGGCCCGACGTTGAGCAACACGTTGCCGCCGCCGCCGGCTCCGCGAATCAACATGTGGAGGCACGCCGACAACGGTTTCACGCCGTCGTTGGCGCCACCCCATGCCCAGTGATTGTGCGCGGAAATGGTCATGCACGATTCCCACGGCCGCTCCAGATTGAAGCCGCCGATGCGTTGTTCCGGCGTGTCGTAATCACCGCCGTCGCCGGTGCGATTGTTGACGAGGATGTCGGGCTGAAGCGCGCGAACCATTTGAATGGTATTAGAGCCGCGACCCTTGAACATTTGCGGCACGTCGTTCCAAAGCGTAATGAGCGGGCCGCAGTTGGTGACGAGTTCCTTGATTTGGGCGAGCAGGTAGCGGTTGTAAGCGTCGAGGTCGAATTTCTCGCGTTGGACTTTGCCGCCGGGACTCGTGAGCGGGAAATCCGGATGATGCCAGTCGCAGACGGAGTAGTAGGTCCCGAACGCGATGCCTTGTTTGCGGCAGGCATCAGCGAGTTCCTTGGTCGCGTCCCGGTGGAACGGCGAGTTCATGATGTTGTAGTCGGTCTGTTTCGTCGCGAAGAGACAGAACCCGTCGTGATGCTTCGTCGTCAACACCACATACTTCATACCGGCGGCCTTCGCGATGCTCGCCCACTCGTCGGCGTTGAACTTCACCGGATTGAACTCTTTGTAGAGGTTGTCGTATTTCTCGATGGGCGTCTGCGCGCCGCGTGACCAACCAATTTCGTGGCCGGTGAGACTGACCGGCCCCCAACATACGAACATACCGAACCGCGCCTCGCGGAACCACGACATATTCTCGTCACTCGCGCGAAGTGGGTCCACCGCCGGTTGCGAGGTACTTGAACCGGCGCGTTGCACCTTCTCTCTTG
>CAZNOK010000320.1:0-2900 GCA_964574605.1 uncultured Verrucomicrobiota bacterium
CCGTGCGATTGCGTCCCGGTGGAAGCAAACCGGAATTGATCTGGCACTTTAAGACGCCGAAACCGCTTCGCCACATCGTTGTCGAAGCGACCGGTCGCGCCAACAACGGCAGCCTCGCGACAAATCATTTCCTCGACATTTCACCCGACGGAAAAGAGTGGCTGCACGAGACAAGCTCCGTGGGACGTCCCGTCAATGCTAGCGGCTGGGCCGCGCACGGCCTGCGGATCGAGTTGTTGAGCGATCCGCGCTTCCAAAATGAGTTCTACGTGCGGCTTCGGCTGAAGGCGGGAAGCTACAAAGAAATCCACCGCTCCCTGTCCGGCATCGTCAACAAACTCAGCGTCACCGTTTCGTGATGCCCTTGGTGTCCACGATACCGTCGTAACCCGGCCCGCCGGCAGCAAGGTATCCGTGACTGGCGCCGCTGGCATCGGGCGTGACCCAGAAGGAGTAGAGCGAGCCATTTCTCAGCAAGAACCGGAACTTGACACGTTTGCCGCGCACCGGCGCGAGACTATCAACGCCGCTCCACGTCGCGCGCTCCAACGTTTTGTCGCAACGCAACGGTTTGCAGTTCTTCGCCGAGAACGGCGCGATAACTTTGCCATCCGCGTCCAACACCTCGACGCGCAACTCACCTTGTGGCGCATCGAGGTTCACGTAGAGATGTTTGCCCTTGAACGTGAGCAGCCGCGTCGTGAGCGCGCCGGCTTTTTCGCCGGCGTCCATCGAGGCGAAACCGTCGCGCCGCAATGTGGCGATCCCAATGCTTGCGCCGCTATACATGCCGCGCTTGCCACCGGGGGCAATTCCGGATGTTCCCGTGTATGGGAAAACTAACTTGTCGTTGAGAATCACGAAAACACCTGCTGTGCTGTGCAGGTAGGCGCGATCCCAATCGCCTTCCCGACGTGTGCCGGTAATGAACCCTCGACGGTCAGGCCGATGCCAGTGGAAACCGTCGCGACTGAAACCGAGTTCAAGATCAATCAGTTTTGGGAAGCCGCCTTTCGCGCAGACTTCGTTCTTCGGTCCTCGGTGAATGTAGTGCATCCCGATCATCAGGCTCTCATACGCCACGGCGTTGAGGCTGTAGAGTTGGGGGGAATCGCCCGCGCCGGGATAACGCCCTGCCGGTTCGGGCGCATCGAGGCGATCCGCGTTGGTCCAATACACGGCCTTGGACCAGTCCGCGCCTTTCAGGAAATTATCGCTCTCGTGATAGTAGCGGCTGCGACCGCGTGCGGTGCCGCGTTTGATGCTGAAACACCATTTCTGGCGGAACGGATTGAAGAAGAACGAGCAGTAGTCGTCCGCCGCCATGTCGGTCGGCATAGCATCGGACCACGTCCGTACATCGCTGACGTGCAGTGAGTGATTGAAGCCCGTCGGACGGTGTTCCTTCGGCACGTGCATCCAGCAGGTGAGGAACTTGACGCGCTCGGCTGCGTTGGTGGCATGGAGGTCGAACCATGCGCAGTTGTCGGAGCCGCTTGTCACAAGCTTCGGGCCGGTCCATCGCAGGCCTTCGCCGAGGAGTGCGCCGCATCGCTTCCACGTGGTCATGTCGCTGCTCGTGGCCAGCGACAGCGGTCCGCGCCACCCGGCAACGTAGAACATCTTGAACAGCTTTTCTGTCGGATCGTAGAACACGCCGCCCTGGCCGAGAAAAACGGTTGCCTGCTCGCCGCGCTCGCCCTCGGTCGAAGGGCCGAGTTCGCGCGGCGTCTCGGCCTTGAACACCGGGTTGTCCGCATACTTCTCCGCGTGATGATACGTGCGCTTCAGGTTTGTCTTTTCGATCAGGAAATCATCCACGAACAACTGCCGGCCGACATCAACCGGAATCACTTTGGGCGGATGTTCGAGATACGGCACCGGCATCGGCTCGGTGGATTTGGGGTCGCGGTGTCGTGGCGGCCACGGCAGCGGCAGTTCGATGCCGTTGTAAAGGCGTTCCGGCTTTGTTCCGGTTGCCTTGTTCACCGGCAGTAGCAGTTTCCCATCCTTCGAAACCACCTTGCCGGCCAGGATGTCTTCCTCCCGGAACTTTGCCATCAGGATTTCGGCATCGGTGTGACGGTTCCAGTCATACAAAATGTGGATCAATCCATCCGGCGATTGGAAGCCGTCCGGATACGACACGCTGGCGCGTCCATCGAGCAGCAAACCACCCTGCCATGTCTTGCCATCGTCATCGGAGAGAAACGCCGACATGTGCGAGCGTTTCGTCAGGCGTTTATCGGTCGGGCCGTTCTTGACCAGCAGAATCCTGCCAGAGGCAAGCCGGCGAAGGAAGAAACGCGCATTGACGTTTTGAACGGTCGTGGCAGGCTTCGGCTCACTCCACGTCGCGCCCTTGTCGGTCGAAAACGTCTCGTAAGGATTACCCATCGTGCGCGCCAACATCCAAAGCCGGCCGTCGCGCAGCTCGATAATCATGTGCTCGTCGAAATTCCAATCGGGGAACACCACGCTGCCGCGCTCTGTCCACGTTGCTCCCTGAGTTGTTGAAACGTAGATTCGCGCCGTCTTCTTTCGCCAATCCGACACCGGCAACAGCCAGTCGCCGTTCTTGAGGATCGTTGGTTTGTTGAGTGTGCACCCATCAGCGAACCGCGCCGGCTTTGACCACACCGGCTCGTCAGCGTCAGGGTTGTCACATCGGATATACCAGTCGCCAATCTGGTCATTGGGTTCGCCAATCTGTTGGTCGAAGAATAGCCACAACCGTCCGAGTGGATCGGCCCACAAATTTCCCACAAGCGCCCCGTAAAGACGCTGGCCGGGCGCAGTTCGCGCGCCGACCACCAGACGCGGCTTTGACCATGTGTCGCCACCGTCATCGCTCGTGGCGAGGATGAAGTAGCCATCTCGCTTGTCGCCCGTGCCGGTCC
>CAZNOK010000321.1:0-2879 GCA_964574605.1 uncultured Verrucomicrobiota bacterium
CACCGGTCACTGTGGTCGGGTCATGGCAACTGACAGGAAGGGCGGCATGTCATTTCACATTCGTCAGCTTGAATACCCAAGCATGTTCGCAGGGGATTTCCTTGGCGAGCACCGGCGGCACGGTGATTCTCATGCCTTCTCTGACTTTCTCCCAGCGAAACGTCTTTCTTGTGCCGAGCAAACTGACGCGCGTGTCTGACTGCGGCGTGATGCCTTTCAGCAGAAGTTTGCCCTCCGGTAGTTTGGGAACGATGGCATAGACGTCGTCGCCTTTGTTGGTGAAGAAGATTTCTTTCACCGCCATGCCGGGGTCGGGATTGAGAGTTTGTTTCAGGAGGAAGTCGCCACCGAGATACGGGATCTTCTTCAGCTTCTTGTATTCTTCGCCGTCCATCTGTTTGCCGGCGGACCACTGGACCGGCGTCTTGCACCGGCGCGTGCCGTAGACGGCTTCGCCGTTGACCTTGAGCCATTGGCCGATCTGCAAGAGCCGCTCTTGCATGATCGGTGGAATCTTGCCGGTGCCGTCGGGACCGATGTCGAGCAGCAGATTGCCACCGTGACTGACGATGTCGCACAGCATCAGGATCAACACCTGCGCCGAATTGTAGTTCTGAACGTCCTCGTTGCGGTTGTAACCGAACGAGAACCCGATGCCGCGACATTCCTCCCACGGTTTGTCGAAACTCGGGCCGGACTGATACTCGGTCGTCGGGCAACCGCCATGCTTCAGCCGACAGTTCTTGCCCCAGCGGTCGTTGACCATGACGGTGTCCTTGACGGGTGATTCGTTGTAGAGCCACGCGAGCAGTTCGGGAGTTTTCCAGAACGTGTCCTCCTTCATCCAGTCGCCATCGCCCCAGAGGATCGCCGGCTTGTAACGCGTGACGAGTTCCTTGACCTGCGGCAAGAAATGTTCGTCCACGAAGCGCGCCTGTTCCGCCCGGTCTTTCCAGAGCGGGTTGTACCATTCGAACAACGAGTAATAGAGTCCGAACTTCACCGGCGTCTTCTCGACCGCTTCTTTCAGTTCGCCGATGAGATCGCGTTTCGGCCCGGCGTCCATGCTGTTCCAAGGCCGGCCAAATGCTTTGTTGGCATGCTGGTTCGGCCACAGGCAAAAACCATCGTGATGTTTGCTCGTCGCCACGATGTATCTCGCGCCGGACCGCACGAACAAGTCAGCCCATGCGGCGGGATCGTAGTCCTGCGCCTTGAACATGTCGCCGAACTCGTAGTAGCTGAAATCCTTGCCGTAAACTCTCGCGTGATAATCAGAAACCGCAGTTGGTTTCGGGTGGCTGTTGCCAGAGCAACGTTTTTCTTGGAGCCAGTATTGATACCACTCCGAGTAGGTTCCCACCGGCGCCCATGCCGGGACAGAATACGGTCCCCAATGAATGAAGATACCGAGCTTGGCGTCGGCAAACCACTCCGGGATGGGCCGTTTGTCGAGTGACTCCCATGTTGGTTCGTATGTTGCGTGGGCGATGCTGGCAGCCAGCGCCAACAAGAAACACCAATCATGTTTGCGAGACATGCTCGGACTATACGTCCTCGGAGTCTCAGCGGTAAACAGGGAAATCGGGCGTTTACGGTTGTGACTTATCCGCGCTTCGTCGTTCGCTCCACCAATACAGCAGCAGACCCACCGGCCACAGCAAACAGCAGATCGCGGCGACGCGGGGTTTATAGACGATCGCGCTGTAAATCAGAAACGCGCACACGGCGCTGAACACGAGCGGCGTCAACGGATAGCCAGTCACGCGGTATGGACGCTCGACCTGCGGTTCTTTGCGGCGCAACACGATCACCGCCAGCGTGGTAGCGAGGTAGAACGAATAGACCGTCGCCGCTGTGTAGAGAATCGCATTGAGGAACGAGCCGAGCGCAAGAATCAGCGCCACTGCAACGCCGCCCTGCACCAGCAACGCTCGCGCGGGCGTTCCTGTTCGCGGCTCCCAGCGTCCCAGCCAGTCGAACACACGGTGTTCCGCACCCATCGCATACGAAATTCGCGCGCCGGCGAAGATGAGGCCGTTGAGCGCGCCGAGCGCCGACACGCAGATCAACGCGCTGATGAGTCGCGCGCCAACCTTGGGAAAAATGTCAGTGACGGCGCTCGACCGGGTCAGACCGGCGTAGCCGAGGCTGTAGAGCAACGCGGCGTTGACGAGCAAATACACAACCGTCACGGCCGCCGTGCCGATGACCAGCGCGCGGACGATGTTGCGTCGCGAATCTTTGACCTCGGCGGCGACGTACGCCATCTCGTTCCAGCCGCCAAACGTGAACAACACCAGAATCATCGCCAGACTCACCGGCAACGACCCCGCCGGTTCCCGCACGGCCGGCGCGGGCGTTCCAGTGAACGCGACAGCGACGATGGCGAGCAGGCCGAGCACTTTTACGACGGTCAACAAGTTCTGCGTCCATTTGCCTTCGCGGACGCCGAGCGCGTTGATGAGGGTCAGCACAACGACGGCGCCGACTGCAAACAATAGTTCGCTGCCACCAAACAAACTCCGCGCGTACGTGCCGAACACGAACGCCATCACCGCGATGTCGCCGGGGCGCACGACCGACAGTTGAGCCCAGCCAAACAAAAATCCGGCCCAGCGCCCGTAGGCGCGTCCGAGATAAACGTAGTCGCCGCCCTCGCGTGGGTAGGCCGTCGCCAGTTCCGCGTAGCCGAGCGCGCCGCACAACGACAACACGCCGCCGCACAACCAGATCGCGATCACACCCCACGCGCTGCCTGCGCCACATGCCACGCCGGGCGCTGTTTGGTAAATGCCCGCGCCGACGATAATCCCGACGATCAGGCAGGTCGAATCGAACAGCGTCAGCGCCTTCGCGGGAGCGCTATCGTTTCTTGA
>CAZNOK010000322.1:0-2846 GCA_964574605.1 uncultured Verrucomicrobiota bacterium
TCACCGCCCGCGCCGGCGATGGCGGCAGCGGTTGCGTCTCCTTCCGGCGCGAGAAATATGTGGAGTACGGCGGCCCCGACGGCGGCGACGGCGGCAAGGGCGGCGACGTGATTCTTCTGGCCGACGCGAATTGCTCCGATCTCTCGGACTTGTTCTACACGCCGCGCATCGTCGCCAAGAACGGCGAGCATGGCCGCGGGAAGAACTGTTACGGCCGCAACGCGAAGGACGTCATCGTCAAGGTTCCCGTCGGCACGCAGGTGTTGTTGCTCGGCGAGGTCGCGCGCGAACGCAAGACATCACTATCACCCCGGCGCCTCGATCGAGGAGTTCGATCCCGACGCGAGCGTCGGCATGCCGTTTCGCTCGCGTCGCGGTGTAGCTGCCGCCGTCTCGGCGACGTCCGTGACGGACGCCGCTACATTGCCCCTCGCTGACCTCGTCGAGAACGGGCAACAGTTCGTGTTGGCCCGCGGCGGTCGCGGCGGTCGCGGCAACACGACATTCAAAAGTGCGACCCATCAGGCGCCGCGCGAGTTCGAGTACGGCGAGCCGGGCGAGGAATTGCAGGCCACCTTGGAATTGAAGACCATCGCCGATGTCGGCCTTGTCGGTTTTCCGAACGCCGGCAAATCCACGCTCATCTCGAAAATCACGCACGCCCATCCGAAGATCGCGCCCTACCCGTTCACGACGCTCTCGCCGAACGTCGGGATCCTCCACTACGAAGACTACGGGCGCGTTCGCGTCGCCGACATCCCGGGTTTGATCGAGGGAGCGCACGACGGCAAGGGACTCGGACACGATTTCCTCCGGCACATCGAGCGGTGCCGGCTGCTGCTGGTGTTGTTGGACATGGCGGGCGTGGATGGTCGCAAGCCGTGGAACGACTTGAAACAGTTGCTTTCCGAACTGGAGTTGCACAACCCGGCGCTGCTCGACAAACCGCGCTTGGTGGTGGCCAACAAGATGGATTTGCCCGCGGCGAAGAAGAACCTCGCGGCATTCAAACGCAAACAGCGCGGGCGCGTCCACGAGATTTCGGCGCTGGAAAGCTCCGGGCTGGAGAAATTGAAGCTGGCAATGCGCAAGGCGCTGCGGTAGTCTGCCTGTGCCACATAGGAGGATCGCCATGTACAACATCATCGGAAGCGACGGGAAACAGTACGGCCCGGTTTCGATCGAGCAGTTACGACAGTGGGTCAGCGAGGGGCGCATCAACGGCCAGACTCAAGTGCAACCCGTTGGCGCCATTGGTTGGCAACTATTGAGCACGATGACTGAGTTTGCGGCCATCTCCGGCACGCCAACAGCGCCGCCCGTCTCGCCTCCGCCGCAAGCGGGTGCCATCGGCTCCGTCCCCAGCTACCTTGTCCAATCCATTCTTGTGACGCTTTGCTGTTGTTTGCCGCTGGGTATTCCTGCGATTGTTTTCGCCGCGCAGGTCAATGGCAAACTGAAGGCCGGCGACATTGCGGGCGCGGAGGAAGCATCGCGCAAGGCGAAAATGTGGTGTTGGATCGCGTTCGGCCTGGGGATCGTTGCCAACATTATCGTCGCAGCAATCCAGTTCATCGTAATCAGTCAACAGCACGGCCGGTTCTGACCGGATATGACAAAAGTCGCACAAGTCAGCATCGCCATCGCCGTGATCGCGGTCGGCGCGGTGTTGCTGTTCTGCGTTGAACCGGCCCGTGTGTGGTTCCTGCCGAAGTGCATGTTCCATGAACTCACCGGGATGTATTGCCCCGGCTGCGGCATGACCCGCGCCACCCATCACCTGCTGCATGGCCACATCCTGACGGCGCTGCATTGCAACGCCATCTTCACCCTCGCGCTGCCGTGTGTGGTGGCCTACGGAATCTGGCGCTGGGCCGGGCAACCGGAGCGGGCACTGTCGTGGAGACCCGTGTATGTGTGGCTGCTGCTCGGCGTAGTGGCCGTGTTCGGCATTGTCCGCAACATCCCCATTCATCCATTCACGCTGCTCGCACCTTAGGAGGTTCCCCATGTATAAGATCATCGGAGGCGACGGAAAGGAATACGGCCCGATCAGCGCGGACCAAATCCGCCAGTGGCTTGCGGAAGGCCGTCTCAACGCGCAATCACGCATCCAAGCCGAGGGCAGCGCCGACTGGAAAACGCTGGTTGAGTTCCCTGAATTGGCCGCGATGGTGGCCCCACCGCCGATGGCGACGGCCACGACCGTACCCCAGAAGACAAGCGGTCTGGCGATTGCGTCGCTGGTGTTGGGTATCTTGGGGTTCTGCAGCTACGGAATCACTTCCTTAGCGGGCTTGATCCTCGGCCTTGTCGGTTACTCCAAAATTCGCACGAGCGGCGGCGCGCTTGGCGGCAAAGGACTCGCCATCGCCGGCATTTCCGTGTCGGGCGTCACGCTGCTGATGTTGCCGATTCTGATTGCGATTGCCATCCCAAGTTTCGTCAAGGCGAAGAAAGCAGCACAAGCGCACCAAGTGCTCAACACGGCGCGGCAACTGGACGCCGCCATTGACCAGTGGGCGCTGGAAAAAGGCAAACGCGACGGAACGCCCATCAACACCACCGAAGCGGCAGCCTATCTCAAGGGCGGATGGAAGGACGTTGACCTGTTGGGCAACCCGTATCGGGTGTCGGTCGTTGGATCAAACCAATTGAAGATTTCACCCGCGACGAAGAGCGCCCTCCAAGGCGTCGGCATAGACTGGGGTCAGTTCTGAGTAACGCAACAACATTAGGAGTTTGAATCATGACACAATACACGATCATCGGTGCAGACAACAAAGTGTACGGCCCGGTCACTGCGGAGCAATTGCGGCAGTGGATCACCGAAGGCCGCGCCAACA
>CAZNOK010000323.1:0-2770 GCA_964574605.1 uncultured Verrucomicrobiota bacterium
CCCATCACGGCGCAGGTAAGCATCACGCGCGTGTCGGACGTCGCGAGATGCGTGGCCGAGATGTTGCGGCCGGCCATGAGGAGGTTGACGATGTTGGTCGAGTAGAGACTGCGGAACGGAATCGAGAACGGCAGGCCTTGGCATGCTTGCGCCATGCGGTCTTGGTGTTGACCGAAAGTGCCTTTGTGGAAGAAACCCTCCGAATGATGGTCGTCGAGAATCCAGCCGCCATACGCGACGCGGTCGGGGAACAACGTCTGGCCGGCGATGTCGTTTTGCGTCAGCACAACGTCGCCGAGCAACCGGCGATTCTCGCGCTTGGCGATGACGTAGCTGACCCACGTCAACGCGTGCGTTGCGGCCCGTGGCTGGACGCGTTCGCAATGATTCTTCGTGTGGTCCCAGAGGCCGTAGATGAGCGTCAGGAGTTTGTCGCGCACCTCCTCCGCATCGGCGACCGTGTCCTGCAAGCCGCCCAGCTCGTTCTTCCACTGGTCGCCGATCTCAATGTCGTTGTTGATGAAACGCGGATGCCGGCCGGGGGTGAATGCGTCGCAGGTTGGGAACTTCATCGCCCACGGCGGCGCGGTAAACGGCTGCGCCTTGCCGGTGTTCTGGTGATAATACTTCAGCCCGCAGCCCATCGTGTCGTTGCTCGGCTTTTCGGGCGCCCACGGTTCGTTGTGCATCGTCTTCGACTCCTTGCCGCAACGATACGCCGCGCCCGCCGCCGCGCCGATAGTCGCGTCACCGGTGCAGTCAATGAAGAATTTGCCGGAGAACCGCAATCGCTCTCCCGTGACGGCGTCCTGCGCGAGCACCGCGGCGATCCGGTTGGTGGCCGTCGGCTGCAATTCGACGCCGGTGGCGTGGGTGTTGAGGTGGAGATCGAGGTTCGGCTCCAATCGCACCCAGCGCAGCAGACGCTCGGTGTAGAGCATTCCTTCGACGACGCGTTGGTTACCGAGCGTGCGGTATTCCTCCACCAATCCCGTCTCGCGCGGATCGAGCGGATCCAGCTTCTTGCTCGGCCAGACGCCGACGGGCGGCACGAGGATTTCCGTGCTCGCGTTGCCGCCGAGGACCGGCCGGTTCTGAATCAACGCCGTGCGCGCTCCCAACCGCGACGCGCCGACCGCGGCGGTGCAACCCGCCAGTCCGCCGCCGACCACGACCACGTCGTAGTCGCCGGCGGTTTTGATCTCGCGGCTGATGTCGCGCAACGCCGCGATGGCGGCTTTGTCAGCGGGCGGCGTCCAGTTCTTGTCGTCGGTGAGCACGATGACATCGCAACGTCCGTAATAACCGGTGAGGTCATGCAGCCGGATTTCAACGCGCCCGGACAACTTGTGCGAGCCGCCATCCTCCCAACACCACCCGGTCTTGCCGTTCGCGCCGAAGTCGCCTCCCGCCGGCTCACCGTTGAGCAGAATTTTGAACCTGCCCGGATGATGTTCAGGAATCCAGTCGCGCGTGCGCGTCCAGAGCCGCCATTGGCCGGCGCGTGGCAACGTGACGCGCGTGGTGGCGTCTTTGACCGGCGTTCCAAGGCCGATGGCAAGCAGATATGGTGAACCCATCTGGTCAATGAACTGGCTATCGTTGACCCAGCCGCCAAGCTCCTCAAACCGCTCGGCTTCCAACCAAATGATGTCAGCGGATGCCGGCTGCCAGGCAGCCAGCGGAATCAGCATGAGGGTGAAGAGGGAAATCGTTTTCATGGCGATCGGCAATCTAGCACCAAATCCACAAGGCCAGAACATATCAGTAATCGGCTTTGTTGAAAATGACAGGTTGATCGGTGCCAATCCCCGGCGGAAACGCGGATGTTATGGGCGCGCCGACGATTTTCACCGGGTTGTCCGGATCTCTGAAATCGAGGAGTTCGGTGTCGTTTCGCTTTCGAATGTAGATAAGTCCGCTGTTCCAATCGGAACGGATGAAAGGGGAATCGTAACCGCGTGACGGCGCGAGGTTCACAAGACTGGGGCGAGAGGGGCCATAAAAGGTGATCGTCGCGAAACGCAGGACGCCATCCGCGTAACGAACAGGCTCCGCTGTCACCGCGACTTTGAACGCGGCGAAATCGTTGCCGTAATCGGCCGCTTGGTTGGCAATCAGAATCACCGGCGCGTTTTCGGCATCGAGTGTGATGAAGGCTTTGTTGTTCTTTTCAACGCGATCGGCGTGCTTCCAAGTCGGTGTCCATTTGTAGCCGCCGGCTACCACTTTGACTGCGGCGTAGGCAGCGCCGTCCTTCGCGAAAATCCATCCGCCTTCCTCCTGTGCCTCATCGAGTGTCGGACTGAAATACACTCGCAGGTAGGCAGGTTTCGACGTGCTTGGATTCGGCGGCACGGGAACCCATTTCTGCGTGACGAGAATGTTGCGGTCTTGCACGCTGAAGAACGGATTGAAGCCATGATAGTCTTTCGTGTTTGCCGGTTTCACCTCGAAACCGATCCGGGCCAGCGGGTCGCTTGCGAACACGACGCCTTGCCACCGAAAACCCATGCTTGCGTCGTCCAGCCACGACGGATCGAGTCCCGCCGAGCCGATCACGTAACTCGGCGTCGCGAATCCATAGCGCAGCACGCTTCGCTCCGGGTCCAGCGTTCGCCAGAGTGGGCCATCTGGATCTGCGGCGCTCCGGCCGCGCCCTTCCGCCACCGGTCCCGGCCAGCGTTTCGCGAAAACATAGACGCCGCGCCCGGTCGTGTCCTTGGCAAGATTCACGATGACGGGCGGCGGATAGTAACTGCTCGTGGAG
>CAZNOK010000324.1:0-2744 GCA_964574605.1 uncultured Verrucomicrobiota bacterium
TTGATGTAGGCGACGACCACGACGCCGGGATGTTCGGCTTTCCATTTGGCGAGGGCGGCAGCGTCGCAGGAATCGGCGAGCGAGCAACCAGCTTCGAGCGTTGGGATGAGGACGCGCTTGGCGGGGTTGACGATCTTGGCGGTCTCGGCCATGAAATGGACGCCGGCAAAGAGAATCACGTCGGCATTGGTTTCCTTCGCCTTGAACGAGAGGCCGAGGGAATCGCCGACGTAATCAGCGGCGTCTTGGATGTCGCCGGTCTGGTAGTTGTGGGCGAGGATGACGGCGTTGCGCTGGCGTTTTAAGGTTAGCAGTTTCTCAATCACACCGGCAGCGTAGCGGAAACGCGGGGTTTGTCAACGCGCCGTCCATCTGCTAAGTTGCGCCGCTATGAAGATTTTGTGTTTTGCTTTTCTCGCTCTGGTCGCGCCGGTTTGGGCCAAGGATAACGGTGACCTCGACGTCGCCCGCCGGTTGGAAAACGCCTTCGTCAAGGTCGCCGAGCAGGCCAGTTCGTCGGTCGTCGTCATCACGTGCACGCGCAAGTATGGCGCTGCCGTGGAAGGAGAGGAGGGTGGGGGACGGGTGCCGCGCGAGTTCGAGGGGACGCCGTTCGAGTACTTCTTCAAACGCCGCGGCATGCCAGCGCCAATGCCGGACATTGACAGCGCCGGCTCGGGTATCGTTTACCGCAAGGACGGCTACATTCTCACCAACCAGCACGTCGTGGATGGCGCTGACAAGATCAAGGTCCGCCTCAGGGACGGACGTGAGTTTCCGGCGAAGATCATCGGCGTGGATGAACGGACCGATGTGGCGATCATCAAAGTCGAGGCCAATGATCTGCCCGCCGCGCAACTCGGTGACAGCGACAAGATCCGCGTCGGCCAGTGGGCCATTGCCATCGGCGCGCCGTACGAGTTGGAGTACAGTTTCACCGTCGGGTTCGTCAGCGCCAAGAGTCGGAGTGCCGTTTTCAGTCGCACCGGCAACGCCTACGAAGACTACATCCAGACCGACGCTTCGATCAACCCCGGCAACTCCGGCGGTCCGCTTTGCGACATCGAAGGTCGTGTCATCGGCATCAACACGCTCATCCGCGGCTTGAACCGCGGTATCGGGTTCGCCATCCCGATCAACATGGCCAAGCCCGTTGCGGACCAGTTGGTTGCGAACGGCAAAGTAGTTCGTCCATGGCTTGGCATCGGCATCGAGTCGCTCAGCCAGAACAAAGAGATGCAGGAACTGACCAAGCTCAAGAATGGCGTCGTCGTTCAGGAGATCCGCCCGGACACGCCAGCCGCCAAGAGCGATCTCAAGCCAGCCGACGTTATCACCGCTGTGGATGGCGTTCCCGTCAACACGCTGCGCGAGCTTCAGCAGCAAGTGCTCAACAAGAGAGTTGGCCAGAAGGTCATGCTCGATGTGGTGCGCGACGGCAAAACGATGAAGTTGCCGGTCCAAACCGCCGAGATGAAGGACGAAGTGGTTGTCGCTACGCGCAAGCCGGGCGGGAAACCGAAGACGGAATCTGGGTTTGGCATCACCGTTCAAACGCTCACGAAAGCGTTGGCCAAGGAGTTGAACATCGAGGAGACAGACGGCGTCGTCGTCGCGGAAGTGGCCGAAGACAGCGTTGCCGCCGAGAAAGGTGTGCAACGCGGTGACATCATCCTCAACGTGGATCGTCGTCCCGTGAAGAACGCCTCCGAATTCAAGTCCGCCCTCGCTAAGGCTGACGTCAAGAAAGGCGTTCTTCTCTACCTGAAGCGCGGCGGCAGTTCAACCTTCGTAGTGCTGAAGGAAAAATGACGCTTGCCCGGTAGGGGCGACGCATGCGTCGCCCCTACAGCAACGCACGCAATACTTTTAAGTTCTCGACATCCTCGCGCGTGTCTTTGCCTTTTGGGGTCTCCAACACCATCGGCAAGCCGTGCCACCGGGCATCTTGCAGCACACACCGGAACGCCCCCAAGCCGAGAAAGCCTTTCCCAATGTGTTCGTGCCGGTCCACGCGCGAGCCAAGCGGCTTCTTCGAGTCGTTCAAGTGAAATGCGACCACTGACAACCCGTCCAATTGTCTCATCACCACCTCATAGCTGCGCCGTGTGCGGATGTCGTACCCGGCGGCGAACAGGTGACACGTATCCACACAAACAGCGAGGCGGTTTGGATGATGGGAAGACTGGATGATGGCGGCGAGATGTTCGAACCGGTGGCCGAGGCACGAGCCTTGTCCGGCAGTTGTTTCCAGCGCGATGTGCACGGAGCTTGACGGCGTGGCGGCGAACACGGTGTCGAGGTTGCGCGCAACCGATGCCAACCCGGTGGCCTCGCCCGTGCCGAGGTGCGCGCCGGGATGCAAGACGATGAACGGGACACCGAGCAAGTCCGCCCGTCGGATTTCATCCACGAGTGCCGACACCGAACGCGGACTCGGCACGCCGAGGTTGATGAGATAACTGGAGTGCGCGAACACAGGCAGTGCGCCTCGTGCGCTCTGAAACCGTCGCGCTTCTGTTCCGGAAATGTTCCGGCCACACCATTGATTTGCATTCTTCAGGAAGATTTGGATCGCCTCGCAGCCAATCGAGGTGCCGCGCTCGATAGCGAGATCCATACCCCCGGCGATGGACATGTGAGCGCCGAGTTTAGGAGTGGCTTGATTCCGTGTTGCCATATGGGTATTCTTATTCTAGTTCGCGTTCAAGGTGAGACTAACTATCCAGGGCCATGCGCAGATA
>CAZNOK010000325.1:0-2657 GCA_964574605.1 uncultured Verrucomicrobiota bacterium
GAATGGTATCGGCAAGAACTACGCAAGGCCGGTGCCGACATTTGGTTCGGTTGCAGCGGAGTCGGCGCGGTGTTGGACGGCAACCGCGTCAAGGGTGTTGTGGGAGTGACGCCGTATGGTCGCGGCATCGTGCTCGCCCCGACAGTCGTGGACGCAACGGGCAACGCCGACATCGCCATCGCGGCAGGGGCAAAGTATGTGTTCATTGAGGAAGATTACGCATTGCAGAATTCGCACGTGCCATTGCGAACGCCGGGTCGCTCGTATGTGAACGGCGACATTCCGGCGACGGACGATGCCGATCCGATGAGCATTCGGGCGACGATGCGCAGCAAGCTGGAGCGGCACACGCACGGGTTCGATCTCGGCACGGTCATTGCGAGCCGGGAACGGCGTCGGATTGTCGGTGATTTCACGCTCGACTGGCTCGATTCCATGAACGGGCGGACGTTCCCCGACACGGTGACGTTGGCGTCGAGCGATTACGACAGCCACGGTTATCAGATTCACCCGTATTTCACGCTGACGATGCCGGAGCGCCGAACGAAGTTCTGGGCGAACATTCCCTATCGCAGCATTTTGCCGCAGGGGTTGGACGGCGTGCTGGTCGTTGGCCTCGCGATGAGCGCGCACCGCGACGTGATGCCGATCACTCGGATGCAACCCGACCTTCACAACCTTGGTTATGCCGCAGGTGTGGCCGCGGCGATGGCGGTGAAGGCGGGCGTGACACCGCGCGCAGTGGATGTAAAGGCGCTCCAGAAACATTTGATCGAGGTCGGCAATCTGAAGGAGTCGGTGTTGACCGACCGTGACTCGTATCCTCTCCCCGCGGATCGAGTTCGCGCGGCTGTTGCCAATGTCGTGAAGGAATACAAGGATACCGAAGTCCTGCTGGCAAGCCCGAAGACAGCACTGCCGTTATTACAAGCGGCCTACAAGAAGGCGAGTGGCATGAACAAGACCATGTATGCCCACGTGCTCGCCGCGATGGGCGACAACACCGGCGTGCCGACATTGGTGGAGGCGTTGCGAGCCAACAAAATACCGATTGCGCGGTCCTCCAAAGGCAACGGAGGACGAAACGGCATCATTCGCGCCATTGGTCTGACCCGCGACCGTCGAGCTGTGCCGGTATTGTTGGAACTGGCGAAGACAAAAGAAGCACGCGCCGATTTCCAGATGCGTCGTTCACTGGCGTTGACGTTGGGGCGGGTCGGCGATCCCGCTGCGGTTCCGGTGCTGGTGGATTGGATCGGCACGACCGACGGCAACTCGCCGACGATTGCAGACTTGTTGACAGCGTGCGCCCTGTATCGTTGCGGCGACGCCGACGGCAAGGCTCGCCGTTGGCTGGAGAACTGCGCCCGGCAAAGCGACGGCACTATGGCCCGCCTCGCACAGCAGACATTGATCGAAACCAAACCGAGTCGTTAGACTCTGCGGATGCCGGCGGGGAGGCCGAAGCCGCGGCGGTAGGGTTTGTGGATGAACTGCGTCGCTTCGGGCGCGTTGGTGGCACACATGGTGTGAGTGTCCCACATGATGCGTTTGCCGAGAAGCACCGGCAATAATCCGACCAGTAGCGTCTCGGTGAACGGGGCCGAATACCAGAAACCGGACTTGGCATCCTGCGGTTTGCCGGCGCGGCAGGCGTCCACCCATTCACGCCGGTGACCAACGCTGCGCGGGATGGTTTTCTCGGGGCGCTGGAACTCCTGCATTTTCTTTTCGGGAACGAGTCGTGGCGTGCCGGACCAGCCGCCGGCGAGAATGACTCCTTTGTCGCCGACGAAATAGATGCCGTTGGTTTCGAGTTTGCGGTCCGGCTCCATTCCCGGCGGGTGCGGCGGCATCTTGCCGCCGTCGTACCATTTCATCGTGACGGGGCAGCCTTGATTGGAAGTGGGGAAATGGTAGGTGATGATGCTCCATTCGGGGAATGAATCAGGATTGGTTGGCGAGGTTTGCGCGTCGGTCCGATCGGGAGCGCCAAGGTCGAGCGCGTAGAACGCAGGGTCGGCGTTGTGGACGGCCATGTCGCCGAGCGCGCCGCAACCGAAATCAATCCAGCCTCGCCACTGTCGCGGGCAATAATCGGGATGATACGGCCGTTCCTTTGCGGGACCGAGCCAGAGATTCCAATCGAGCGAAAACGGAATAGGATAGAATTCGTTCGATCGGCGCCGGCCTTGAGTGTGCCAGAATTTGCCGGGACGGTCAGACCAAACGTGGACTTCGCGGACAGTGCCGATGACGCCGGCGTCAATCCATTCCTTGGTCAGTCGCAGGCCTTCGCCGGCGTGTCCTTGGTTGCCCATTTGGGTGACAACGCCGGTGTGCTGGGCGACGCGCGCCATGAGACGCGCCTCCTCAATGGTGTGGGCGAGCGGTTTCTCGACATAAACGTGTTTGCCAAGCTGCATCGCGGTGAGCGCGATGGGCGCGTGCCAATGGTCAGGGGTGCCAACCATGACGGCGTCGAGGTCTTTTTCCTTTTCGAGCATCTCACGGTAGTCCTTGTAAAAGGGGCGACCCGGATATTTGGCGATATTCTTGGCGGCGTACTTCTCGTCCACGTCGCAAAGCGCGGCGATCTGGACGGTGTCGAACGTGGCCAACTCGGCGGTAACACCGCCACCTTGTCCGCCGATGCC
>CAZNOK010000326.1:0-2624 GCA_964574605.1 uncultured Verrucomicrobiota bacterium
AGTTGTTGGCGATAAGGCCGAGGTCAAACGCGAATGTGACGGCGCGGCCTTTGCCGAAATGATGCTCGATGGCGGCAGGCGAGCCATCCTCAAATGTCGCGAGCACTTTCGCTTCCGGTCGCGGCGTGAGTTTCGCGGCGCAGGCGTCCTGTTTCACCCAACGGCCTTCCTTGGTGAGCACGTTGAACTCTTTCAGCGAGAACATGTCTTTGATCTGTTCGCGCGCTGTCACGCCGCCGCCGGAACGGATGCCGAGCACGTCACCGAGATGGGCGGCGGCCTTCGGTTCGTCGAACGATTTCTGCGCGGCGCTCTCGCGGAGTTTGCAGGCGTAGTCGTAGCTGTTGCAGCCGGGGAATCCTGCGCCGTCGGAGCAGAACACTGTCACCAGCGTGCCGCCGCCGCGCACGTAGTCGCGAATGGCCGACTGGACTTCGGGCGCGAGCGAGAGACTGCCGGCCAACACGAGCACTTTGCGACCGCGAAGTTTCTCGACGGTCATGTCGGATTCGGTGAGCGGGTCGAAGTGGAAACCGGTTTCTCGGATGAGCGCGTAGATGCCGACCTTCGAGTGGCCCCAGCGTCCGCCGAACGGTGTGGAGTTGAAGGTCGCGTCGTGGAACACCGCCACGTCGGGATATTGCTCGTAGTGCATCATGTAGCGCGCGTTCTCCAACGCCTGCTTGATGACCGGCGCGCCGGCTTCGCCGGTGGGGGTGAGTTTGCCTTCGGTATCGTAGAGCGCGGATTGTTCCCATTCCTTGCCCCACGTCGGCACAAGCGTCGAATACTCGAAGCCGCAGCCGCCGTTGGCGATGATGGTGAACGCGTTGAGTTCCCACTCGGCGCGACTCATCGCGCCGCGCCGGATTTCCCGGCTATAGCACTTGCCGATGGAACCGCCGCGCGGCAACGGCAACGTGCCCATGTGCGCGTAGATGCCGGTCCAAATTTTCTTGCCGATGCCGTAGCTGTTCGGCACGCCTTCGGTCGTCAGGTGGCCGAACGTGTAGTTGTAGTCGAACCCGACGCGTTTGCAGACGGCGAGACCGCCGGGCCAGTTGACGAATCGTTGTGTGAGCGGTTTGCCGGGCGCAAGTTTGCGCATGTGGGCGAACAACTCGGCAAGGTAATCGCCGTAACTATCGGTGATCCACTGGAGTTTCAGGTACGCCAGCCGCATTGGGAAACCGAACTGCTTGTCTGGTTCGAAACGTTTCGGCTGCGGCGCACTGTCGAAATCGCCGAAGCCACGCACGCCGCCGACGTAATCGCTGAACGTTTTGAAGTCGCCGTTGAAATGTTTCCGTAGCCACGCACGCCAGCTTGCGACGGCGTCTTTCGAGTAATCGTCCCAGAGGCTCGCGTCGTCTTCCTGCCCGAACACGAAGAGCGACGGCTGATCGAGGAACGGTTTCACCCAGCCTTCAAGGCCGCGTTTGTGCCATTCGAGCGTGGCCGGCTTGATGAACGAGGTGTGATGCGCGCCGCCGCGGCGAAGTTGGTGGCCTTCGAGACCGAGGTTTTCCTTTTTCACGAGCCACGGCGGCAGGAACGGCGAGCAATGCGCCATGCTGATGGTCGCCTTGAACGGCATGTCGTGCTCCTGACTGAGTTTCAGGTCGTGGTGAATCGTTGAGCTTGGCGGCACGACCACGCCGGGCGCCCCTTCCGGCCAGTAACGCGCGAACGTAAGTCCCTCGATGTAAAAGGTGTTGAAGCCGAGTTTGCCCTGCATGTCTTCCGAGCCGGTGGGATTGCCCTTGGTGGCAAAACTCAGGAACGGTTTGTCGCGGTAAAAGAGAGTGTCGTAGCCGGGCTTGGCGGTGACATGATGCGTCGATGGCTGCAATGTCACATCGAGTTTGGCAGCGCGCTCCTTACGCGATGACGCCGCGCGCGCCTCGTCGCGCGTGCCGACCTTGCCGTCGCCGCGCACGACCAATCCCGTCCAGTTCGTGCCGCCGCCACGGCGCGATGCCACGACGCGCACGAGCACCCGGTCGGCTTTTGGCAGCGCCAGTGTTTTCTTGTCCCAGCGATTGTGTTCGATGACGAGCGTCTCGACGGACGACTTGTCGCCGCCGGTCATCTCAATTTTCAGGAACGTGCCTTTGTTGCCTTTCGCAAGCGCGAGATCGCTCAGGCCGAACTCCAGATCGAGCTTGGTGCCGCCACTGACGACAAACTCGACAACCGTCGGATTCATCATGGACTCGCCGGACAACAACACCTGTCCCGGTCGCAGTTCACCTTTGACCTCCATGCCCTTCGAGCGCGGTTTGAGCGTGCCGTCCTTCTGCGGCACTGCCGCCAAGATGAACAGGCCGCTGCCGGGGCCGCGGATGTCATTTGGCTTATAGGTGAACTCCCGCAGAAACTGGCCGTCATAGACAAACACACGGTCGAACTGTTCGTGCAACGACCAGTCAGCATGTGCCGTCAGCGCCGTCGCCAGCAGCGCCAACACAGTGAGGAGTTTCTTCACGCTCATGATTGGCCCGCAGGCTATCGCAAACCGGCGACGATGTGGACAACAAAAAGTCCTTTTGCGCTTGTGCTGTCACGAGCGCCCACTAGGAGTCTGTCCAAGAATTCGCTTGTAAGTTTTGAATGAGGCTGCG
>CAZNOK010000327.1:0-2583 GCA_964574605.1 uncultured Verrucomicrobiota bacterium
AACTAACTGCCTCGCGAAAAACGCAGGGCGTAAACCATATGGGAAATGTCGGCTTGAGACCAATCTTCCCGCAGCCTCATTCAAAACTTACAAGCGAATTCTTGGACAGACTCCTAGATCCTTGTGCCCGCGAGGACGGAGCCGTTTTTGGGGATGATGACGATGCCGTCCCGAATGTAATAGTTGGCGCCGTCTTCATTGGGATGGCCCGTTTTGTCGGTGATGACCACGCCGTCGCCGATGTGGGCGTTCTTGTCGATGATGGCGCGTTCGATGTGGCAGTCGCGCCCGATGCTGGCGTGCGGGATGCCGAAGGTGCGTTCGTCGCGGTCGTGCGCTTCGAGACGCGCGCCGAAGAAATCGCAGCCCATGATGATAGTTTCCTTGATCCGGCAGCCGCTGCCGATGAACGAGCGCGATCCGACGATCGAGTTTTCCAACTGCGTTTTCAGAATCACGCACCCGTCGGCGATCAGCGACTGGCTGATCTGGCAGTCGAGAATCTTCGATGGCGGCAGGAAACGGGCGTGCGTGTACACGGGCCGATTGCGCTCAAAGAAGTTGAACGGCGACTGGAGCCGGCACATGGCGAGGTTGGCGTCGAAGAACGACTTGATGGTCCCGACGTCCTCCCAGTAGCCTTGGAACACGTGGCCGTACACGCGTTCCTTGTAGATCGCGTCAGGGATGATGTGTTTGCCGAAATCAGCCTTCTCGTTGTCCAGCGCATTCAGCAGCACCTCGGTGTTGAACAGATAGATGCCCATCGAGGCCATAAACCAATCGCTGCCTTCAGGCAAGCCGAGCGACTTGGCCATGACGGGCGCGATCTTCAGTTGATCCAGCAAGGCCGGGTCTTTCGGCTTTTCGGCGAACCGAACGATGCGCTTGTCGGGGCCCAGTTCCATGATTCCCAACCCGCCCGCGTCTTTGCGCGACACGGGAATCGTCGCGACAGTCAACGCCGCCTTCGTCGCAACGTGCTGCTCCAAGACCCGACGGAAATCCATGTGGTAAAGCTGGTCGCCCGAAAGCACGAGCACATACTCGGGGTCATTCTGCGTGAAGAACCGAAGGTTCTGGCGCACGGCATCGGCAGTGCCTTGATACCAATTCGAGCCGGTGTTGGTCTGCTGGGCCGCGAGGATCTCGACGAATCCGCGCGTGAACCGGTCAAAATGGTATGTCGAGTGAATGTGCCGGTGCAACGATGCGGAGTTGTATTGCGTCAGGATGTAGATCTGACGGATGTCGGAGTTGAGGCAATTACTGATCGGAATGTCCACGAGACGGTACTTGCCGCCGATGGGCACGGCAGGTTTCGCGCGCTCCTTGGTCAGCGGGAACAAACGCGTCCCTGCTCCGCCACCCATGATCACGCCCAGAACATTCTTTGTCGAAAAATCCGCTGGCATAATATCGCTCCTCTTTCGCGTTCGCATTATACAAAGCGGAGGCGGGCTTCGTCAATTGACAATCGCGTGTCGCCCCGGTAACTTCCCCACGCCGGCGGTTCAAAAACAAACATCCATTGCAGTCCACGCTGTTGCGGTTCGCCATCGCCGCCGGTTTCCGGAACAAAACCGGAACGGCTGAGCCGCTGCTGCGCGACTTCGGAGACAACTGAATATGTGTGGCATCATTGGCTACATCGGCGCCAAACCGGCGCAGAGCATCCTCATCGAAGGACTCCGCCGCCTCGAATATCGCGGCTACGATTCCGCCGGCCTCTGCACGCTCGACAAAGGCCGCTTCCAACTCCGCAAAAGGAAAGGGCGCATTGACGACCTCGCCGCCGTCCTGCGCACGGAACCGGCGACCGGCACGTGCGGCATCGGTCACACTCGCTGGGCCACGCACGGTGCCCCGACCGACGCCAACGCACATCCGCACACCGACCAATCCGGCAAACTCTCGCTCGTCCACAACGGCGTCATCGAGAACTACCTTCAACTCAAAGAACGACTCGCCGCCGCGGGCCACACGTTCACGTCGCAGACCGACACCGAAGTCCTCGCGCATCTTGTCGGCGCACATTACGACGAAATCTGTAATCGCCCCGCTCCGTCGGGGCGCGGCGACGGAGCGCCGCGGCTACAGAACGACGCCGACCTCGTTAAGGCGGTTCGCCGGGCACTCAAAGAAATCATCGGCACCTACGGCATCGCCGTCATGCACACCGATCATCCGGGCCTCATCGTCGGCGCGCGGCGCGGCAGTCCCTTGCTCGTCGGCCTCGGGCGCGAGGAGAATTTTCTCGCCAGCGACGTCAGCGCCATCGTCGCGCACACGCGGCGCGTCGTTTACCTCAACGACTTCGAGATCGTCACGTTGACCCGCAACGATTTTCAAGTCACCACGCTCGAAGCCGCCGCTGTCAGCCCGCAGATCAAGGAAGTCGAGTTCAAGCCCGAAGACGTCGAGCGCGGCAACTTCCCGCACTTCATGCTGAAGGAAATCTTCGAGCAACCGCGCGCCGTCGAGAACGCGTTGCGCGGTCGCATCAGCCACGACGAAGCGACCGCCCGCCTCGGCGGCCTCAACCTCACGCCCTCCGAGTTGCGCGGCGTTGACCGGATCATC
>CAZNOK010000328.1:0-2495 GCA_964574605.1 uncultured Verrucomicrobiota bacterium
GAATGGCGGCACCCGGGTGGGGACTGATGCGAAAATTGATGAGTGAGAGGGTTGCCATCGGCGGCGATGTTGTGTATATCGAAAGCCACAATTCTTCAGGAGAACCACACCATGACCACTGAACAAGGCAAAGCCAGCCGTTTCTTCGCATACGGCCATTACCGCTGGATCATCTGCGCGCTGTTGTTTTTCGCGACCACCGTCAATTACGTGGACCGCCAGGTCATCGGCATCCTCGCGCCGAAACTCGGCAAGGAAATCGGCTGGAACGAACAGCAATACGCGATCATCGTGGTCTGTTTCCAAGCCGCCTACGCCCTCGGGATGTTGCTGTCGGGACCCCTCATTGACAAGCTTGGCACGCGGATCGGCTACGCGCTGATGTTGTTCATCTGGAGCCTGGCAGGCGCCGCGCACGGGCTGGCGCGGTCGGTGTTCGGATTCGCCTCAGCACGCTTCGCGCTCGGCCTCGGCGAGGCGGGCAACTTCCCCGCCGCCATCAAGACGGTTGCCGAATGGTTCCCGCGCAAGGAACGCGCGCTCGCCACGGGCCTGCTCAACGCGGGCACCAACGTCGGCGCCATCATCGCGCCGCTGACGGTGCCGTGGATCACATTGCATTGGGGCTGGCCGTGGGCGTTCTACCTCACGGGATTCATCGGCTTGGTGTGGCTGGCGTTTTGGATGCCGATGTATCACCGGCCGCAGGAACACCCCAAGATCACCAAGATCGAATTCGACTACATCATGAGCGACCCGCCCGACAAAGGCACCAAGATCCCGTGGCTCAGTCTGCTGCCGCATCGCCAGACGTGGGCGTTCGTTGTCGGCAAGTTCCTGCCCGATGCCGTCTGGTGGTTCTACCTGTACTGGGCGCCCAAGTTCCTCTACAACAATTTCGGCGTGGACCTCAAGCAGGTCGGCCTGCCACTGGTTGTCATCTATCTGGTGGCCGACGTCGGCAGCGTCGGCGGCGGCTGGATTTCGTCACACATGATCAAGCGCGGTTGGTCGGTCAACGCCGCCCGCAAACTGACCATGCTGTTCTGCGCGCTCTGCATCGTGCCCGTCACGTTCGCTCCCATGACCAAGAACCTCTGGGTCGCCGTGGGCCTCATCAGCCTCGCCGCCGCCGCGCACCAAGGCTGGTCCGCCAACATCTTCACGTTCGCCTCCGACATGTTCCCGCGGCACGCGGTTGGCTCCGTCGTCGGCATCGGCGGCTTTTCCGGGGCCGTGGGCGGCATGATCCTCTCCTATTCCATCGGCTCCATCCTTCAAGCCACGGGCGGCAACTACGTTCCCATCTTCATCATCGCTGCCTGCATTTATCTGAGCGCGATCTTGATGATCCACCTGTTGGCGCCGAAGATGGAACCCGCTGACCTCGGCGAACACACTGCATCCGTTTGACAGATGAAGTGCGAGAACGACCCGCGTATCGTCATGACGCTGGATGCCGGCGGCACGAACTTCAAGTTCTCCGCCATCCGCGCCAACAAACCGGCGATCCAGCCGTTCTCCGTCCCAGCCCACGCTGACAACCTCGACCGCAGCCTCGCCGCACTCGTGAACGGTTTCGAACGGGTCCGCAAATCGTTGCCCACCGCGCCCGTAGCCATCAGCTTTACGTTCCCCGGCCCGACGGATTATGCGCACGGAATTGTCATCGCCCCCAACAACCTGCCCGCCTACCGCGACGTCGCCCTCACCGCCATGCTCGAAGACAAATTCAAAATCCCCGTCTTCATCAACAACGACGGCGACCTCTTCGTCTATGGCGAAGCCATCGCGGGTTTCCTCCCATACGTCAACGGCCTCCTCGAAAAAGCCGGCAGCCCGAAACGGTTTAAGAACCTCTTCGGGGTTACGCTCGGCACCGGTTTCGGCGCTGGCATCGTGAGCGACGGCGAACTGCTCGGCGGCGACAACATCTGCGCCGGCGAGATCTGGCTGCTCCGCAACAAACTCCAGCCCGACACCAACGCCGAGGAAGGCGCCAGCATCCGCGCCGTCCGCCGCGTCTATGCCGCCAAGGCCGGCATCCCGTTCGACAAAGCTCCTGAGCCGAAAGTCATCTTCGACATAGGTTCCGGAAATGTTCCGGGCGACAAGGCTGCCGCGCGCGAAGCGTTCCGCCAGCTTGGCGAAGTCGTCGGCGACGCCATGTCGCAGGCGTTGACGCTCGTTGACGGTCTCGCCGTGATTGGAGGCGGCGTCTCCGGTGCGTGGCCGCTGTTCCTGCCGGCGATAATTGACGAAATGAACAGCACATACCGGAGTCCGGACGGCAGTGCGCTTCGCCGGCTCACGCAGTTTGCCTTCAACCTCGAAGACACGGCGCAGCTCGACACCTTCCTCAAGGGCGACAAGAAGGAAATCACCGTGCCCGGCTCGATGCGGAAGATCGCTTGGGATCCGATGCCGCGCACCGGCGTCGGCATGACGCGGCTCGGCACGAGCGAGGCCGTCGCCATCGGCGCCTACGCCTTCGC
>CAZNOK010000329.1:0-2427 GCA_964574605.1 uncultured Verrucomicrobiota bacterium
GTTTCAGCGGCGGCGTCACATCACCACTCATCATCGCCCACGCATTCGGCACATTCGCCAGATCGAACAACTCAAAGAACCGGTACACCGTGGGACAAGCGTCCCGCTTGTCCACTTCCTCCGGCTTCATCACCTGAAATCCGATTTGCGCCCCTAGCCACTCCATCTCCGGCCGATATGTCGCCGCCTCGTCGCTCACCACAACAACAAAAGTGGGAGCGGCCTCAGCGCCGCGACCCAACCTCATTGCCTCCGCAAACCCCTCCATCATCCCGTGCGCGCCACCGACAATCTCGTCGCCGAGTTCAGCGTATGTCTTGCCGAGCCAACCCGTCAACCCGATGCCACCCGGGACGCTGTCGAGTTCCGAGATGAAAAAGCCGTCGTCGCTCAAAATCACATCCGGCCGAATCACGCGCGCCACCGCGCTCCTGAACCGGTCCGACCGCGACAACGCGATCAACTCCGAGGGTTTGCCGGCATCAAGATAATCTGCGATCCACTTCGGCTGTTTCCCGGCGACGCTGTGCCGGTAGAGCGTGTTGCAGGCGCGATAGAACGCGAGCAGTTTCGGACCGAGCGATTCCAACTCCGTGATGAGTGAAGCGTGGAGCGTGAAGGCGGAAGGCGCAATCCGCCACGTCATCCCGGCAAACAACCCACCGGACGGAAGCTGGTCGCGAACGTAGTAAGCGCGCTTACGGGTGTCATCCTGAGCGGAGTGAAGGACCTCTGAATCGAAAGCACCTTGCATGTTCCGCTTGCGAGATTTTTCGCTTCGCTCAGAATGACATGAGAAAGAGTCGGTCACTCTCTGATTTGCCCATTGCCGGTGACGACGTATTTGTAGCTGGTCAAATCTTCCAAGCCCATCGGGCCGCGCGCGTGAAGTTTGTCGGTCGAGATTCCAATCTCGGCGCCGAAACCGTATTGGCCACCGTCGGCGAGACGCGTGCTGGCGTTCCAGAAGACGCTGGAAGAATCCACATCGCGCAGGAAGCGTTCGGCAGTCGCCTTGTTCTTGGTGACGATGGCGTCGCTGTGGGCGCTGCCGTACTTGGTGATGTGCTCAATCGCCTCCCCTACTCCATTGACAACGCGCAACCCGATGATGAGATCCAGATACTCCGTCGTCCAGTCCGCGGCGCGGCGAATCTCGACACCGCAGTCGGTCAACGCCTTCTCGATGCGGGGCAGGAACGTCTTGGCGAGCGGCGCGTCCACGAGCAACGTCTCAATGGCGTTGCAGACGCCGGGACGCTGACACTTCGCGTTGAGGACGATTTTCTCGGCCATGTCGAAGTCGGCGTCACGATCAACATACACGTGACAGACACCTTTATAATGTTTGATGACGGGAATGCGCGATTTTTCCGCAACGGCGCGGATCAAGCCTTCGCCGCCGCGAGGAATACAAAGGTTGATCAACTCGTCGAGCTTCAGCAGTTCGTCAATCGCCGCCCGGTCAGTCGTCGGCACAACGGTGATGGCGTTCGCCAATTCTGGAATTGTGGGAGGGGCATTCTTGCCCCGATCTGATGCGCCGGTCGCGACAAGAATGTCGCTCCCACAGAGACATGCCTGCATCGCATCCGCAAGCGCGAGGTTGGAGTGAATCGCCTCGGAGCCGCCACGCAGGATGACGGCGTTGCCAGTCTTGAAACAAAGCACAGCAGCGTCAACGGTGACGTTGGGGCGCGACTCGTAGATGATAAGGATGACGCCGATGGGGACACGCACCTTCTGGATGCGAATGCCGTTGGGACGCGTCCACTCGCTAATGCTGGTGCCGACAGGATCGGGTAACCCGGCAACTTCGCGGACACCTTTGGCAACGTCAGCGATGCGTTTGTCGTTGAGCGTCAACCGGTCGAGCATCGCGGCGGACAGCCCAGCTTTCTTGCCCACTTCGATGTCCTTGGCATTGGCGGCTTTGATCTTTGCGGCAGACTTCTCGATGCTGTCGGCCATCGTCAGCAGCAGTTTGTTCTTCGTCGCCGTGTCCAGCTTAGCCAGCGTCCGCGCCGCCTCGCGTGAGCGTTCCGCCAGTTGTTGCATTTGTTGTCTCAGATCCATGTGTGGAATATAATCATCCCCTGCCTTGCTGTCATCGCAAATCACCACGCGCAACCAAGTTCATGCTCGACTTCCGATGATACATGGCAGTGCCATGTTTTCACCATGAAACGCGATGAGTTCGCGAGAAACTTCGCAGCGGGAACGTATACCTGATTGTGCTCGACGTGCTGCGCGACGGCCCGAACTACGGCTATGGAATTCGTAAGCGCATCTTTGAGCAGTCCAAACACACCCTTAACTGGCAGGACGGCACGATCTATCCTGTCCTCCGCCACCTGGAGCAACAAGGCCCTGTGACAAGCGAGTGGCAAGGCCCAAAGGACGGTCGCCAGCGCCGCTATTACCGCC
>CAZNOK010000330.1:0-2341 GCA_964574605.1 uncultured Verrucomicrobiota bacterium
GGCATGTCGAACCTGCAAGAGTCGCAAGCCGGCACCATCGTGACGAATAGCTCCTCTTGCCTCCGCGTTACTGGCGTGACATGCGCGGGCGACGATGTTTGCATCACATGGACAGCCGTTGGCGGGAAGAGTTACGTGGTGCAGACCAACTCGGTTCCCGGCGCTGGGTTCGCTGATTTTAGCCCGGTGATTTATGTCCCCGGTGTCGGCGAGAGCGTCACGAACTACGTCCACACCGGCGGCGCGACGAACGGAACCGCGCTCTTCTATCGCGTTCGTCTCGGCCCGTAACTGTAGCCGCGAGCCTGCTCGCGGTAGAGTGTCGTGCGGTTGACAACAAAGGCCGCGAGCAGGCTCGCGGCTACAAGAAAAGGAGGCATGAGTATGCCATTCGACCCGACTCGACCGTTGAACAATTCGCCGGTCAGCGCCGCCGAACTTCGCAACCAATTCACCGGCCTCAAAGACCTCATTGATACTGTTCCTGCCGGGCCGCCCGGTCCACAGGGAGAGAAGGGAGAAAAGGGCGACCAAGGGGAACCGGGAGCACAGGGCGACGCGGGCGCTGATGGTCGCCATGTCGTCAACGTCTCTGACAACGGTTCCGGCCAAGCCATCATCGAGATGAGCGACAGCACCACCTACGGGCCGTTCACCGTCGCGAGCGGTCCGCAGGGCGACCAAGGCGAGCAAGGGCCGCAAGGCGACCCTGGGGAAGTCAGCGCGCAGCAACTCAGCGACGCGATTGCCGGCACGGCGAACAATCCGAGCACGGTTGATACGCTGGCATTGTCGGTAAGCGACCCGCCTTCGCAGTCGGAAGTTCAAGCGGTCGTGGATAAGTTGAATGAACTCATCAATGCGCTGAAGAGACTGTAGGGCAGGCGCTCCGCCTGCCATCGGTAACACGGCGGCAACCGGGGCGGTTGCCCTACAATCAAAAGCTCAATGCACTGAAACGGTGGTAGGGTGTGAATCGTAGAACGGGCGTCCCGCCTGCGACGGACAAGGCTCAGCCGTTGAAAAAATCGTTGTCGCACCCGCTCGTTTCCACTACAACGAAGACTATGAAATTCTCCCGACGTTCATTTCTCAAGGGCGCTGTTGTGGCGCCGTTTATTCTGCCGTCGCACATCTGGGCGGCGGAGACCAAACCGAACTCGCTGTTGACGATGGGATTCATCGGCACGGGCAAACAGTCGCGTCATCTGCTGAGCGGATTCCTCGGCAACGACACGAAGGTGCTGGCCGTGTGCGACGTTGACACCACGCGGCGCGAGAACGCCAAGAAGAAGGTGGACGACTATTACGCCAAGAAGGGCGCGACGAGCGCCGGGTGCACCGCCTACAACGATTTTCGTGAGATCATCGCCCGCAAGGACATTGACGCGGTTTGCATTGCAACGCCTGATCATTGGCACACCTACATCGCGGTGGCTGCGTTGCAGGCGCGTAAGGACGTCTATTGCGAGAAACCGCTGACACAGAACATCCACGAATCGGTTGTGCTCTTGAGGGCCGTGGACGCCAATCGTCGCGTCTTGCAGACCGGCTCGATGCAACGTTCGAGCAAGGAATTCCGGATTGCCTGCGAACTGGTGCTCAACGGTGCCATCGGCAAAACGCAGCGCGTCGAATGCAGTTTTGGCGACCCCGCCGTGCCGTGCGATTTGCCGGAGGAACCGGTGGAGCCGGGACTGGATTGGGATCGTTGGCTTGGCGCGGCGCCGGTCCGTCCCTACAACGCGGTGCTCAGCCCTCGCGGCATGCACGATCATTTCCCCGCGTGGCGCAAGTATCGCGAATTCGGCGGTGGCGGCGTCACCGATTGGGGCGCGCATCATCTCGACATCGCGCAATGGGGCCTCGGCATGGACGGGAGCGGCCCGGTGCAGACATTGCTGTCACCGAGGCCGGAGGAGAAACGGGGCGTGAAACTGGTCTATGCCAACGGCGTCACTGTCGAGCACAAGAACGGGTTCGGCGTGCACTTCTTCGGCTCGGAAGGCGAAGTGCAGGTGAACCGCGGCAAATTCGTTTTCAAACGTGGCGATGAAATCATCGCCTCATACACGAACAGCGCGGAGGACAAGAAGACCACATCCTGCGCGGCGCAAGTGCAGAAGGCAGAACGCGCGTTCTTGGCAAACGCGAAGATCAAACTCTACGAGAGCAAGAACCATCTGTCGGACTTCCTCGACTGTGTGAAGTCGCGCAAGAAACCCATCACCAGCGAACAGGTCGGCGCGCGCTCGGCGATTTGCTGTCACCTGGTGAACCTGACCTATTATCACGGCCAATCGTTGAAGTGGGATCCTGCCCGGTTCGTTTTCCTCGATCG
>CAZNOK010000331.1:0-2334 GCA_964574605.1 uncultured Verrucomicrobiota bacterium
GAATATTGCGAACTCATTGAACGGCTCGACGCAGGCTTCGGTGAAGCGGTGGCGATGCTCAGGCGCACCGGCAAGGACGACAACACGCTCGTCATGTTTTTCTCCGATCAAGGCGCGGCGTATCCCAACGGCGGCTACAGTCACTACGAGCCGGGCGTTCAGATTCCGCTCATCGTTGTCAGTCCCGCAGCCCGTAAGCGCGGCGTTGTGTCGGACGCGATGGTGTCGCTCGCCGATATCACGCCCACCGTGCTCGACTGGACGGGCGTGAAAGCGCCGTACCCGCTGCACGGGCGCAGCGTGCTGCCGGTGCTCGAACAAGAACACGCCGAAGGCTGGGACTCAGTCGTACTCAGCCACGTCATGCACGAGGCAACCATGTATTATCCCATGCGCACGCTGCGGGAGCGCCGTTACAAGTTGATCTGGAACCTCTGTTGGCAATCGCCTTGGCAGGACGCTCTCGACGTGGTGGGGCGTTCTCCCTGGACCGAGACAGTGCGGCGCGGCGACAAGTTTATCGGCAAACGCAGCATCGAGAAATATCTGCACCGCCCCGCCATCGAACTCTACGATCTCGACACCGATCCCGCCGAAGTGGTGAATCTCGCCGACGACCCGAAGTTCGCCGCGCTCCGCCGGCAGATGAGCGAGAGGTTGCTCGCCCGCCTGCGTGAGACCGGCGATCAATGGCTGGAACGTTACCAACTTCCGATGCCCGGTGAGGTACTCAAAGCCGGCGTGCTGTCTCCGCCCGGCTACGCGCCGCCGCGTCGGAAAATCCGGAGCACATCCACGAAATAACATGAAACGACGACTGTTCCTTCTTTTCGCTGCACTCAGCAGCACACTGCTGGCGGCTGACCGGCCCAACGTGTTGCTAATCATGTGCGACCAACTCAACGCCGGTGTGCTCAGTTGTTACGGCGGCGATGTGCCGACGCCGAATATTGACCGGCTCGCCCGCGAAGGCGTTCGCTTCAACAACGCGACCTGCACGACGCCGTTCTGTTCGCCGTCGCGCGCCTCGCTCATCACAGGACAGTATCCGCACACGCACGGCATCGTCATCAACGTCAACCGTCGCGATTACCCGGCGTACAACTCGCCGTCCACACAGGAGGGCATCCATGTGTCCGATGTCACCACCGAGAAACTGCTTCATGGCACCGGTTATTCGACCCATCACTACGGCAAATGGCACCTGATGGACGACGACTTGCCTTATTACACTGACATGTTTGGCGAGCACCACGAATACGCGCGCGAGATGGCCGCGACGTTTGCCGATGTCCGGAAGCGCCCCGCCGAGACTTGGATGGACTGGTAGGGTTGGGCTTTGCCGGTGGAACGGTCGGCGCCATTTCTAAAAGCGATCGAGTCAGTGAAAAAGAGTTGGCAGAACCAGCGACATGCCGAGTTTATTGTCAAGATGGGCCGGCTCCAGCTTCCGTTGTCGCAGAACTTTGATGTGCGCGTTGCCGATAAAACCATCGAACGCATTGCGGCAGTGCGCGACCGTCCGTTCATGATCACCTGCTCGTTCAACACGCCGCACGATCCCAATGTCGTGCCGTCGCCGTACTACGAGATGTTCGACCCCGCGAAGATCAAGCTTCCGTCCAACCGTGATGCAATCGAGAGTCGCTTCACAAAGGATTGGGGCCGGCGAATCGTTGCCGAGCTTGGCGAGCCGGGCTTGCGCGAGTTTCTGCGAATCTATTACGCGATGGTCAAACTGGTGGACGACCAAGTCGGTCGCATCCTGAAGGCGCTCGAATGCTCCGGCCAACTCGACCGGACGATCATCGTCTTCACCGCCGACCACGGCGACATGGCCGGTGGACACGGTATGGTTTGGAAAAGCACCCCTGCCTTCTATGACGAGATAACCCGCATCCCGTTGCTGGTGCGTTACCCGCCCGCGTTCAAGTCGCAGCGCTGCGATCTGGCGGCAGACCTGACCGACATCATGCCGACGTTGCTCGAACTGACTGGCCAGCCGATACCGGCCAGCGTTCAAGGCCAGAGTCTGGTGCCTTATCTGACCGGGAAACGCCCGCCGACGGAAGCGCGTCGCTTCAGTTTTTGCGAGCGCATTCCCGGTAACCGGGAAAACGCGCGCAAGCTCGACTCCATCGCCAAAGGCTCGTTCATGGTGCGCGGCGAAGGCTGGAAATACATTCGGTACGCAGATGGAACCGAATATCTGTATCACTTGGCCGTTGATCCCGTCGAAACCGTCAACGAAGCGGATAATCCGGTCCACCAGTCGCGCAAACAACAGATGATCGCAGCGCTCAAAGTCTGGCCGCGAAAAACCGGCTAGCCACC
>CAZNOK010000332.1:0-2221 GCA_964574605.1 uncultured Verrucomicrobiota bacterium
CTCCAACCTCGATGAAGTGCTCGGCCAACCACTCCTCAACAACCCCACGCCGATTGCCGCAGTCTCCGGACTGTATGCCTTGAACATTGATCCCGAAGCCGCCGCGCAAGCCTACCAGGATCGCATGGTCGGGCCGTATCGCGGCAAGATGCCGGAGGCGCTTCTGCGCAACATGGAAGAGCAACTCTCCGGCGCGTGCACGATGGAGATCGCGGCGTTCGACGAGTTTGCCCGTCTGCTGGGCGAACCGGCGGCCACCGCCGATTACGACCATGTCATTTTCGACACCGCGCCCACCGGCCACACGTTGCGGCTGATGACGTTGCCAAGCGCGTGGACCGGTTTCCTGGAGAACAATAGTTCCGGCATGTCCTGTCTCGGCCCGTTGGCCGGTTTGCAGAAACAGCGCGCGATTTACGAAAGCTCCGTGGCCGCGCTGGCTGACGCCACCCGCACCACGTTGGTGCTGGTCAGCCGCCCGCAAACGCCGGCGCTGGCGGAAGCCGAGCGCACCAGCGGCGAGCTGGCAGCGTTGGGCGTGCGCAACCAACAACTCATTCTGAACGGCGTGTTCCGCTCCTCCGACTCCGATCCGCTGGCCCTTGCGCTGGAACGACGGGGCACAAGCGCCCTGACGGCCAAGCAGGAGTTTATGAAACGCCTGCCCGTGGTGGAAGTGCCATTGCGCGCCCGGAATCTCGTCGGCATCCCCGCGTTGAGACAACTGATTCGCAATAGCGAAGCCGAACGCCTCGAAGTCAACAATCCAACCCTCGACCTACCGCCGCTCGAATCGCTGTCAGCATTGGTGGACGATCTTGTCCGGTCTGGCCGGGGCGTCATCATGACAATGGGCAAAGGCGGTGTCGGCAAGACCACCATTGCCGCCGCCATCGCAACGGAACTGGCCCGGCGCGGACTCCCTGTGCATCTAAGCACCACCGACCCGGCGGCCCACGTGGCTGCCGCCGCCGGTCACGTCGAGGGGTTGAAGGTCAGCCGGATTGATCCGCAGGCAGAAACCAAGGCGTACGTCGCCGAAGTCATGGCGAAGGCCGGCAGGGATTTGGACGCCAACGGGCGCGCGTTGCTCGAAGAAGATTTGCGCTCGCCCTGCACCGAGGAGACGGCGGTATTTCGCGCGTTCGCCCGTGTCGTGGCGCATGGCCGGGACCGGTTTGTGGTGTTGGACACGGCGCCGACGGGGCACACGCTGTTGTTGCTCGACGCGACCGAGGCGTATCACCGGGAGATTTCCCGCAACGCCAGCGACATGCCGGAGGAAGTGCTCCAACTGTTACCCCGGCTTCGCGACCCGCGCTTCACGCGCGTGCTTGTCGTTGCCCTGCCGGAAGCGACGCCGGTACATGAGGCGGCGGCGTTGCAGGATGACCTGCGACGCGCGCGGATCGAACCGTTTGCGTGGGTCATCAACCAGAGCTTTGCGGGAAGCGGCTCGCGCGACCCGTTGCTCGTGGCGCGTAGTGCGGACGAAGTTCCCTACATCCGGGAGGTTTGCGAGCGGTTTTCCAAGCGCGCCGCGATTGTCCCGTGGGTTGCCGAAGAGCCAGTCGGCCCCGGCAAACTCCAACAATTGTTCGCAAAACACATCCATCCAACTCTGTAATCGTTATGAAAGAAAGCATCACCAAGAAACTGTCGTTTCTCGACCGGTATCTGACGCTCTGGATTTTCCTCGCGATGGGCGTCGGCGTCGCCGCGGGCTACTTCGCGCCGGGTGTCGAGGAGTTCATCAACCGATTCAACGCCGGCACGACCAACGTCCCCATCGCCATCGGTTTGATCCTGATGATGTACCCGCCGCTGGCGAAGGTGAAGTACGAGGAACTCGGCGACGTGTTCCGCAACTGGAAGGTGCTTGGCTTGTCGCTGGTGCAGAACTGGGTAGTTGGCCCGGTGTTGATGTTTGTGCTGGCGATCACGTTCCTGCGCGGTTACCCGGAATACATGGTCGGGTTGATCATGATCGGCTTAGCGCGATGCATCGCGATGGTGATCGTGTGGAACGAACTGGCCAAGGGCGACACGGAATACTGCGCCGGACTGGTCGCATTCAACAGCGTATTTCAAGTGCTCTTCTACAGTCTGTTCGCATGGATTTTCATCACGAAGTTGCCACCGCTGTTCGGCCTGCGCGGCAGCGTGGTGGACGTGAGCATGGCACAAATCGCCAAGAGCGTGTTCGTCGATCTCGGCATTC
>CAZNOK010000333.1:0-2198 GCA_964574605.1 uncultured Verrucomicrobiota bacterium
CCACATCCTTCAAGACCCCACATTCCAACCCACATGAAAAGACAGTTGCTACAACGCGCTTTCCCGGACACGTTCTTGGCCCGGAACAATTCGGTTGCGACAACCAATGGTAGGGGCGAGCCGCCGGCTCGCCCGCGTCATTGCACCCCAACGGACGAGCCGGCGGCTCGTCCCTACCTGCAGAAAATAAACTGAACTCACACTTGCTCCTCAAATTTGTTCTTCCGTGTCTTCTGTGTCTTCCGTGGTCCACTTACGCGGCGGATAGACCCAATATCATCCTCGTGCTGTCAGACGATGTCGGTTTGTCGCGCGTCGGTTGCTACGGGGCAGAACCGTTCAAGACGCCGCATCTGGACAAGCTGGCGGCCACAGGCCTGCGCTTTGAACGATGCTACTCGACGCCTCTGTGCGGACCTTCGCGCGCAGTGTTGCTGACAGGCAAGTATCCGTTCCGCACTGGCGCGACCAGCAACGGCAACTCCGAGATCAAACCTGCGATGTATCCGACCATCCCCGCTGTTCTTCGGCAGGCCGGTTACGCGACGTGCGCCATCGGCAAGCTCGGCCAGAGCGCGCCGCCGGATGACGCAGAGGCACCGAAACGCCTCGGCTTCGACGAGTCCATGCTCTGGATGGGACGCGCCACGCCAGACCGTTATTGGAATCCGCGTTATTATCGCAACGGCGAAGTCGTGCAGGGCAAGCCCGACGAGTATGGCCCCGACCTGACTCACGCCTTTTTAGTGGACTTCATGAAACGCCATCGCAACCGTCCGTTCTTCGTCTATTACTCGGCGGTGTTGACGCATGGGCCATTTGTGCGAACTCCAGACAGCAAGGACGACAAGAATCTTGTGGTGGACATGCTCGCTTATCTCGACAAACAGATGGGACAACTCGCCGATGATCTGGAACGGCTCAATCTGCGCAAGAACACCATCATCATCTTTACGTCCGACAACGGCCCGCAAGGGCAACCGCTTGGCGCGATTCGTGGTCGTCCCATGTTGGGCGAGAAAGGCGACATCACGGAAGGTGGTGTCCGTGAACCGCTGATTGTCAATTGTCCGGGCCGCGTACCGGCAGGCAAGGTCTGCCATGACTTGACCGACTTTACGGATTTCTTCCCGACCGTGCTGGAGTTGACTGGCACCAAGACACCGGATGGCCTCAAGCTCGACGGCCGCAGCATTGCGCCGCAAATCCTCGGCAAACCCGGTCAGCCACGTCCGTGGGTCTATGCGCAGCTTGGCCGGGATTACTTTATCGCAGACCAACGTCACAAGCTCTACGGCGACGGCAAGTTCGTGGATATCAGCGATTCGCCCGTGGCCGAAACACCGGCGGACAACCCTGAAGCGAAGGCGCGGCTGCAAAAAGCACTCGACGAACTGCGCGCCGGCCATACCGGCGTGGATCGTTCGCCGTTGCGGCCAGAGGCCGAGCCGGACCTGAAGGCCGATGTGCAGTTGCTCGTTCAGAACAAGATTGTCGCTGACGCTGACTACTGGCTCGCCAACGCTGTTGCGAAACGCCAAGTGGATGGGAGTCGGGCGGCGGAATTGCTGATTGCCGCAGCACGCAAATTCAAGCCCGCCAACAACCTCAACGAGGCAGTTGACATTTTGAGACAAGAAGGCATCCTCAGCGGCGTGGATTATTGGAAGAAAAGCGCCGTCGCTGGCCAGCATTGCAGCGGCGCGAACGTCGCCCGGCTCATCAACAAGATTGCGCAAAGAATGAAAACAAAATGAGCTTACACTCACTCCTCAAATACATTCTTCCGTGTCTTCTGTGTCTTCCGTGGTTGAGTCTTGCGGCTGACAGGCTGAACATCGTCATCTTCCTCGTGGATGACATGGGCGTGATGGACACGTCGCTGCCATTCCTCACCGACGAGGCCGGCAAACCGAAGCGATATCCGCTCAACGACTATTTCCGGACACCCAACATGGAACGGCTGGCGGCGCGCGGCATCCGTTTCAACAACTTCTGCGCCATGAGCGTCTGCTCGCCCACGCGCAATTCCATCCTGACCGGGCAGAACGCCGCGCGGCATCACACGACAAACTGGATCAATCCCGACAACAACAACGCCGGGCCGCAGGGTCCGCCGCAGTGGAACTGGAAGGGCTTGAAGAGAGGCGACGTGACTTTGCCGCGACTGCTGCAAGGAGCCGGCTATCGAACCATCC
>CAZNOK010000334.1:0-2169 GCA_964574605.1 uncultured Verrucomicrobiota bacterium
TTTCGCACCAACGTCGGTCTTCCCTCCACCGCCGAACCCTGCGGCGGCTGGGAGAAGCCGACCTGCGAACTGCGCGGCCACTCTCTCGGCCACTATCTTTCTGCCTGCGCCCTGATGCATGCCGGCACCGGCGACGCCGAACTCAAGAAACGCGCCGACTACATCGTCGCCGAACTCGCCAAGTGCCAGGCCGAGTCAGGCTACCTCTCCGCCTTTCCGGAAGAATTCTTCGACCGGGTCGAGACCGGCAAACGCGTCTGGGCGCCATACTACACGCTTCACAAGATCTTCGCCGGACTTCTCGACGCGCACCGGCACTGTGACAACGCTCAAGCCCTCGATGTCGCCCGTCAGCTTGCGGATTGGGTCGGCCTGCGCCTCGCCAAGCTCAACGACGACCAGATTCAGACCATGCTCCGCAACGAGCACGGCGGCATGGCGGAGTCGCTTGCCGAGATTTACGCGCGCACTCGCGACACCAAGTATCTTGGCCTCGCCAAGAAGTTCCGGCACGACTGGATTTTCCAGCCGATGCTGGAGAACCGCGACACGCTCGACGGCATCCACGGCAACACCCAGATTCCGAAGTTCATCGGCTACCAGCGCATCGCCGAATTGACCGGCGACGCCGACTACGCGCGCGCCGCCCGCAACTTCTGGACGTTTGTCGCGCGCGACCGCAGCTTCGTCATCGGCGGCAACACCACCCACGAGCATTTCCATCCCATCGAGAAATTCGCCGACCAGATGAAGACCGTCGTTGGCCCCGAGACCTGCAACACCTACAACATGCTCAAGCTCACCGCCCATCTGTTCTGCGAGAAACCCGATGCCGCCACCGCCGATTTCTACGAACGCGCCCTCTACAATCACATCCTCGCCTCCGAGCGCCCCGGCAAAGGCGGCTTTGTCTATTACACGTCATTGCGCCCCGGCACGTGGCGCGGATACTCGCGGGACTACGATGACTTCTGGTGTTGTGTCGGCACCGGCATGGAGAACTACGCCCGCGCCGGCGAATTCATCTACGCGCACGACGCCGACACGCTCTGCGTCAATCTCTTCATCCCCTCCGAACTCACTTGGAAGGAAAAGGGCCTCGTCGTCCGCATCGAGACGAAATACCCGGAGAGCGACGAAGTCCGCCTGCGTTTCAAGTGCGAGAAGCCAGTGGAACTGACCGTCAAGGTGCGTTCGGCCAACTTCAAGCGGCGATGGCGCGACGGCGAGACGCTCGACGTGCGCGTTCCAATGAAGCTCCATCAGGAATTCCTGCCGCAGACCAAGGAGTTCGTCGCTTTCCTCTATGGCCCGATCGTGTTGGCTGGTCGCCTAGGCCGCGAGGGCATGACCGATCAACAATTCCTCGCCCAGCGCATCCCGGAGAAATCCGCGCCGCTGTTGTCGAAGACCCCGTCGTGGGTGACCGACAATCCCGGCTCCGTTCTCGCCCATGTCACGCCCGTCGCCGGCAAACCGTTGACCTTTCGCGCCACCGGGCTGACCGGCCCGTCGGAGGTTGAACTCATCCCGTTCTATCGTCTCCACGAGGAACGCTACAACGTCTATTGGCGTTGCGTCACGCCCGCCGTGCTCGAACGCGAACGTCAGGAGACCGCCGAGCAGGAACGCCGCGAGCAAGCCCTCGCCGCGCGCACGGTTGATTCCGTTTGTCCCGGCGACGCAGAGTCCGAGGCACAACACGCGTGGAAAGGCGAGCGCACGGCTGCCGGGACATTTCACGGTCGGCGCTGGCGTCATGCGGCTGACGGCTGGTTCAGCTACGACCTCAAAGTCGTGTCCGACTGGCCGCAAGACTTGCTCTGCACCTACTGGGGGAGCGACGGAGGCCGCCGCAGCTTCGACATCCTGGTGGAGGGGGAGAAGGTTGCGACGCAGAAGTTGGAGCGCAACAAGCCCGGCGAATACTTCGACGTGACGTATCGGATTCCGCGCATCCTGATGCAGGGCAAACAGAAGGTTGCCGTCCGATTCCAAGCGCATCCCAACGCCACCGCCGGCGGTGTGTTCGATGTCCGCGTGATGAAACACGAATGAAGAGTTGACGCGCAGCGATTGTATCGCTGCCATAAACAGTTCGCCCCGGACACGCGACGCGGCGAGTCCGGGGCGGTTGGTTTTTTCTCCTGTTTGCGGTTCAGCTTACGG
>CAZNOK010000335.1:0-2126 GCA_964574605.1 uncultured Verrucomicrobiota bacterium
GCGACGACCGCGGCTGGCTCCGCGCCGCCCGCGTCATCAAGATGGAACTCGGTCCTGCCGACGAGAGTGGCCGACGCCGTCCGATCCCGATCAAAGGTTCCGAATACGAACTGCCGCTCGACGTGGCAGTCATCGCCGTCGGCACGACAAGCAACCCGCTCGTACAGTCCACGACGCCCGACCTCAAGACCCGCAAAGGCGGCTACATCGAAGCGAACCCCGACACCTTGAAGACGAGTAAGCAAGGCGTCTTCGCCGCCGGTGACATCGTGACCGGCGCTGCGACGGTGATTCTGGCGATGGGCGCCGGACGGAAGGCCGCCAAAGCGATTGACGAGTATTTGAGGACAGGTAGCTGGTAGCTAGTCACCTGTCCACTAAGTTCGTTGTTCTATCTTCGCGAGCGCTTCTCGGGCTCAGTTGATCTTTTCCAGTATCTGAGTGCCTTCTGCCCGCCACACATACCGTGCGGGACACAAGTTGCGCTCGTTCAGGTAACCAAACATGGTTTCCTCCAATTGCCGCACGCTGCTGAAACTACCCGTCACTAACACCTTTTGACTCAAGTCTCGGAAGAAACGCTCCACCAGATTCAACCAAGAACTCGATGTGGGGGTGAAGTGCAGGTGAAACCGCGGATGTTTCTTCAACCACGCTCGGACTTTCGGATGCTTGTGCGTCGCGTAGTTGTCCAGAATCAGATGAATCTGCTGTCCGTGAGGCACCTCGGCCTCAATCGGCTTCAGAAAGCGTAGCCACTCCTGATGCCGATGCCGCGAGGCACTCTGGGCGATGACCTTGCCGTCGAGGTAATTCAAGGCGGCAAAGAAGGCCAATGTGCCGTGCCGGTAATAATCATGTGTGTGTGTGCACAGATGCCCTTGACCCAACGGTAAGCCAGGCTGAGTCCGTTCCAGTGCCTGACACTGGCTCTTCTCGTTGCAGCACAACACGACCGCTTTCTGCGGCGGGCTCAGATACAATCCCACAATGTCCCAGAACTTTGGTTCAAACTCGGGGTCGCGCGACAACTTGAAGGTACGCGTTTGGTGCGGCTTGATGTCGTTCTGAGACCAGATCTGTTGCACGCGGCTCTTGGACACGCCTGCATGCCGGGCCATCGCGCGACAACTCCACCGGCGCCGTCGCTGGGCGTCAGTACTGTGGCTCAATTGTCTTGTGTGGTTATGCCCTTTACATGAGAATGAATGTACCTCCATGGAAACTAGATCGCGAAAGGCCTCGTTGAAGCGTGAATTGCGGGCGTTGTTACGCAGCATGGACTTCATTGCGGACCGGTATCTGAGACGGTCGGGACAGGGCGCAAGGAAGTTCTTCGAGATTTATCGGCAACTCGGGTCAGCTTGGAAGTTTCTGGGTTTGCAATGCCGGCACGACGAGGGTTACCGGAGAAACCGTGAAGGCCACGATCTCTGTCGGATCTGCGGACACGTCAAGGGTGTCGCAGAGAACTGGAGGTTACTGCCGGTCGCTGGGCCAATCCGGCTGGGCGGGAAGCGATTCCACTCGGCCAAGCGTGATTTCCCCAACAAGCAGGCGGCTATGATTGATGTCGGCGTGATTCACTTTCACGGCACAAAGCTCAGTGTCGAAGTCCACAATGGCTACCAATCGTATTGGCCCGGCCGCAAAGAGCCGATCAATATCGCGACCGACAGGATTGTGCGCTTATGGGAAGGCGATGTGGAATGTTGGCTGGATTCTAACTTGGTTCATGTGAAATGGAAACCCACCGGCCCAAGACCACACAAACCTCCTTATGGAGCCTTCCTTTCGGAATTGCCGAGGAAGATGCTCAAGAAGTTTCCGGTCCTGCTGGAGTACGACCACCGCGACCAGTTGGTTGGCGTCAACGCCCTGATGGCGCCGCATCGCAAGAAGAAGGGCGCATGAATCGCATTTTGGCTGTTGTCACGAACCTGTTTCCGGTCTGGGTGTTGATCGGAGGCGCATTGGCGTTGATGCGGCCGGCGTGGTTCACTTGGTTCAGCGGCGGTTGGATCAGGTGGGGGCTGGCGGTCATCATGCTCGGCATGGGAATCACATTGAGCGTGGAAGATTGCCGGCGAGCGCTGAAAATGCCGCGCGCGGTCGGCATCGGGTTC
>CAZNOK010000336.1:0-2108 GCA_964574605.1 uncultured Verrucomicrobiota bacterium
GGGCCGCGCCACATGTTCCAATCAAAACCGTCCGGCACCGGCTGCGGATCCATCGGACCTTCATACTTCGGCTGGTAACTCGGCCCGGGGGCGGAGACTTGGATTTCGCGGAGCTTGCCGAGATAACCGTTGTGAACCAACGCGCAGGCTTGCCGGAACTTGCCTTGCGCCCGCTGCCACGTGCCGGATTGGAACACGCGCTTGTGTCTGCGAATCGCATCGTGGATTTTCCGGCCTTCGACCACCGACACGCCCATCGGTTTTTCGCAATACATGTCTTTCTTCGCCGCCGCGGCCGCGGTGGCAATGAGCGCGTGCCAATGATCCTGCGCGGCAATCATCACCGCGTCAATGTCCTTGCGGGCGATGAGTTGACGCCAATCACCGAACATCGCGCAGCCGGTGTCGCCATACTGCGTGTTCACCATTTTCGCGGCCTGCTCCTGCCGATCCTTGTAGGAATCACACACCGCGACGACACGACAGTTCTCCAAGCCGAGAAACACTTTCATGTTGTTGCGTCCCCGGCTGCCGACGCCGATGCAGCCGATGGCAATCTTGTTGTTCGCGCCGAACGCGCGCGACGGGATGAACGCCGCGGCGGTGGCGGCAGTGGAGTATTTCAGGAAATCACGGCGACTAATCTGGTTGTTCATGGTTTGTCTCCTTATAGTGGGCGCACCCAAATGTTGCGGAAACGAATGCGGCAACCGTGGCCGCCAAGGGTGAGCGGGCCGGCGCTTATCTTTTGCGTGTAGGCGGGCAACTTGCGGTGGCCGGTCTCGCCGTAAATCTCCTGGTTGTGCTGCACGAGGATGCCGTTGAGGAGCACCGTCACGCGGGCGGGCGCGACCAATTTGCCGTCGGCGAAACGCGGCGCGAAGAAGATGATGTCGAAGCTCTGCCACTGGCCCAGCGAACGAGTGGCCTCGACGCGCGGCGGCGTCTGACCATAGACCGCGCCGCAAGCGCCATCGGGGTAAATCTTCACGTTGTAGGAATCGAAGATCTGAATCTCGTAGAGTCCCATCAGCAATACGCCGTTGTTGCCTTGGTTGCTCCACGGGCCTGTGTAGTCAGCCGGCGGCATCCACTCCAGATGCACTTGCACGTCGCCGAATGATTCGCGCGAACTGAACTTCTTGTTGCCGGCAACGAGGAACCCGTCCTCGACCTTCCAGTCGTGCGGCGTCTGCCAAGCATCGGCGTCGCGACCGTTGAAGAGCACAATCGCATCGGCCGGCGGCGCGACTGGCGCGCCGGCGGGGCCGGGTTCGACGCGTTTCGGCGCGGGACGATCCGGATCGTGAACGACCCAGTCGCACCACGGCAACTTGGGTGTGTCCTTGTAGCCGAAATATCCGGAGCCATCCTTCGCCTTGACCAACTCGGCGGCGTGCGTCGCGGTGAGCAGGAATAACAGCAGAACCGTGATGGTTGTGGTCATGGCTATTTCTTCAAACCTCGGAGGTTGACTTCACGTGATTTATTTTCCTTGATGACTTCGTCCATCGTCAACCACGTCTTTCGCAACATGGCTTCGCGACCGAGAATGGCCGTCAGATGACAGTCCACGGAACGGTGTGCCGTCTCGTTGTCGAACACGCCCTCGGTCACGCAACGATGGAACTCAGCGATGTTGGCCTTGGCGCCGTCGGCATAGATGCCGCTCGATACCTCTCCTGAATAGTGCTTCGGGCCGCCGCGGACAAACACTTTGCCCTTGTAACCGAGGTGCGCCGTGGCCTCACGTCCCATCAGGTCGGCTTCCAAATTATACATGACCGCGTTGTTTTGCAGAAGCTGGGTCATGTGCGTCCAACAGGTTCCGTCCGACATTTGGAACACGGCTCCGCCGCAGTCGGTGCGGTCGCCGTGAGGGCCCGGACGAACAATGCGCCGGTAACCCGTGGCGGCGACGGCGCGCTGGCCAGTCACCCACGTCAGGCCGTGAATGATGTGGATGTCATACAGAAGAAACAAATCCCCGCTCAACGCGATATGCGAATACCATGATCTCTTGAAAAGATTCTCGATGGTCGGTCCCGGCTTCCGGTCCGGCAACTCACCGCAGGTGCCGCCGGAAAATATGTGTGCCAGACCGCCCA
>CAZNOK010000337.1:0-596 GCA_964574605.1 uncultured Verrucomicrobiota bacterium
CTCGAACTGGCGCAGCTTGGCCGCCTCGCGCATGTGCGCCGCGATTTCTTCCTGCGCATCTTTGTTGGCGCCTTCAAGGAATCCGCACGCCAACTCGACGCGGCGCAGATATTCCTCGCGCGGCATCTCGGCGAGTGGCACTGGTACGAGGTAGTTCGAGTATTTCAGGTCTTTCGGTTTTGGCGCGCCGCCTTTGCCTTGGATGAGGACGCCGTATTTCTTCCGTGCCCATTGCAGCGCGAGTTTCACGGCGGTGGCGTGCGCGAACGGTCCGAAGTAACGGGCCCCGTCGTTTTTCTTGAGGCGCGCGAATTTGAACTGCGGGTAACTGTCCCGCATGTCCACCTTCACCAGCAGGAAACGTTTGTCGTCCTTGAACAGGACGTTGTAGTGCGGCTTGAACTCCTTGATGAGTTTGCCTTCGAGCAACAACGCCTCGGCTTCGCTTTTGACCGTGAATGTCTCGAAGTCGGCGATGGATTCGATGAGCGCAACGGTCTTCGGCTCCCATCGCATCGCGCGTGAGGGCTGGAAATACTGGCCGACGCGTTTCCGCAACGAGCGTGCCTTGCCGACGTAAATGACGCGTCCCAGCC
>CAZNOK010000337.1:606-1990 GCA_964574605.1 uncultured Verrucomicrobiota bacterium
GGTCGCGCATCAGATAGACGCCCGGCTTGTTCGGCAACTCCCGGGCCTTTGCCTTTAGGTTCGTCATGGCAGCAGACTGTAACGGAGAGACGCGCTTCAATCAATCCGCGCTTGACTCGCCATCTTCCACCACTACACTCGCGAATCGACACGCCTGTTAGACCAGTAATCACGACATGCACACTTGGACTCAGACCTACATTCCGTTGCTCAATAACCTTGCTCTCTCCGCCCTTGTGGCGGCGTTGCCGGTTGTCATTCTGTTGGGATTGCTGGCTTGGTTTCACGCGAAAGCGTATGTCGCCGCATTGGTTTCACTGGCTTGCTCGTTGGTAATCGCGCTCGTCGTCTATCGGATGCCGGTGTCTCTCGCGCTCATGGCGACGGCCAATGGCGCGGCGTACGGGCTTTTCCCCATTGGTTGGATTGTGCTCTGCGCGATCTTCGTCTATGACATCACCGTCAAGACGGGAAAGTTTGAGATCGTCAAGGAATCCATTGCCGGGTTGGCAAGTGATCGTCGAATTCAGCTACTGCTCATCGCCTTCAGTTTTGGCGCATTCATTGAGGGGGCAGCGGGTTTCGGGACGCCCGTAGCCATTTCAGCAGCCATGTTGATCGGCCTCGGGTTCCGGCCCTTGCCGGCGGCGGGATTGGCGCTGCTCGGCAACACTGCGCCCGTGGCCTTTGGTGCGCTGGGCACGCCCATTATTGCGTTGTCGGCTGTAACGGGACTTCCTGCGGAAACGTTGAGCGCGGCGGTGGGCAGGCAGTTGCCGTTCTTCTCGTTGATTGTTCCGTTCTGGTTGATCTGGGCAATGGCTGGGTTCAAGGGAATGCGTGAGGTCTGGCCGGCATGTCTGACAGCCGGGCTGAGCTTCGCGACCATTCAGTGCCTAGTCAGTAATTATCACGGCCCTTGGGTGGTGGACATTGCCGGCTCAATTGGGTCAATGGCCGCGATGGTGTTGTTGCTCCAATTCTGGCGGCCGAAAACGATTTGGCGGTTCGACCACGAAAACAATTCCCGTTCTGAAGTCGCTCAGCGGCTGTCAAGATCAGGTCGCGAGGTATGGATCGCATGGATGCCGTGGATTCTATTGTCGGTGTTTGTTTTTCTTTGGGGATTGCCGCCGGTCAAGAAGGTATTGAACAGTTTCCAAGGGATTACGTTCTTCACATTTCCGGTGCCGTTGCTGCATCACGCCGTGTTCCGGACGACGCCTGTGGTGCTGCAACCGAAGGCCGAAGAGGCGATCTTCACAGTCAACTGGCTCTCAGCCACGGGCACCAGCCTGCTGTTCAGTGGCATCCTGTCGGGCTTTTTGCTGGGGCTTAAGCCATTCGCGATGCTTCAGATCTTCTGGGGGACTCTGAAGCGCGT
>CAZNOK010000338.1:0-1943 GCA_964574605.1 uncultured Verrucomicrobiota bacterium
GGGCCACGCTCCGTCGTGGCCGCGTTGCCCGAACGGACGCGACGGAGCGCGTCCCTCCAACTGGTCGTTCCGACAAATGCCGACGCCTTTGAGACGAAGGCGGCGACCTTGCTCCAACAATGGCTCCGCCCGGACAAGCCTGAGATTGTGACCGAGAACAAGCTCGGAGACACCGGCGGTAAACTTGTGTTCGCCCTCGGCCGCACGCGATGGGCGGATAAGGAGGAGCTTGCGAAACTCTGGCAGGACGGCTTCGTTATCCGGCGAAAAGACAACATCATCGTCATTGCCGGCGGCGGTCCTCGCGGGACGCTCTTTGGCGCGGTGAAGTTTCTCGACCGGTTTTGCGGCGTGCGGTTCTATTTGCCAGACAAGCGTTTTATCAGCGTGCCCAAACAGAAACCGGTCATTCCCGCGGCACTCGATATCGTCGAGGAGCCATTTGTCCGTGCCACCAGCATGAGTGGGCCGCTGGCTGTACCCGGTTACAACGATTGGTTACTGCGCATCGCCGGCAACACGCGCACAGGACTGGCGGGCACGCACCAGCACAACATGTGGCACGCCTTCCCGCCGGAGAAGTTTGTCAAGCGATGGCCGGAGATTTATCCGATCATCAAGGGCGAGCGTTATATCCCGAAATCCGCCGCCGACCAGAAGTGGAACCCGTGTTTCAGCGAGCCGAAGTTGCTCGATGCCGCCGAGGAAACCGTCGTCGAGCACTACCACGTCCATCCTGATCATCTTTGGTATTCGTTCGGCATTCAGGACAGCCGGGTGGTGTGCGAGTGTCCGCGTTGCGCCGCGTTCATCAAGTCGCGCACGGACCGCCTTGCTGCCTGTTCGGAGTTGTTCTGGCGGTTCATGAACGCGCTCGCCGAGCGGCTCGAGAAGAAATTGCCGGGCAAACGCATCGAGGGACTCGCGTACTCGATGACGCGCCTGCCACCGCCGTTCAAACTTCACCGAAACATCGTTGTCTTCACCAACCTTCACATTGCCGAGTTCGACAAGGATCCGTTCATGAAGCCGGAAGCGGACGGCATAACGCCGCTCGACCGCTGGCTTGGCGTCGCGACCGTCTATGGCAACCACGACTGGCATCAGGGCAACGGCTACCTGATTCCGCGCGTCTACAGCGGCTACTGGTCGCGGTTCATGCGTCATCTCAAGTCCAAGACGCCGTTTACCTACCAGCACGCCGAGACGTATCCAAATTTCGGTCTCGACGGCGCAAAGTCCTACGTGCTCGCGCAGACGTGGTGGAACCCCGACGTTGACACCGCGGCGCTCTGGCGTCAGTTCTGCGACGATATGTTCGGTCCCGCTGCCACGCCAATGTTCAACTACTTTGCGACCTTGGAGAAGCTCTGGACGTCGCTCGACAACGAGGAAGGCCCGGAGCGCAAGCTGAATCGTTGGAGCAACCAGTTTGTGACCACCGAGAAAGACCGCGAGATGATCCGACGGTGCCGGGCGTTGCTGGACGAAGCCCGCTCGCTCGCGCGAACCGATGCCGAGAAGAAACGGATGGAACTGTTCTCGAAGACGTTTCGCCTGAGCGAATGTCTGTTTGAGTTCGCCGCCGCGCCATCGGTGAGCGCTGTGCGGATCGAAGAAGCGAAACGCCACGCGCGAGAGGCGGTCATTCCCGATCCGTTGACGCTCTACCAGAACATGCGCTCGATGGAAGTCATCGAAGCCGCCATCAAAGGCGCCATCGGCAGGAAACCCGTCACCGAGTAGATCAATTCTGTCGTGACAGACAGGGGCCGATGCCGTTTACTGGCGGCCATGAAACACCGCATCTTTTTTTGGTCCATCACATCGGCACTCTCCGGGTTTCTATTTGGGTTCGACACGGTCGTCATCTCCGGCGCGGAGCAGACAATTCAATCTCTCTGGCAGCTTGGTCCCGTCTTGCACGGAGTCGTGATGGCCTC
>CAZNOK010000339.1:0-1921 GCA_964574605.1 uncultured Verrucomicrobiota bacterium
ATGGAACGCGAGTTGCGCCAGCAACAGAAACGACGCAAGAAAAGCAGGAGAGGATTCTAATGCAGAACACCGATAGCCCGACTGCATCATCGCCGGCAACGGCCATCACGACGGAACCGGTGAAGCGCGGCAAGCCGGGGCGAAAAACCAAGCGCACCAGACAAACGACGGCGACGTTGACAAACGCCATCCGTGCCGGGCTGCCGTTCAAGCTGGCTTGTGCGAAGGCCGGGATTGCGACAGAAACCTTTTTCGGCTGGCGTCGGCGTTTCGATGACTTCGATCAGCTAATCGAAAAGGCCGTCGCCGATGGCATCAATTCACGCCTCGCCATCATCGAGGAAGCCGGGCAAACGGATTGGAAAGCGGTAGCGTGGTTGCTTGAGCATTGTCACCCAGAATTTTTTGCGAAGTCGCGTCTTGAAGTCGCGCACGTCGGCGCAATGGAGCATCGTTTCATCGTTGACCGGGAAACATTGGACGCCATCGCGGAAGCGCGGCGCGTATTTGATACCGATGAAAAAGTTGACTGACAACGCCTTGCTCGCCACTTGCCCCGGATTCGTCCGCGCCGTGTTGGGAATAAACTCGTACGATTGGGCAGAGAAGATTCTTTGCGACGTTGACAAGCCGGGCTTCGTCGCCGTTCGCGCCGCCAATGGAACCGGCAAATCTTCGCGCCTCGGTGCGCCGTGCGCGACATGGAACGCTGCCGTCCATCCCGGCTCCTTGACCCTTGTGAGTGCCGCAGTCTATCGGCAAGTCACCGAGCTATTGCAAAACATCCAGTCGCATCGCCATCGTTTCCCGTCGTGGCAGTTCCTAGAAAATGAAATTCGCACGCATACCGGCAGCCGCATCATCGGCTTCACCGCTGACCGCGCCGAACTCTTTGAAGGATTCCATCACCCGCATCTCTTGATCGTATTGGACGAGTGCAAAGCGATTGAGGACGGTGTTTATCAAGCTGCGCTACGCTGCCAGCCCGAACGCCTCTTGCTCTTGTCCAGCCCCGGCGGACGCGCCGGCTTTTTTTACGAGGCGTTCACTTCCCGGCGAAAATTCTTTCGCGTCCATCATGTTCGCGCCGACCAGTGCGACCATATCAGCAAGCAATGGATTGCGGACGTGATAGAACAATTCGGCGAGAATCATCCTTACGTTCTCTCTGCCGTGTATGGCGAGTTTGCTGAACTTGATTCCGACACTGTCATCCCGCTGGGGATGCTTGAATCGTGCCTTCACAATCCGCCAGCGTTCGTTGACACAGGCGAGGTACAAGGATTTTGTGATTTCGGTGCCGGCTCCGCTGAGAACGTACTGGCAATACGGAGGTCAAACAAGATTGAGATTGCCGGCGCATGGCGAGCATCAAACACGATGGAAGCGTGTGGCCGATTCATCACCTTGTTTCGACAGCACAATCTTCAGCCTCACCAAATCCGGGGGGACGCAGACGGCATGGGAACGGTGTTTATTGATTGTCTCTCAGAGAACGGCTACGCGATAGACCGCTTTCACGGCGGCAGCCCCGCCAGCAACAGCGAAGTTTATGCGAACCTCATCTCCGAATACTGGTATGAGTTGCGCCGGCAGGCCGAGAAACACCTCGTCATCCTGCCGCATGACGACATCCTAGCGAGTCAACTGACCACTCGCAAAGGTCTCTGCAACTCACGCGGTCAACTCTGTCTTGAACCGAAACCCGACATGGCCAAGCGCGGATTGAAAAGTCCAGATCGCGCCGATGCTGTTGTCGGCACTATCGCATTGTCGGCGGCGGCGTTCACTTTTCAGGCCGTCCAGATTCCCGGTAGGGTGCGCCTCTTTCAACGTGAACACTCGGCGCACCGTCATCGCGCCGCCGGCTTGACCTGATTGGCTTCTACAACGCTCGCCGTTCGCACAGAATTGACTTCAG
>CAZNOK010000340.1:0-1842 GCA_964574605.1 uncultured Verrucomicrobiota bacterium
AATCAAACCAATCTAGTTTTGACTTTGGAGCATGAAGGTTCCTACCCCAACAGCAGCACGAACACGAACGCCCCGGTGCCCTACGGAGTGACAACCTTCAACGCGACGAACAATCAGGTCTTCAGCAACGCGCTCTTTTACTCCAACACTCCATCTTACTGGGAAGCGACCGGCTTGCCCGCCGGTCTGGCCTTGAGCGTCGACCTCAACCCCGAGGGCACCGACGTGCAGGCCTCCATCGTCGGCACACCGACCAACGGCAGCGGCACCGTCACCGCGACCATCTCCGCCGTCAATGTCTTACGGAGTGAAGCGCCTTACAACGGCCAACCGGCGACCAACATTAGTCAGATCACTTTCGACTTCGGCGCCCCGCCGCCGACGTTCCTGACTTACAGCAACTGGCTGACCAACTACTCCAGCCTGACCGGCGCCGAAACCAACGGCACGGCCGACCCCGACGGTGACGGCTTCATCAACAACGTCGAATACGCCTTCGGCGGCAACCCGACGGTCGGCACGCCCGCGCTGCTTGTCATGGCGTCATCGAACATCAGCTTCATCGCACTGAGCAACTCCACGTCGAACTACACCGTGCAAAACACGACCAACCTTTCCACCGGACCGTGGACAAATTTTACGGTGACGATCAGCAATTCGACCAACCAATTGGAAATCCCGCTGCCCGCCTACTACCAGCGCCAACAGTTCACCGTCCCGCTCACCCCCGGCACGAACAACTTCTACCGCGTCATCTTCACGAATCAGTGAGTTGGTGCTGCTGGCTTGGTCGGGAATTCTGTGTTAGCTTGTTGGCATGAAGCGACTTGTCGCTCTCCTGTTGCTCGCCGTCGTTTCCGCCGCGTTCGGACAGGAATTACAGAAATTCGAAAATTGCCGCATAGTCGAAGCAGGCTGGGCGGATGGCGACAGCTTTCCGGTCAAGCTGCCCGACGGCAAAGAAATCGTTCTGCGGCTTTATTACGTCGATTGCAACGAGGTCTCCGCGGCGACCGAAACCGACCAGCGTCGCGTGCGTGATCAATCTTCGTATTTCGGGATCGATGACCATCAAGTGACCCTCGAGTTCGGCCGCCGTGCGGCGGATGAAGTGAAGAAGTTGCTGGCTAAACCGTTCACGGTGCAGACCGCCTTCGCCACGGCCCCCGGACGCTCGGCCAAGCCGCGCACTTACGGATTCATCACGCTGTCCGATGGACATGACCTTGGCGAAGTGCTCGTTGGCGAAGGCTTGGCCCGCAGTTATGGCGTGCGCCGCAATACGCCGGGCGGACTCAATGCCGAAGCCGCCGAAGCCAAGATGGACGATCTCGAACTCGGCGCAGCCATCGCCCGCCGCGGGATTTGGTCCAAGACTGATCCGCAACGCTTGATCACCCTGCGCGAGGATCGCCGTGCGGAAGAGCGTGAGTTGCAGGAAGCCTTCGGCACCAATATCGGGCAACCGCTCGATCCCAACACGGCGACGGTCGATGAAATAATGCTCCTGCCCGGCGTGGGCGAGGTTTTGGCCGAGCGCATCGTCGAGGGGCGACCTTACAAGTCGGTCGATGATTTGCGCCGCGTGCCCGGCATCGGCGAAAAAGTTTTCGCCAGACTCAAGGATTCCCTGCAGATTGCGCCTTGAGTGGCATGAGGGCCAAGAAACACCGGAAATTTAACCACGGATGACACTGATGGCACGGATACCGGAACAAATTGGGAGAGAGAATCCGGCGCGGCCTCCTTCGCCTGTGCAGCCTTCTGAACCATCAGTGAAATCCGTGTTATACCAACGTCCGTTTGCAAATAGACTTTGGGCGGCTAGGAAAACTCGTGGCA
>CAZNOK010000341.1:0-1795 GCA_964574605.1 uncultured Verrucomicrobiota bacterium
GGAGGTAATCACCGTGGCGTCGTCGTCGGCATTGAGCACCTTGCCTGTGGCGTCGAGCAGGCGGCAGTCGTGCTTGCGCAGCAGGGTGAAGAAGTGCCCCAACTCGTAAGCGTCTTTGGTGCCGAAACGGTCTTGAGAGGCGACGTAGATGTTCTTGATGAATCCCCGCTCCACGTCCCGCAACAGGCGTTGGAACGCCGGGCGGCGGTCGGCGCGATCGCGGGGATTGTAGCCCTCGGAGTCCTCGTACCAACGATCAATCGGCAGGTGTTTCAGAGACTCGCGCTGACGGAGCGCGGTCTGCTTGTCACTGGACACTCGCAGGTAAGCGGCATTGCTGGCATTGCTCATAGTTGTTTCCCTCGCTTGAGTTCCATTGTAATTCGTTTGCGCCCCAGAAGCATCTTCTCGGTCGAGAAGCGCGTTTATACGCTGGCAGCCAGCCCTCGCCCGCCCCGGTCGGTGGACCGGGGCGGGACGAGGACAAGCCGCACTACCATCGCTTCCCAATCGGCCGCAGGCCGACCAATGCGGGCGCGTGGGCGCGAACGGCGCGGTACTCCGGTTGCGACATCTTCGCGTAGTCGAGCTTGCCCTTGGCGTCGAACAGTGCGGCAAGGTGGGGCGCTTCGTCGCGGAGCCGGGTCACGGCAGTGGCGAGAGGAACGACTTGGCCGCCAACCGTTGCGAACGGCATGGGGCCAGCGGCGGTCTGCTCGTCGAACGGCTTCAGGATTTCGACCACGGCCGCCGGGTGGAGTGCGCCTTGCTCGCTGACAATGCGGACATTCCGCTCCGCCGGGGTTTCGGGCTTTCCAAATTGCATGAGATGTCTCCTCTTCAGTTAGCGGTGAAATGCTGGCTATCGACGCGCTGCCAGATCGTGGGATGCCTCCGGTGGAGGCTGGGGATTTGCACCTCGCGCACGTAACGCGCGGAGGGGGCCTTGACGACATACGACTTGAGCATCCGGTAGTCCACCGGACGCGCTTCGCAGACCAAGGCGTGAACCGTTTCGCTGTCAAGCATAAGGTGTTCTCCATCGGTTGATTTGGGAGTCGAGAAGGTGTGACTACCGGCCGCTGTTCGGCAATGGCTTGAGCCCGAGGACTTCGGGCCGCTCCTTCCGCAACTTCATGTACTGGTCCATCGGCATGTGTTCCAGCAGCTTTCTCAGGTCGGTCTTGGCGTCGATTTTGGCAGGCGGGGCAAGCGTGGACGTTGCCGCCATCGTGTCCCGAAAGAAGTTGAAGTTGTCCTTGTTCTGTTTCATGTGCCAAATCGCCTGGGTGGGACTGTGATGGACTTCCTTGCCGTCGCCATCGACCAAGACGACGCGCACGACCTGTTTGCCGCCTGCGTCCACGAGCCGCGACTTCCCCTTGAGCAAGGTGAGGATTTGGTCAGGGTTGAACGCGCCGGCCGCCTCGGCGGCCTTGCGCAGTTCGTCCTCAATGACTCCCTCGGCGTGGAGCCGCTCAAACTTCTCGGCCCGCGCCTGGGCGTCGGCCATCCGGTCATTCAATTCCTTCTCTGTCATACGAACTCTCCGATCTGGGGCAAAGGGGGCTTGCGCGGCCAGCGCATTTGGCCCCACAGTTGCCGGCCGCGCTCAAGAAAGGGTCACTCACACAATTCCGCGATGCGAACAACTCCGTCTTTGACGGAGTGGCCGCAGCGGCGCAAAACGTCGATGAAATCGTGCTCGGTCAAGTAGCACGCTGAACCACGGGCCTGATACCAATGGGCGCAACCGCTCTTCCGCGGCCTAAGTGCTAGCATTGCTAGCACTTAG
>CAZNOK010000342.1:0-1737 GCA_964574605.1 uncultured Verrucomicrobiota bacterium
CCAGCGACCTCAGCGCGAAAGTCTGGATCGCGTGGCGTCAGGACATGCTTTATCTCGCCGCCGATGTCACCGACGACACGTTGCGCCAGACGTTGCGCGGCGCGGGCATCTGGAAAGGCGATTGCATCCAGCTTTTCCTCGACCTCGCGCCGGATGAGGAGCCGGGGCGCACGCACCTCGGCAAAGGCCAGTTCCAAATCGTTTTCAGTCCGGGGAACTTCCAGCGCACCGGCGATTCGCTGGCGGATTGCCCGCCGGAAGCCTATTGCGTCAAGCCAGCGGGGCTTGCCCTCAAAGGCGCCGTGGTGGCTGCGCAGAAGACCGCCCGCGGTTACACACTCGAAGCCGCCATCCCGTGGTCGTTGCTTGGCGTTGCGCGACCAGCAGCCGGTTTGCCGGTGAATATCGAGGTTGCGGTCTTCGACACCGATGGCACTGAGGCGCGTCCCGAAAAGCTTCTCAGCTTCTCGACGAAACCGTGGAAGATCACGCGCGACCGGCTCAACACGGCTGTGCTGGCCGGCGCGGATGGCAAAGCGCCGGCGATTGTCCGCGGCGCGACGGTCTTCGACAAGGTGGAGTTGAAGCCGGGCAAGAAGCAGACGTTCAAGTTCACCACCGGCAAGCCGCCCGCAGGCAAGGAGGCCGTGCTCGCGTTGAAGGCGCGCATGGACACGCCGAAAGTCGGCGGCTACACGCACGCGTTGCGGCTCACGCTCAACGGCACAAAGCTCGACGGCAACCGGCTCTTGAACAAACCGCTCGAAGCCAAGGGCACAAGTGGACGGATCGTTCGATATACTGCTGCCGACAGGTTCACGACCTACTACGCACCGGATTTCACCAGCGCCGACAATTCAGGATACGGCGTCGCAGGTATCAAAAGTTGCGAGTTCGAACTGCGCGTCGGCGACCTGTTGCGCGAGGGCGAAAACGAACTTCTCATCGAGAACGCGTGCAGCGACAAGGTCACGCGGTCGCTCACCGCCGCCGATGGCAAGCTGCTGTTCACCGCGCCGCCTCCGCCGCCGAAACCGAAGGCGGGACCGCCGACAGGCCCGATTCCCATCTGCGCGCCGCTCAAGGACCTGAAAACGGATTACACGCTGCGCGAACTGCCGGAGGCGAAGCTCGCAATCGAAATCGCCGGCGAGAAGTTCACCATCGAGAGCCGGTTCTCGACGCCTGCGCGAAAGTGGGAAACAGGTTCCAACGCGTTCTTCGCTCACTCGCGGCGCATCGAGCGCAAGGCCGAGGCAATTGTCGTGTTCGACACGTTCAAGAACCTCACCAAAGAAAACCTGCCCCTCATGCAACGGCACGAAGCGACACTCACTCCGCTCAAGACAATCTGGCTGGCCGGCCATTCGCCCGCTGGATTGGTTGGCACCTCCTCCGATGGAGCCAACCCAACGACATTCGGCGTGACGGAGAAAGCCGGTCTCGGTTTGCTGCCATTGAACGACGAGTTTCAGGTTCACGTCACCAACTATGCCGCTGACGGCGTGATCGGTCTGGCGGACAACCAATTTGTTCTTCAGCCCGGCAAGACGTACACGGCGGAGTGGGCCATTGTGCCCGTGGTGCGGCCTGAATACTTCGATTTTGTCAACGCCGGGCGTCGTTTGCTCGACGTGAATTTCACCATCCCGTATTGTTTCGCCTTCTTGCGCGCCGGCAAGTTGACCGACGTGTGGCCCGACAACCAGTTCGCTGAGTTCATTCGTCTCAAGAACG
>CAZNOK010000343.1:0-1733 GCA_964574605.1 uncultured Verrucomicrobiota bacterium
GTTGTTCAACGCGGACTGCGCGGCGGCGGCTTCCGCCTGTTTCTTGCTCGAACCGCTGCCACGGCCAATTTCCTTGCCATCCCACTCGACGACTGCCTCGAAGTACTTGTTGTGGTCGGGGCCGGATTCGTGAACGACCCGGTAGACAGGGTTGGCGGGCGACTTTGCCTGGAGAAGCTCCTGAAGCTGCCCCTTCGGATTCTGTTGCGGCGTGGTTTGACGGACCAGTTTGAACTCGCCGCGGAACTGTTGGTTGACGAATTTGCGGGCAGCCCGCACGCCGCCGTCGAGATAAATCGCGCCGAGCAACGCTTCGTAAGCGTCAGCGAGATTGGAGAGCCGCTCGCGGCCGCCGTTGGCTTCCTCGCCTTTGCCGAGCAGAAGATAGTTGCCTAACTCGATGGCCTTGGCGCGGTAGTAAAGCGCGTGCCGGTTGGCGAGGTGCGCGCGAATCTGCGTGAGTTTGCCCTCCGGAAAGTCGGGGTGAAGGTCGAAAATGCGGTCGGTCAACATCAACTGCAATACGGCGTCGCCGAGAAACTCCAAACGCTGATTGTGGTTGTTGGCTCGTCCTTTTTCGTGGGCCAGCGATGGGTGCGTCAATGCCTCCAGCAACAAGCCTGTGTCTTTGAAGTTGTAATCAATCGTGTTCTGTAATTTCTGCTGCGGCATTACGTGCTCCGGTTGTCTTGCGGCGGGATGTGAGCGTCGTGCCTCCTTCAAACAACTTCGTCACGGAGCTGAAATCCAACAGCAATGATCGCACTCTAGCGGTGTGGCGGAAAAAATCGAGCCGAAAATTCAAACGGAAACATCTTCTCAGCGTCGCCCGGAGCGCGGGTGAAAGCGGTAGTGAGTGTCTTTGAGGCGGCGCTGGTCCACGTGGGTGTAAATTTGTGTCGTGCTGATGTCGGCATGGCCGAGCATCTCTTGAATGACGCGGAGGTCGCCGCCATTTTCCAGAAGATGGCTGGCAAAACTGTGACGGAGCGTGTGCGGCGTGATGGTCTTGGTGATGCCGGCGGCACGGGCGTATTTCTTGATGTGATGCCAAATCGTTTTGCGGCTGAGCGGCGTACCGCGGACGGAGAGAAAAATCTCGCCGCGCGTGGGCGGGGTCTTGCCAAAACAGGGTCGCGCCTCGGCAAGATAACGTTGGAGCCATTCGATGGCTTGTTTGCCGACGGGAACGATTCGTTCCTTGCTCCCTTTCCCGATCGTGCGCAAAAAACCCGCTTCCTGATTGATGTCACCGAGCTTGAGTGAAGCGGTTTCGCTGACGCGGAGGCCGGTCGCGTACATCAACTCGAACATCGCCTTGTCGCGCAAGCCGAATTTGGTGCCGGTCGCGGGCGCGGCCAGCAGGCGATCCACTTCGTCGTAGCTGAGCGTGTGCGGCAGCGTGCGCCAGAGTTTCGGCGTGTCAACCAATTGTGTGACGTCGTTGGCGAGCAGTTTCTCCCGGTAAAGGAAGCGACAGAACATGCGGAGCGCGGCGAGGTGGCGGGCGACGCTGCGGGCGGAGAGGCCGCGTTTGCGCTCGTCCATCAGATGGTCGGCGATGTGCTGGCGTTGGAGGGCGTTGATCTGCGCGACTCCCCGGCGCTGGAGGAACGCGATGAACCGCGCGAGGTCGTCCGCGTAGGCGAGGCGTGTATTCGCCGCCAAACCTCGCTCGATGGCGAGGTGATCGAGAAACGCGTCCACCAGATGTTGCATGGCGTCAGTATAGC
>CAZNOK010000344.1:0-1722 GCA_964574605.1 uncultured Verrucomicrobiota bacterium
GCCATCCACGTCTCGTGCGTCTTTTCGCCGACACTCTGGATGGCGATTTGCCGCGGTGCCAGTCGTCCATCACCGGCGGGCCGGTGCCACGGGCGCAACTCGATGTTGCCGGTGATGCCGGCTTTGCGGCAGAGAACGGCGAGGATGTGTTCGCGCGGCGGCGTTTCGGCGCGGCCTTCGATGGGCATCTCGGTGTAACGCAACGGCAGCCGCCAACGCTTCAAAAGATTCGAGTGCCGCAGCGCCCAGTGTGATTGATCGAGCACAAGCGTGTAGTCGGGATTACCTTCGAGCAGTTCGGCGGCGTGGCTGATCTGCCAGATGCGCAACGACGGCATCCGCTTGCGAAGCTCGTGCGCCACGCAGGTCAGCAACAACTCATCGCCGAGGCCACCGAGGAAATGCAGGATCACGTCGGGCTTGCTGCGCCGGAAAATCCAGCGCGCGGCCCCGGTCTCGATCTGCCACGCCATCCGCACGGCAGCGGGGTCGGCAAGTTTGCGCCAGTTCAGGCTCACAATCGTCCGCAGACGTAGAAACTGTAGAAGTAGTCAGGGCCGTCGTCGCAGTCCACGACGTTGACGCCGAGGTCGGCGAACGCCTGCTTGATGATTTCCGGCGTGGGAGACCATTTGTGGTGCGCGGTCATCGCGGGGTTGCTCGGCAGCCAGAGTTTGCAAGTCGGGTGCGGCAAATACAGAAACATGATGCCGCCTTTGCGGAGCTTGCCGGTCCACGCCCGCAACGCGGGCCGCCAGTCGGTGATGTGTTCGAGACAGTGCGAGCTGAACACGAAATCCAAGCTGCCGCCGGCGACGCTGGTCAGCGAGTTCGCCACACCGGGACCAGCTTCGATGTCAATCGGCGTCGCACCGGGTAACGGCCAGAGGCCAGCGCCGATGTCCACGCCGTTGCCTTTGCACCATTTCAACGCCGTCCGCCGAATCGCGAACGACGCGCCGCCGACGGTGAGATAGTCCGGATAAAACTCCCCGTCGCAGAGCCAGCCGCCGGGGACGCGTTTGTGGCCGGTGTCGAGCAGGCCGCGGTATTGCCGGAACAAACCCGGAGCATCGGGCATTTCCTCCAGCGTCAACTCCGGAATGCCGAGCAAACGCCGACCGAGATGGCGGAGCCATTGAGCTTTCATACAACTGACCGAATATAGTGCTTCGGGACCCGGCCGAGCGCGCGCAGGATGTGCCACGCAAGCGGTCCGGGAAGGACCTTCAGCAGCAGGCGCACGCGTCGGGCGGACCAGCGGCTTGTTCGGAGGAGACGGAAAAGATGTTTGCGGGCAGTGGCATAGTTTCGCGAGTAGAATGCGCCGTTGATACACGAGATGATGACAACATCAAGTGTTGATTCCGAACTATCTTCCGGCTTGAGCAGTGGCGGCAAGGCGCGCCGTTGGCGGGCTTCGTGAAGAGCGTCCCATGCGATCTTTCCCAGCCTAGCGAGTTGACGCTTGGAGGCACTTTCCAAATGAAACCGGTATTTCAACAGCGGTTCCGGCAGATTGTTCAACTCCCCGATTTCCCCCAGCCGCAACCACAGGTCGTAGTCTTCCGCCGTTTCAAACTGGCGTCGGTAGCCACCGACCCGACGGATCGCATCCGCTCGAATCAGCACTCCGGGATGAAGAAGTCCGACACCGAGGGCGTTCAGGTGCATGGCTTCAATTTCCGCGTGCGAGAGCGGGCAATTGCATTGCTCGATGAT
>CAZNOK010000345.1:0-1638 GCA_964574605.1 uncultured Verrucomicrobiota bacterium
TTCTTCTTTCTTCCTTCTTAATTCTTCCTTCCTCCTTCGCCGCTCCGCAGCGTCCAAATATCATCCTCATCCTTGCCGACGATCTCGGCTACGGCGACCTCGCCTGTTATGGGCATCCGAAGTTCAAGACGCCGAACCTCGACCGGATGGCAGCCGAGGGTGCGCGCCTCACGCAATTCAACTGTCCCATGGCATTCTGCGCGCCGACGCGGGCTTCGTTGATGACGGGGCGCTATCCGTTCCGCTGCGGCATGACAACGAATCCGACACCCGATGCCGGGCCAGTCGCCGACGGCCTGCATCTGCCGGAGAGCGAACGGACGCTCGCGCAGTTGCTCAAGCAGGCCGGCTACGCGACGGGCATGGTCGGCAAATGGCACCTCGGCCACGCCAAGCCGGAATGGTTGCCCACGGGTCGCGGCTTCGACGAATACTTCGGCATCCCCTACTCCAACGATATGCGCCCCGTGCAAGTTCTCGACGCCAACAAACGCGTCGAGTATCCGGTCGTGCAGACAACGTTGACGCAACGCTATACGAAACGCGCGCTCGATTTCATCCAGCGCAACCGTCGCCGTCCATTCTTCCTCTACTTTGCGCAAATGCACGTCCACAAACCGCTCGCGCCATCGGAGGACTTCTACAAGAAAAGCGGCGCGGGCCTCTACGGCGACACCGTGGCTGAATTGGATTGGAGCGTCGGCGAAGTGCTCGCCAAGCTCAAAGAACTCGGCATCGAAAAACAGACCTTCGTGGCGTTCACCAGCGACAACGGCCCGTGGTTCGGCGGCAGCAGCGGTGGTTTGCGCGGCATGAAAGGAAGTTCGTTCGAGGGCGGCTATCGCGTGCCGTGCATCGCGCGTTGGCCGGGGACAATCCCCGCCGGCCACGTGAGCGCCCAACTGACGGTGACGATGGATTTGTTCGCGACCTCGTTGAAGATCGCCGGCGTCAAGCCGCCAAAGGACCTCGTGCTCGACGGACGCGACATCATGCCGCTGTTCTGTTCCGACGCGAAGAGTCCGCACGAGTTCATCTTCGGCGCGCAAGGCCCGAATCTCGCCACCATCCGCGACACGCGTTGGAAACTCCACGTCCTCGCCGGCCGCGACGGCTTTAAGAGCTTCAAGAAAGACTGGGTTGACCCGCGCGGTCCCGACGGCGTCACGATCATCGCTCCGTTCGAGCAACCGCGTCCCGAAGAGCACCCCGGCCTGACCACCGGCGACGAACCGAAGCCGATGCAACTCTTCGATCTCCAAGCTGATCCCGGCGAACAGCATGACGTAGCCGCTCAGCACCCTGACGTGGTCGCGCGCCTCAAGAAAGCCTTCGACGAGATGAACGCACAGCCGCGTCCGCATCCGGTTCAATCCCCTGCACGGGAAAAACAGAGGGGGAAACAGCATAATTGATGGACAAGGTGTAGGGGATCGCCTTACAGGAAATTAGGGAAAATCCTGATAGACATCACCGTTTCATATGTGGTTTTATTTGCGTCGTGGTAATGGAGAAGCTTGTTTTGAACGAAATGACGACAACAGGTTGGGTACAATCAGCGCCCGTCCAAGACAAATTGAGGGCTTTCACAGAACTGACCGGACACAGACTGATGATTCTGGCGGCGAAGTCCACAGG
>CAZNOK010000346.1:0-1513 GCA_964574605.1 uncultured Verrucomicrobiota bacterium
ACATCTTCTCCGTGTAATGTTCCCGCCAGGCGTCCTCCTGCCGGTCGCTGGGGGCATAGTCCGACACGAAGCCGAGTTGATCGCCCTGATTCTCCAGACCGTAGGCGTAGCCCAGCGGCGAGCCGAACGCTTTGAACTGCGAGTTCAACCGTTTCACGTCGCCGGGCGGAGCCGTGGACAGCAGCCCCCGGTTCTTGCAGTTCACGAGCGCCCAGCGTCCGCCCGTGGCGTCGGGAAATTCCGCCTTCACGCCGGTTTTGCCGCGTGGGTTGACGTAGTCCGCTGCAACATCGGCCACGACATCCCCTCGGATCTCGAAGATCGCGGCGAGGTCGCCCGTTGTCTTCGGGCCGTAAAACGCCTTCAGCACGTGAGCGTTGACGAACTCGTTCGGCCACGACACGATTTCGTCGTCCATCAGGCGCACCGGCGACGTGTCGGCGAGGTTCGGCACGCGGAAGTACACCTCCTGGCCGCTAGGGTCGATGAACTCGGTCAGGGTGACGTCGACTTTGTCGCCGGTGCGATCCTGATTCAGCCACGCTTTGGCGATGACTTTCAAACCGTTCGGACGAATCGAATCATCTCTTACCGGCTCGGCGATGGACGCCGGGTCGATGACGAGATTTCGCGGTTCGGGGCACTTGGCCAACAGGGCGGCGTTCTGGTCTTTGCCGATGCAATACACAATCGGCCCACGCAAAAGCGCCGCGCGGCCGTCCTGTACCGCCCGGCCGCGCAGCAGTCGCCATGCCATCGGCATCGAGATCTTCACCACGTCGCCGTCCTTCCATGTCCGGTTGAGCACGTAGCACCCGAGGCTCTGCCTTAGCGGATCAATCCTCACCGGGGCTTCGTCGTTCACCCGTAGCGTGATCGCGTCGCACCAGCGCGGCGTGCGGAACTGAAACACCAACGGCACCGGCGCACGGTTTTGCGTCGAGAACGTCAGTTTCACGTCGCCGTCGTTCGGATAGGCGGTTTCCTGGAGAATCGTGACGGAGTGCCCCTTCACGTCGAAGGCCTTTTTCGAGTTGGTGAACAGGTTCAACGCGACTGCGCCTTCCGGCGTGCGGTAATATACTTTCTGCGGCAGCTCCGCCACGGCGCGGCGATAATTCCCGCAACAGCAGAAGAAGTCGCGAGTGTCGTACTCGCGGCGGCCGCTGAACGGGGTGAAGTAGCGGATCCAGCGTCCGTCGGGCGAGTTGGCCGCGAAGAGGGCGTTGTACATGGTCCGTTCCAACAAATCGCCGTAGCGCATATCGCCTTCGAGCCGCAGAAGGCTGTCGATCCACCGCAGCACGTAGGCGGTGACACACGATTCGGCGACGGCCCCGCGTCCATTCTGGTCGTAGGTGAATTGTTCGCCGTCGGAGCACGAGCCGGTAACCAGCATGCCACCCTCCCCCTTCTTGAGCAACTCGTTTCGCATGAGTTGGCTCATGTGCAGGAGGCTCTCCTCGCCGGTGAGGCGGTACAGTTCGGTCTGGGCGTAACAGCGTGCGAGCAT